>JALOTG010000026.1 GCA_025458005.1 Thiobacillaceae bacterium
ACCGAGACCGGCGAGGAGCTGTCCTACATCCGGCCGGGCCTGCCGCGCCAGATCCTGCGCCGGCTGCGCGGCCAGTGGGTGGCCCAGGCGGAACTGGACCTGCACGGCCTGAACCGCGTCGAGGCCAAGCACGAGCTGGCCGAGTTCCTGTTCGAGTGCAAGCGGCGCGGCGTGCGCTGCGTGCGCGTCATCCACGGCAAGGGGCTGGGCTCGAAGAATCGCGAGCCGGTGCTGAAGACCCACGTGCGCCACTGGCTGACCCAGCGCGACGAGGTGCTGGCCTACGTGCAGGCGCGGCCGGCCGAGGGCGGCGGCGGCGCGGTGATGGTGCTGCTGCGGGGATAGGATCGGCCGCCGCGCGGGCGGGCCGGTCAGAGGTAATCGAACAGGGATAGCTGGGCGGTGCTGGCGTAGGCGCGTTGGGCCGCCTCCAGCTGGGTCTGGCGCAGCTGCAGTTCCATGATCGCGGCGGTGTCGTCCAGCTCCATGATGTCCGTCAGGGCGTTTTCCTCCTCGGTCAGCAGCGCCTGGGTCGTTGCCTGGATGTCCGCCAGCTGCACCTGATCGGCGGAGATGCGTTGCTCCACGCCACCGAGCGCCTGCAGGGCGGCATCCAGGGTGGCGATGGCCGCGTCGATCTGGGCCTGCGTCACCGCCGGGTCGCGCAGGTCGATGGCCGCCTGGTCGAGGGCGCGCAGCAGGTCGTGTTCGTTGGCCTCCACGCTGCCGTCCCGGTCGGCGTCGTCGGCGATCACCCGTTCCAGGTTGTCGTTGACCTGCAGTTCGCGCCCGGTGTCCACCTCGATCATGCGCAGGCCATCCGGATACAGGGTACCCCGGTAGTCGGTGGCGGGGCTGTTGACCCCGCCGGGGGCCGCCTGGGCATGCTCGAAGGGCGCGGCCGCCGTCTCGAAGCCGGCGAAGATGTGGTTGCCGGACGGGTCGCGGGTGTTGGCCAGGTCCTTGATGTGCTTGTAGGCCGCGGTCACCAGGTCGGAGTGCTGCTCGCGCAGGTCCTGATCATGCGAGGGGCTGATGCCGGTGAGCAGGGCGCGCGCGTCGTTCATGGCCTTGCGCATCTCCTGGACGACCGTCATCTCGTAATTCAGGGCGAGCTCCGCCTTCTGCTGGTTGGACTGGTGCTGCTGGCGCAGGGCGATGCGGTCGGACAGTTCGAGGGCGCGGTTGGCCGCCACGGGATCGTCCTTGGGGGCGAGCAGGCGCTGGCCGGTGGCGATCTGCTGGTTCAGCCGGGCGATGGCCGCCTGCTGATTCTGCATGCCGGCCAGGCTGCTGGTGTAGAAGGTCAGGGAACTGACGCGCATGAGGGCACCTCGTGGTGGCTTAGCGGCCGATGGCCAGGATCTCGTCGAACAGCCCGGTGGCCACCTGCAGGGCGCGGGCCGAGGCCTGGTAGGCCTGCTGGAAGCGAATCAGGTTGGCGGCCTCCTCGTCCAGGTTCACGCCGGAGAGGGACTGCTGGCTCTCCAGGGCCTGCTGGCTGAGGGTCTCGTAGGCCGCCACGCCGATGTCCGCCTCGCTGGCCAGGCTGGCGGTCTGGCTGACCAGCTGATTGTAGGTCCCCTGGAAGGTGGCCGTGCCGTTGCTCATCAGCGGGCTGGTCTGCAGCTCGGCCAGGGCGAGGGCATTGCGGTTGTCGCCCGGCGCGCCGGTGGTGCCGGTGGCGTCGAGGGCCTGGGCGGCGGCGATGTGGCGTGCGTCGGCCAGGGCCACCGCCAGGCTCAGGGCGCCGTCGGCGGTCGGCCGGATCAGCCAGCGATCGCCCGCCACGGGGGCGTCGTCCGCGCCCGCGTCCACCGTGAGGGAAAAGCCGTCCACCGTGGCGGTGGCGCCCGGCGCGAGATTGCTGGCGACGGCCTGGTTGTCGGACAGGCGCACCAGGTTGTAATTCGCGCCATCGAAGCTGAGCAGGTAATCGCTGCCGGTCAGGGCGTCGCTGTCCGCCAGCGCGATGGCGATGTCCGGCGGGTTGGCGCTGCTGTTGCTGGCATAGGCGGCGGGCTGCCGGAGCATGCCGGCCTCGCTGGCGAAGAAGGCCCGCTGCACGGCGTCGGCGATGCCATAGCCGGCGCGGTGCTGGTCGTTGAACTGGTCGGCGATGGCGATGGCGATGCGGCCCAGCTCGTTCTGGGCCGGCAGCAGCACCTCCTCGCGCATGGCCAGCAGGCCGCCGAGCCGGCCGCCGCTGATGGCATCGGCACCGAAGGGGATGGCCAGGTTGTTGTTGACCAGGGCGGGCACCTTGAGGCTGGGGTCGCCGGGCTGGTCCACCACCGCCATGCGGCCGGCCAGGTTGCCGATGACCAGGGGCTGGCCGGCACCGATGTAGACGTTGTAGGTGCCGTCGGTCTGGTTGACCACCGTCACGTTGACCAGCGTGTTCAGCTCGGCGGTGAGCTGCTCGCGCTGGTCGCGCAGGTCGTTGGCGATCGTCCCGCCGCGCGCCTCGCTGGCGGCGATGTCGTCGTTCAGGGCGGCGATCTGCCGCGCGTAGGCGTTGACCTGATCGGTGATGACCGCCATCTCCTGGTTGATGCCCTGGCGCATGCCGTCCAGCACGCCGCCCAGGTTGTTGACGCGGCCGGCCAGGTTGCGCCCGGCGGCGAGCAGGGTCTGGCGCGCGGCCATGGAGGTGGGATCGTTGGCCACCTCGCCGACCGCGCCGAAGAAGGCCGACAGGGCCGTGCTCAGGCCGCTGTCCCGGTCGCCGAGCAGGCGGTCGATCTGGCTGGCGTAGGTGGCGTAGACCTGGTTGCGCGCCAGCTGGCCCTGGGTGGCGTGCAGCTCCTGGTCGAGGAACTGGCTGTAGGCGCGCGTGACCGCGGCCACGTTGACGCCGTTGCCGAAGTAGCCCGCACCGGTGTAGCTGGGGGGCTGCGTGGCGAGCTGCACCTGCTGGCGATGAAAGCCCGGCGTGTTGGCGTTGGAGATGTTGTGCTGGGTGGTGCGCAAGGCGGCCTGGGCGGCGTTGAGCCCGGTGATGCTGATGCCTATGATCCCCGCTGTCATGTCTTTCTCCGTTCCCGCAAGCCGTATAACGGCAGTTCAAGTCGATCCTGTAGTCACACCCCGGCCCGCGCCACGCTGGCGATGACGCCGCGCAGCTTGCCGGCATAGGCGGGATCGGTGGCGTAGCCGCCGGCGGCCAGGGCCTTGGCGAAGTCCTCGGCGTCCGCCCCGGCGCCCACGGCATGGCCATAGCGGCGTACGAGCAGCGCGGCATAGTCGGCGAAACCCTCCGCGTAGCCGGCATAGGCGCGGAAGCGCTCGACCTGCTTGACGGGCAGGCCGTGGCGGTATTCGGTGGTGGTAGCCTCGACACTGTCGCCCCGCCAGCCGCCGCCGGCCTTGATGCCGAAGAGGTTGTGGCTGGCGCCGCCGTCGCCGCGCGGGATCTCCCGCTCGCCCCAGCCGGACTCCAGGGCCGCGTGGGCCAGGATGAAGCGAGCCGGCACGCCGGTGGCCCGCTCCGCCGTCTCGGCATGGGGGCGCATGGCGTCCAGGAAGCGCTGCTTGCGGTCCACGTCGGCGCGCGGCGCCGCGTCGGGCTCCGGGCGGGCCTGGGCGGGCGCCACCGTCCCGGCCAAGGCGTCGGCCGGGCTGGCATGCGCGGGGGCGAGCGCCGTTCCGCCCGCGCCGGCGTGGCCCTGCAAGGCCCCGGCCGGGACCGGTTCATGGCGCGGGCCGCCCAGGTGTTTGGTCAGCATGTCGGCGAAGCCCAATGCCCCGGAAGACGAGATCCGCTGCGCCCACTGCTGGTCGAGCAGGTCGCGGTACAGCTTCATCGACTCGCTCGGGGCAAAGGGGTCGTCCTCGCCGGCGAAGCTGGCGGCGCGCATGTTCTTCAGCATCATCTGCACCACCAGCGACTCGAACTGCCGCGCCGCGCCGCGCAGCGCCTCCGGATCGTTGCGCGCCGCCTGGGCGCGCAACGTCTGCAGGCCGCGCGCGTCCCCCGCCAGGTGTTCCGGAAGAACGCCGGCCACGCTCATCAGATGATCTCCAGATCGGCCTTCAGGGCACCGGCCGCCTTCATCGCCTGCAGGATCGCCAGCAGGTCCTGGGGCGTGGCCCCCACTTCGTTGAGCGCCTTGACCACGTCGTTCAGCGAGGCGGTGGCGGACAGCACCACCAGCTCGCCCTTGTCGGCCTTCACCTCCACTTCGGCCTGCTCGGTCGCCACGGTCCGGCCGCCGGCCAGCGGGCCCGGCTGGCTGACCTTGGTCTCGCTGGCGACGGTCACGGTGAGGTTGCCGTGGGCGATGGCGCATTGTTCCAGGTTGACCCGCTGATTCATGACCACGGAGCCGGTGCGCGCGTTGATGATCACCTTGGGGGTCGGCTGGGCGGGACTCAGATCGATGTTTTCCAGTTGCGACAGGAAGGCGATGTGGCGCGCCTGCTCGGCGGGCGCCCGCACCCGAATGCGCCGGCCGTCCAGGGGCAGGGCCGTGCCGGCGCCGAAGGCGCGATCGACCGCCTCGGCGACCCGCGCGGCGGTGGTGAAGTCCGCCTCCTTGAGCTCCAGGTTGACGATGTCGCCCTGCACCAGGCGCGAGGCCACCGCCCGCTCCACCGTCGCCCCGGCCGGGATGCGCCCGGCCGCCAGGTGGTTCACCTGGACGCTCGATCCGCCGGCGGCGGCGCCCGCGCCGCCGACCAGGAGGTTGCCCTGGGCGACGGCGTAGATCTCGCCGTCGGCGCCCTTCAGCGGCGACATGAGCAGGGTGCCGCCGCGCAGGCTCTTGGCGTTGCCCAGGGAGGACACGGTGACGTCGATCTGCTGGCCGGGCCTGGCGAACGGCGGCAGGGTGGCGGTGACGGTCACCGCGGCGACGTTCTTCAGCTGCAGGTTGGCGCCCTTGGGCAGCTGGATGTTGAGCTGGGTCAGCATCGACATCAGGGCCTGGATGGTGAAAGGCGTCGAGGTGGTCTGGTCTCCGGTGCCGTCCAGGCCGACCACCAGGCCATAGCCATAGAGCTGGTTGGGCCGCACGCCATCGATGTTGGCGAGATCCTTGATGCGTTCGGCGTGGCCGGTCAGGGGCGCCACGGCGCAGGCCGCCGCGAGCAGCAGGCCGCCGAGCGCGGCGCGCAAGCGCGGGTGTCGGGGGGGGTGGGTCATGCGCGTGTCCTCCGGTTCCGGTTGCCTCGCCCAGGCCTCAGAACGGCACCAGGGTGAGGAAGAAGCGCGCGAAGATGCTGGTGACCTGCGCGGCATCCAGACCCTGGGCGTTCTTCGACTCGATCTTCGCGTCCGCCAGCCGGGTCGAGTCGATGGTGTTGCTGGCGCTGATGTACATCGGGTTGACCACGCCGGCCAGGCGGATGTACTCGGTGTCGTTGTTGACGCTGATGCGCTTCTCCCCCGCCACCACCAGGTTGCCGTTCTCCAGCACCTCCACCACGGTGACGGTGACGGTACCGGTGATGGTGTTGCTGTTGGTGTCGTTGTCCGAGAAGTTCTGCGTCGAGCTGGACTCGGGGTTCCAGACCGTCTCGCCGAGCGCGCTGGGGGTCTTGCCCAGCACCATCGGGGTGGGGACGTTGACCTCGGCGGAGGCCGCGCGGCTCTCCTTGGTCTCGGACTTGCGCGTCGCGGAGCCCCTCTCGACCAGGTTGACGGTCAGGTTGTCGCCGACGAAGCGGGCGCGGCGGTCCTCGAAGATGGCCAGCCCGCGGCTGGGCCGGAAGATGCCGCCATTGTTGAAGCCGCTCTTGTCGTCCACCGGCGGGCGGGCGGTGAGGGGAATCTGGATGTCGGTGCTGGGCACCGTGCCGCAGCCCGCCAGCAGGGCCGCGACCAGGGCGAGCAGCACGGCGTGCCTTGGGGTCGGGCGGCGCATGGACGGGTCCTCCATCATGGCGGGCGGCCTCAGATCTGGGTCAGACGCTGCAGCATCTGGTCGGAGGTGGTGACGGCGCGGGAATTCATCTCAAAGGCGCGCTGGGCGACGATCATGTTGACCAGCTCCTCGGCCACGTTGACGTTGGAGGTCTCGATCATGCTCTGGTTGAGCAGGCCCAGCCCGGTCAGGCCGGGGGTGTTCACCTGCGGCGCGCCGGACGAGGCGGTCTCGATGAACAGGTTCTCGCCCATGCTCTGCAGGCCGGTCGGGTTGACGAAGGAGGCCAGCTGCAGCTGGCCCAGGGTGGTCGGTCCGCCGCCGCCCGGCTGGGTGACGGACACCGTGCCGTCGCGGGCGATGGCGATGACCAGGGCGTCGGCCGGGATGATGATGTTGGGTTGCACCTGGTAGCCGCTGGCGGTGACCAGGGTACCCAGGTTGTCGACCTGGAAGGAACCGTCCCGGGTGTAGGCCGTGCTGCCGTCCGGCAACAGTACCTGGAAGAAGCCGCGTCCGTTGATGGCCACGTCCAGGGCGTTGCCGGTCTGCTGCAGGGCGCCCTGGGTGAAGATGCGCTCGGTGGCCACGGTCTGCACCCCCACGCCGAGCTGGAAGCCGCTCGGCAGCTGGGTCTGCTGGGAGGACTGCGCGCCCGGCTGGCGGATGATCTGGTAGAGCAGGTCCTCGAACACCGCGCGCGCCTTCTTGAAGCCGGTGGTGCTGACGTTGGCCAGGTTGTTGGAGATGACGTCCAGCTGGGTCATCTGGGCATCGAGGCCGGAGCGGGAGATGTGCAGGGAGCGCAGCATGATTCGGGGTCCTCGTCAGGCGGAAAGCACCTTGTCGGCGCTCCGGTGGTTGTCTTCCGCGGCGCGCAGGACGCGGGTCTGCATCTCGAACTGGCGCGCCAGGCTGATCATGTTGACCATGGCCTCGGCGGCATTGACGTTGCTCGTCTCCAGGGCGCCGATGGCCAGGCGGACATCGGCGTCGGGCGGCGCGGGCTGGCCGCTCTTCAGGCGGAACAGGCCATCCTCGCCGCGCACCAGGTCCTGCTCCGGCGGATTGACCAGGCGGACGCGCCCCTCGATGGTGACCGCGAACAGGTTCTGGTTGATGGGGATGGACGACACGGTGCCGTCGTTGGCCAGGGCCACGTCCTGGTCGGGTGGCACGGCGATCGGCCCGGCGTCGCCCAGCACGTTCAGGCCGGCGGCGGTCTGCAGCAGGCCGTTCGGACCCACCTCCAGATGCCCCATGCGGGTGTAGGCCTCCTTGCCCTGGGCATCCTGCACCACGATCCAGCCGGGACCGCGCACCGCCACGTCCAGGGGCCGGCCGGTCTGCTGGATCATGCCGCCGGTGAAGTCGATCTTGGGCGTGGTCTCCACCACGTAGGCGCGGGTCCTGGCCCCCTCCCCCACCACCGGCAGGGCGCGGAACACGTTCAACTCCTGCTTGAAGCCATGGGTGGAGACGTTGGCCAGGTTGTGGGCGACGGCCGCCTGCTGGCGGGTGATCTCGCGCGCCCCGGTCATGGCGATGTAGATGACGCGGTCCATGGCTAACGGGGGAGGCGTGAGGGGTGAGGGGTGAGGGGGAAAACCCCGCCATGGCCGTTACCTGGCCGTCTCCTGCCAATTCGTCCGGTCATCCGCTGCCCCTCACTCTTCACGCCTCATCCCTCACGCCTTACCTCAGATTCACCAGGGTCTGCAGGATCTGGTCCTGGGCGCGGATGGTCTGCGCGTTGGCCTGGTAGAGGCGCTGGGCGATGATCAGGTTGACCAGCTCCGAGGTGAGATCCACGTTGGAGTCCTCCACCGACCCCGACTGCAGCACGCCCAGCACACCGCTGCCGGGCGATCCCACGTTGGGCGGCCCGGACTCCCCCGTCTCGCTCCACAGGTTGCCGCCCAGGGACTGCAGGCCGCCCGGGTTGTTGAAGCTGCCCAGGACGATCTGGCCCATGACCCGCGACTCGCCGTTGGTGTAGCGTCCCTGCAGCATGCCGTTGTCGGACACGTTCAGGCCGACGATGCGCCCCGAGGCATAGCCGTTCTGGAACAGGGAGTTGACGCCGAAGGTGTTGCCGAACAGGGTGGTGCCGGCGAAGCTCGGGGTGACGCTCATCGCCCCCGCCCCGGTGTTGGTGGCCGCCACGGCGATGGCGATGGCCCCCACCGTGGAGCCGGTCAGGGTGCCTGCGGAATCGAAGGTCAACCTGCCCAGCGCCGGATCCGACGGCAGCAACGCACCGCCGTCCAACTGGATATGATTGCCGGCCGCGTTGATCAGTGTGCCGTAGACATCCCAGTTGTTCGCGTCGACCTTGCGGAAATAGAGGTTCAGGGCATGGGCGTTGCCCCGCTCGTCGTACACCGTTACCGCCGTGGCATGGTTGTAGGTGGCGCTGTCGGTCGGGTCGAAGGCGCCGGCCGGCGCGGCGACGCGGGAATCCAGGTTGGCCACCATGCTCAGCTCGTCGGTTTCGCTGGGCGGAATGTCGGCGAAGCTGATCTGCAGGTCGTCCGGGTTGGCGCTGACCAGGTTGCCGTTGGCGTCGGTCTGATAGCCGGTCAGGCGCAGCCCGTTGTTGTTGACGATATAGCCGGCATCGTCGAGGTGGAACTGGCCGTTGCGGCTGAAGACGATGGCGCCGTTGTCGTTCAGGCGATAGAAGCCGTCGCCGTTGATCGCCACGTCCAGGGGACTGTTGGTGATGGTGATGTTGCCCTGGGTGAACTGCTGGGCGACATTGACGATCTGCGTGCCGATGCCCACCTGCAGGCCGCCGGTGCCGGTGAGGGAGCTGGCGTAGACGTCGGCGAACTCGGTGCGGCTGGACTTGAAGCCGACCGTGGAGACGTTGGCGATGTTGTTGCCGATCACGTCCAGGTTCTTGGCCGCGCCGTTCAGTCCGCTCAAACCCTGTTGAAAGCCCATTTCTCTCCTCCATCCATTGCAATCGTCGCCCGCGCGACCCGGTTCTGTCCGCCTGACCGGCGGCGGCCCGCCCGGGTCAGAAGATCTGCCGCACCTGCTCCAGGCCCCGCTCGCCCACACCCAGCAGCCCGATGCGCACCTGGCCGCCCTGGGTAACCACGCTGGCCACCCGGTCGAGGCTCAGGGCGATGCCTTCCACGGGTTCCCCGGCCCGGGAGGCGTTGACCGCGAAGCGGTAGACGCCGTCCGCCACGGGTTTGCCGAAGCTGTCCAGGCCATCCCAGGCGAAGCGCTGCAGTCCGGCGGACGCCTGGCCCAGGTTGAGGCTGCGCACGGCCTGGCCATAGGCGTCGAGGATGTCCACCCGCACCTGGTCGGCGGCCTGCTTGAGTTCCACCGCCCCGCCGCCGAGACCGCCCGCCAGCTGGAGGCGGTCGCCGTCGACCAGCACCTGGCGGTCGATCAGGCTCGCCGCCTGCAGGGTCTGGCTGTTGCGGTAACTGTCCAGCAGCGAGGCGAGACTGGTATTCAGATTATTGATGCCCTCCACGGTGGACATCTGCGCGAGCTGCATGGTCAGCTCGGCGTTTTCCATGGGGTTCATCGGGTCCTGGTTCTTCAGCTGGGTGACCAGCAGCTTGAGGAAGCGATCCTCCACCGACTTGATGCCGCCGGCCTGCCCGGCGGCGGACGGGCCCAGGGCGGCCAGCAAGCCGTTCTCGTTCTGCACCGCGCTCACGGCCATGATTCAAACCCTCCTAGGCTTGCAGCAGCGCCAGGGTGCGCTGCACGAGTTCCTTCGCCGTGGTCATCACCTCGGCGTTGGTCTGGTAGGAACGGGAGGCGGAGATCATGTTCACCATCTCCTCCACCGGATCGACGTTGGGATAGGCCACGTAGCCCTGGGCGTTGGCCAGGGGATGCCTGGGATCGAACACCAGGCGCGGCGGGGCCGGATCCTCGATGACGCCGGTCATGCGCACCCCCTGGGCCCAGGGGGTCTCCCGCGCGATCGGCACGGCCTGGAACACCACCTGCTTGGCCTTGTAGCCCTCGCCGGTGGAGGCGTGGGCCGACTCCGCGTTGGCCAGGTTGCTGGCCACGGCGTTGAGGCGCATGGACTGGGCGGTCAGGGCCGAGGCGGCGATATGGAAGACGTTGGCGACGGACATCAGCGACCGGACTCCATGGCCAGTTTGGCGTTGCGGAAGGCGCTCGAGGCACGCTCCAGGAGGAACTGGTAATGCAGGGCGTTCTCGGCGAAGTGGGCACGCTCCACGTCGACGTCCACGGTGTTGCCGTCCAGGCTGGGCTGCACGGCGGCGCGGAAGCGGATCTGCCCGGCCTCGCCGGCGCCCGCGCCGGTGGTCCCGGCCAGGTGCCGGGACGAGGTGCGCGCCAGCCCGACCGCGTCCGAATTCATGGCGCTTTTCAGGGCCGCCGCGAAATCCAGATCGCGTGCCTTGTAATTGGGGGTGTCGGCGTTGGCCAGGTTGGCCGCCAGGATCTCCTGCCGACGGGCACGGACCTTCAGGGCGGTCTCGACGAAGGCCAGGTCGTTGTCCAGTCTGCTCAGCATGCTCATGAGCCAGATTGAGCAAGCGGCATGCCAGCAGCCCGTTGCGGCCTCGCGAGCCCCGGCAGACCCCGGCGGCCGGGCCAGGCGGCGGGATAGCGGGCGGAATCGTTCGCGCGGCGGCCGCCCGCCCCGGCGCGCACCGAACCGGGATTGCCGCCGGGCGGCAAGACCTGCCGGCAATACTTGCCGCCGGCTCAGCCCCGTTCGACGCGGTTGCGGCCGGAGGACTTGGCCCGGTACATGGCGGCGTCGGCCCGGGCGACGAGGGCCTGGCGGTCCTCGCCGCCTTCGTGCTGGACCACGCCGGCGCTGAAGGTGATGAGGACCTTCTGGTTGTCGTGCATGAAATACTGCCGGGTCAGCTCGCGCTGCACCCGCTGCATGACCTTTTCCGCCTCGGCGACATCGCTGTTGGGCAGCAGGATGAGGAACTCCTCGCCGCCGTAGCGGGCCAGGGAATCGGTGGGCCGCAGCATCTGCCGCACCACCCGGGCCAGGTGCACGAGGGCCTGGTCGCCCGCCTGGTGACCCAGGGTGTCGTTGAGCCGCTTGAAGTGGTCGATGTCCAGCAGCGACAGGGACAGGGGGGCCGCCAGCCGGGCGGCGCGCGCCATCTCCCGCTCGAAGGCCTCGTCCATGCCGCGCCGGTTGAGGGCGCCGGTGAGCTGGTCCTCCCGCACCAGCGCGGAGACCTCCTCCAGTTCCTGCTCCAGGGAACGGATGCGCTGGTCGGCCTCTTCGACGTGGTTGCGGGCCGCCAGCAACTCTACGTGGGTCTGGCGCATCGCCTCGCGCATCGACAGCATGTCGGCGCTCAGGCTGTCGATCACCTCGCCCAGTTCGCCCATGTCCTCGGCCTGGGCGATGCGCGCCGAATAGCCCTCCAGGCGCTCGTGATACTGCCCCGTGCTGCTGGACAGCTCGCCCACCCGGTCGATGAAGGTGGCGATCAGCTGCTTCAGCTTCTGCTTCGCCTCCCGCAGGGAGTCGCGCAGCCGGCCCTGACGCTGGATCACCTCGGACAGGCTGCGCTCAACCTCGTCGAGGACGTGGTAATTCAGCTGGCCACCGAGCAGGGCCCCCACGGCGCGGATCTGGCCTTGCAGCCAGCCGTCCTCCGCGACCAGGTCGCCCATGTTGCGGAACAGGGCCTCGAGCAGCCTCCGGGTGCCCGACAGCAGTTCGCTGTCGTCGCCGGCACGCACCAGCACCTCGCGCCACAGGGCGCTCAGTCTGCCGGCCAGATCATCCTGGAGGGGCCGGCCGCCGGTCAGGTCCTCGCCCAGGGCCCGGGCCCGATCGGCCAGATCCGGCCAGCGGTCCATCAGTTCGGCCGCCATGGCCTGCAGGCTCTCGGCCAGGGGCCGCGCCAGGTCGACCCGCGGCGCGCCCGTGATGATCTCCGGCTCGCCGGCGGGCTCCGCACCGGCGGACATCTGCTCGACCGCCTCGTCGCCCTGTTCGGGAGTCTCGACTCGTGTCGACGCCGCCGTTTCCGCCCAGTTCTTCGCCAGGTTGGCGATCTTGGCGGCCAGTTCATCCGGATTGCTGCCGAAGTTGATCAGCACCCGCTCCAGCATCTCCCGCTTGCGCGCCTGGGTGAGCCCGGTCTGATGGGCGTCCCACTGGCGCAGCAGGGCACGCAAGGCCGCCGGCCAGTCCGCCAGGGACGCGTCCTTGCCCATCACCTCGGCATAGGCGCGGCGAAAATTCTCCGGCGTCGGCGGCTGACGGCGGGTGGCGAGGCGCTTGATGGCCTCGCGGGCGATGTCTCCGGGTTGGGAAGGGCGTTCCATGGGCGATCCTGTGGCGTGCGACCGGTCTGTGGTCTGGCAGAATTCTAGGCATACTCCGTTGTCAAATACAAAATGCGCGCTATCTTCAGTTTGTTGTGCCCCCTTGTGCTGGTCGGGCTGGTCCAGACGGTCCGGGCCGACACCAGCGTCCCGCAGGACTGGGGGCTGGCCAGGCAGGCCGCCGAGCGACACCTGCGCGAGCTGGCGGAGCGGACCTACGCCGGCACCCAGGCCATGGTGGAGGTGGGGCCCGTCGACCCGAGGCTGAGAATGACGAGATGCGCGAAACTGGAATTCTCCCTGCCCCCCGGCAGCCGTCCGGCCGGCAACGGCAGCCTGGGCGTGCGCTGCGAGTCGCCCGAGCCATGGTCCCTGTACCTGACCTACCAGATCGGCCTGCGCGGTCCCGCCCTGGTCCTGAAGTGGCCGGTGGCCGCGCGCCAGGCGCTCAGGGAGCAGGACGTGGAGACGCGCGCGATCGTCTACGAGACCACGCCGGATCGGTATCTGCGCCGCGGCGAGTCTTTCGAGGGCGCGGTGGCGGCGCGCCCCCTGGCGGCCGGCCAGGCGCTCACCGTGGACAGCATCCAGCGACGGCAGGCGGTACGCGCCGGGCAGCGCGTGAAGCTGATCGTGGTCGGCAGCGGCTTCCAGGTCAGCCAGGAGGGCGTTGCCCTGAACGACGCCGCGGCCGGCGATACGGTCCGGGTGCGGGCCCCGAACGGCAGGGTGCTGCAGGGGTCGGCCACCGCCGACGGACGCGTCCGGATGCATCCCTAAAGAACCCGCGAGAGCATGCCGATAACGGCTAGGAAACACATTGGGAGATGCGCATGAAGATCGATAACGCCTTGCAGAACGTCGCCGCCACGCAGCAGAAACCCAAGGCGGAAAAGTCCAAGGCACGCGCCCAGACCCAGGAGCAGGCGGGCGTGAAGGACAACGTGGATCTCACCTCCCAGTCCACGCTGATGCAATCCCTGGAATCGACCCTGGCCGATCTGCCCACCACCGACCCCGGCAAGATCGAGGAGATCCGTCAGGCCATCGCCGAAGGCCGCTTCAAGGTCGACGAGGAGGTGGTGGCGGAAAAACTGGTGGAGCAGACCATGGAGCAGCTCCACCACGCCAGCAAGAAACCATGACCGATGTCGCGGGTCAGCTGGACACCCTTTCCGAACGCCTGTCCGCCCTCCACGAGACCCTTGTCAGGGAGTCCGAGGTGTTGCGCTCGGGCAACCCGGATCCCCTGGCCGAACTGGCCCGGCACAAGGACCGACTGACCCAGGAAGTGGGCCGCGCGTTGGCCGATCTCGGCGCGCTGCTGGAACTCCAGCGCCCCGTCAGACGCCAGCACATCCAGACGGCCCTGGCCGCGCGGCCGGATCCGCGCCTGTCCAAGGCTTGGCGGGACATCCTGGCCGTGGCCGACGAGGCCGAGCGCCTGAACCGCCTCAACGGGCGATTGATCGAGGAACAGATGCGGCGCAACCAGTCCGCCCTGGACATCCTGCAGTCGGCCGCCCAGCGCCGGACCCTGTACGGCGCCGATGGCCACGCCGTGGAATTGTTTACCCCCAACCGAAGCATCGACGAGGCTTGACATGCAAGAAGCGACCTTGCGCGTGACCGGCATGACCTGCATGGGCTGCGTGAACAGCGTGAAACGGGTGCTGACGGGCCTGGCCGGGGTGGCGCGGGTCGAGGTGGAACTCGAACCCGGTCGCGTCACGCTTGCCTTCGATCCCCAACGCGTCTCCCTGTCGGCCGTCCGGCAGGCCATCGCGGACGCGGGCTATCAGGTCGAGGACTGACCGCCCGCCGCCCCGCGTCTGGTCACCACGCCGGTGCCTCGCCGCATTCCTTGGCCATGGCCGCCAGGTATTCGGCGTGGGCCGTCCGTTCCTCGGGCGTGGCCGCCAGAATCCGGAGGCTCCCCCGCCCGCCGGCCTGGCTCGACCGCATGGACGGCGGGGCGATCTGCTCGATGGCCAGGGTGTCCTGGCCGCGCGTCATGGCCAGATAGACCTCGGCCAGCAACTGGGCATCCAGCAGGGCACCGTGGAAGGACCGTCCGGAATTGTCGACGGCGTAGCGCTTGCACAGGGCGTCCAGGTTGTTCTTCTGGCCGGGGTGCATCTCCCGGGCCAGCTTCAGGGTGTCCCGCACCCCCCGGCAATGCGCCGCCAGGCCATCCATCTCCAGGCGGCTCAGCTCGGCATTCAGGAAGCCCACGTCGAAGGGGGCGTTGTGGATGATCAGCTCGGCCTCGGCGATGAAGCGCAGGAAATCGGCCGAGACCTCCCGGAAGCGCGGCTTGTCGCTCAGGAACTCGCCAGTCAGGCCATGCACCTCCACGGCGCCTGGATCAATGTCCCGCTCCGGGTTGAGGTAGGCGTGATAGACCTCGCCCGTCATGCGCCGATTGACGATCTCCACCGCGCCGATCTCGATCACCCGGTGACCCAGCTGCGGGTCCAGACCGGTGGTCTCGGTGTCCAGCACGACCTGCCTCACCCGCGCCCCCCGGCGGCCTGTTGGGCGCCCAGGTTGGCCAGGCGGTCGGCCTCCTCGTTGCCGGGATGACCGGCATGTCCCTTCACCCAGTGCCATTCGATCTGGTGCCGGGCGGCCTCGGCGTCCAGCTCCCGCCACAGGTCCTGGTTCTTCACCGGCGCGCCGCCGCTGGTCTTCCAGCCGCGCCGCTTCCAGGCCGGGAGCCATTCGGTGATGCCCTTCTGCACGTATTGCGAATCGGTGTGCAGGCTGACCCGGCAGGCGCGTTTCAGGGCTCGTAGGGCCTCGATCACGGCGGTCAGTTCCATGCGGTTGTTGGTGGTCTCGGCGGCGCCGCCGTAAAGGGCTTTCTCGGTCTGGCCGTGGCGCAGCAGCGCGCCCCAGCCGCCCCGGCCGGGATTGCCCTTGCAGGCCCCGTCGGCGTAGATCTCCACGCAGGCGGGCACCGACCTGTCCGTATCACTGCCCATGGTCCCTCGCGATCCTTCTCGTCGGCTGGCTGAAGGCCGGCCGGGCCAGCCAGGACTTGTCCCACTTCGGGGCGATCAGGCGCATGCCGTGGCGGCGCTTGACCGCGTGCAGGAGATACACCCCGCCGCCCATGGCCCACCAGCGATCCCCGGCCGCCTCCAGGAAGGTGAAGCGGCGTATCCAGTCCAGCCGATCGATCGGCGGAGCATAGCAGATCATCCGCCCGCCCATCGGCTCGAGCCCGAGCAGGGCCAGCCAGTCCTTGAGGCGCGACAGGTGGATGAAGCGCCCGTGCCAGGGATAACCCCCTTCGCGGCTGGAGATCAGCCGGCGAACCCCCCACAGGCTGAGGGGATTGAAGCCGGAGACGAGCAGCCGGCCCTCCGGGCGCAGCACCCGCTCGCACTCACGCAACAGCTGATGAGGATGGGGAGAGAACTCCAGGGCATGCGGCAGGGCGATCAGGTCCAGGCTCTCGCTGGCGATCGGCAACGCCTCCAGGGCGCAATGCACGTCGCCACCCACCTGGCCGCCGCAATAGCGGTGCGGCATGCGGTTGGACCTGAGGAAATCGGTGTGGCAGCTGCCCAGCTGCACGGCCTTGAAGCCGAACAGGTCGGCGCAGGTCAGGTCGAACCACTCCAGTTCCCGCGTCAGGACATAGCTGCCGAGATCGTAGTCCAGCCAGTCCAGCATGGTTGACGGCATCAGGCGGCGGTCCAGAATAGAGGCATCATGATCGAAGTGTTGCCGGTCCCCGCACTGCGGGACAACTACATCTGGGTCATCCATGACGGCCGGCACGCCGTGGTGGTGGACCCCGGAGAGTCAGCGCCCATTTTAGCCTGGCTGACGGGGCGCGGCATGTCCCTGACCGCCATCCTGGTCACCCACCACCATGGCGATCATGTCGGCGGCGTGGCGGACCTGGCGGCCTGCTACGGTTGTCCGGTGCACGGACCGGGAGACGAGCCGATCCCCTGCCTGACCGACGTCGCCCGGGAAGGTTCGCTCATCCGCCTGGCCGCGCCCGAGTTGACGATCAGGATCCTGGAGGTGCCCGGCCACACCCGCGGCCACCTGGCCTACCTCGGCGCGGGGCATCTGTTCTGCGGCGACACCCTGTTCTCCTGCGGCTGTGGCCGGGTATTCGAGGGCACACCGGCGCAGATGCACCGATCCCTGTCGAAGCTGGCCGCCCTGCCCGACGATACCTGGGTCTGTTGCGCCCACGAGTACACCCTGGCCAACATCGCCTTCGCCCAGTATGTGGACCCGGACAACGAGGCACTGGCGCAAAGGGCCAGCGTGGTCGGTGCGCTGCGCGCCGAGGGACGGCCGACATTGCCGGTGCGGTTGAGTCTGGAACGACTCACCAACCCCTTCCTGCGCTGCGACCAGGCGCCAATCCTGGCGGCCGTGGGTCACGAGACGGGGCGGCGCCCGCCATCCCCGGAACAGGCCTTTGCCGCCCTGCGGGCCATGAAGGACCGGTTCCAGGCCTGACCCCCGTCCGTTGCACGAAAGTATTAATCGGGATTATGTTTTTGTATAAATCAAATTAATGGTTGCCCGATCCGGGCAACGCCAATAAAATTTTCCTGACAACATTTTCGGTGTCCACATGATGGGCGCCCGGTGCTTATGATCGCTTCACGCTGTTTACTGGCCTGCCTGTTCTCCGGCCTCCTGGCTGGTGGACAGGCGCTGGCCGGAAACGAACTGGTGATGTCCGGCTTCGCGCCGGAACTCAAGATCAGCTATTCCCTGGACAGCTGGAACGGGCTGGTCACCTCCACCATCGAGCAGGGCGACGTCTGGGAGCGGGTGCGCGGCGGTTTCCGGCTGGAGGAGGTGAACCCCGATCTCACCCGGCAGCACGAGGCGTGGTTCAACAAGCGCGCCGACCATCTGCAGCGCGCCATCGATCGCAGCCGGCTGTACCTGTATCACATCGTCGAGGAAGTCGAGAAGCGCGGCATGCCCACCGAGATCGCGCTGCTGCCGATGATCGAGTCCGCCTTCAACCCCATGGCCCTGTCGCCCAGACAGGCCTCCGGCATCTGGCAATTCATCCCCTCCACCGGCCGGGTGTTCGGTCTGCAGCAGAATGCCTGGTATGACGGCCGGCGGGATGTCCTGGCCGCGACCCGGGCGGCGCTGGACTATCTGGAAACGCTGCACAGGCAATTCGGCAGCTGGGAACTCGCCCTGGCCGCCTACAACTGCGGCGAGGGATGCCTGGCGCGGGCGATCGCGCGCAACAAGGCCCAGGGCCGTTCTCTCCGCTACGCCGACCTGGGCTTGCCGACCGAGACGCGGCACTACGTGCCGAAGCTGCTGGCCGTGCGCAATATCCTGCAGAACCCGGAGCAAGCCGGTATCGCCCTGCAAACCCTGGCCAATGAGCCCTACTTCATGCAGGTGTCGATCAATGGCCCGATGGCCACGCATCAGGCGGCCCGCCTGGCCGGCATGAGCTTCGAGGAATTCGTGGCCCTCAATCCGGCCTATCAGCGGCGCGTCATTCACAGCGATGCGCCAACCCTGCTGCTGCCCGCCGACAAGGTGGAGACCTTCAACCTGAACCTGCGCAAGAAGGGATCCGACCGGCATACCCTGCAGGTCTACAACGGCCGCAAGGGAGAGAGCGCCAGCCGCATCGCCGAGAAGTTTGGCGTGACGATGCAATGGCTCAAGGAACACAACCCGATCCAGCTGAGCCGCGGCAAGCTGGCGGCCAGTCAGAGCCTCTATGTGCCCCGATCGGCGGGCACGGCCAGGCAGGCCCAGGCCAAGGAAGCGTCGACCACGCGCACCCACACGGTGCGCAAGGGCGACACGCTGGCCGAGCTGGCGCGAAAGTACGACGTGCGGATCTCCGACATCCGCCTTTACAACGACAACACCGACTCCCTCACTCCCGGCGTGAAGCTCAACATCCCGCCCGCCAACAGCTGATCCCGTTGCCCACCGGCACCGCCGGGCTTCGCCCGCCTAAGGCCAGTCCGGGACGTGCGGTCAGTCCGCGAGGTGACAGGCGACGCGCCGACCATCCGATCGGGTGACGAGATCTGGCGGCTCGCGCAGGCAACGCGGCTCCGCCCTGGGGCAACGGTGCGCGAACGGACAGGCGGCGTCACGCGGCCGTTCTGCGATGACCCCCTCCCCGCATGCCTGGCCGAGTCCCTGGCCTGGCGCCGAGGCCAGCAGGAGCGCGGTATAGGGATGCAGGGGGTGTTCGAACACCTGCGCCGTGCGTCCCTCCTCCACCACTCGCCCCCCGTACATCACCATCACCCGATGGGCCAGATACCCCACCACCGGCAGGTTGTGGGTGATGAACAGATAGGCCAGCCCCCTCTCCGCCTGCAAGGCCTTGAGGAGATTGAGGATCTGCGCCTGAACCGACACATCGAGGGCACTGGTGGGTTCGTCGCAGATCAGCAGGCGGGGCTCCACGGCCAGCGCCCGGGCGATGGCGATGCGCTGGCGTTGCCCCCCGGAGAAGGCGTGGGGGTAGCGCAGGGCGGCCTCCTCGTCCAGTCCCACCCGGCCGAGCAGGTCGGCGACCGACCGCCGGCGGGCCGTGTGATCCAAGTCCGGCCGCAAGGCGACCAGCCCCTCCTCCAGGATCTCGCCCACCCGCATGCGCGGATTGAGGGAGGAAAAGGGATCCTGGAAGACGATCTGCATGTCCGCCCGCCGCCGCCGCAAGGCCTCGCCCCTCAGTCGGGTAATCTCCTCCCCGGCCAGACGCACGCTGCCCAGTAGCCTGCCCAGGCTCGGCTCGATCAGGCGCAGCAGCGCCCGGGCCAGGGTGGTCTTGCCGCAGCCCGACTCGCCCACCACCGCCAGGGTCTCGCCGGCCGACAGGGTCAGGCTGACGCCATCCACGGCCTTGGTCCAGCCGACGGTGCGCCTGAACAGGCCCTTGCGGACGGGAAAGTGGACCACCAGTCCCTCCGCTTCCAGCAGCAGCCCCGGCGTGGCCCGCCACTTGGGACTAGCCGCGATTGCGTTGACGGCGACTGGCGCCGGGGAGGCTTCCACCGCAAGATGGCAGCGGACATGGTGTCCACCTCCCAGCGCGCGCATGCCCGGCGCCTCCGTCTGGCAGCGTGTCCAGGCCTGCGGACAGCGCGCGGCGAACCGGCACCCGCCGTGTTCCGTATCCAGCGCCGGCACGCCGCCGGGGAGATGTGCCAGGCGCTCACCGCCGCGCGCGGACGAGGGCAACACTTCGAACAACTTGCGGGTGTAGGGGTGGAAGGGGGCATCGCAGAGGGCCTGCCTTGGCGCCCACTCGACGATCTGGCCGGCGTACATGATGGCCACCCGATCCGCCATGTCCCGCGCCACGTCCAGGTCGTGGGTGATGAGCAGCAGCGCCATGCCCCGCTCGGCCTGCAGCTGTTTGAGCAGACGCAGGATCTGGGCCTGAACCGTGACGTCCAGCGCGGTGGTGGGCTCGTCGGCGATGAGCAATTCCGGTTCGCCGGCCAGCATGGTCGCGATCAGGGCCCGCTGCCGCTGGCCGCCGGAGAGCTGGAAGGGATAGCTGGCGGCCAGGCCGGCCTCCAGCCCCACCGCGTCGAGCAGCCTCGCCACCTCGTCCGCCGCGCCTCCTCCGAGCAGGCCGCGATGCGCCGCCAGGGTCTCGGCGACCTGCTGGCCAACGCTCATCACCGGATTGAGGCTCAGCATGGGTTCCTGGAAGATCATCGCCAGCCGGCCGCCGCGCACCGCCCGCATGGCCTTCTCCGGCAGGGCGAACAGGTCCGTCTCGCCCAGCCTGGCCTCGCCCGCCGCCACGCCCACCCCCTCGGGCAGCAGGCGCATGAGGGCCAATGCGGTAAGGGACTTGCCGCTACCGGACTCCCCCAGGAGGGCCACGCATTCGCGCGGTCCGACCTCCAGATCCACGCCGTCCACCGCGACGAGCCGTCGGCCGGGCGCGTGGATCTCGATGCGCAGACCGCGCACGGACAGGCCGCTCACCAGACTACCCTCCTGTCACTGCGTGCTCTCCTCCCCAGGGGAGGACGCGCGCCCCCTTCGGGCGGCCGGCCGGGGGCGCTCATGACCGCCCCCCGGCGCGCGGATCGAAGGCCTCCCGCACGCTGTCGGCGAACAGGTTGGCGGCCAGCACCAGGGCGAACATGAACAGGAAGGCGGCCATCAGCTGCCACCACACCACCGGTTCCCGGGCCAGTTCCAGGCGGGCGCCGTTGATCATGTTGCCCCAGCTGGCCATGACCGGATCCACCCCCACCCCCACGTAGGACAGCACCGCCTCGGCCAGCACCAGGCCGGAAAAGTCGATGACCACGCTGATCAGCACCAGGTGGCCGACATTGGGCAGGACATGCCGGCCGAGGATGCGCGGCCGCGAGACGCCAAACGCCCGCGCCGCCTGGATGTAGTCCATCTCCCTCAGCTTGAGGGTCTCGGCCCTGAGCAGCCGGGCCAGCCCGGTCCAGCTGGTCACGCCGAGGATGCCGCAGAGGAAGACCAGACGCAGGTCGGAACGGGCGGCGGCGGTGTCGAACAGGTCCGGATGGGTCTCGATGTAGACCTGGGCCACCAGGACCGCGGCGGCGATGAGCAGCACGCCGGGGATGGAATTCAGCGTCGTGTAGAGATACTGGATCACATCGTCGAC
>JALOTG010000161.1 GCA_025458005.1 Thiobacillaceae bacterium
TGATCGTCTATTCCGCCCTGGTCACCGCCGGCATGCCCTTCGTGCTGCTGATCGGCGCGGCCCCCAACGCCATCGCCTACGACTCCAGGCAGTTCAGCACCGGCGAGTTCTTCAAGCTCGGCCTCCCCATGAGCCTGATCCTGCTGGTGGTGCTGGGCGTGGCCATGGTCACCCTCTGGCCCATGCTGGGCATGCCCATCCTGGTCAACCCCTGAGCGAGGAATCCGCCATGACCTACAAGATCCTGCTTCCCGTCGACGGCTCCGAGGGCTCGCTGCGCGCCACCCGGCACTTGGCCAAGATGGCCGGGATGGTCCCGAACCTGACCGTGGAGGTGCACCTGGCCAACATCCAGCCGGTGGGCGACGACTGGATGACGCGGCGTTCGTTCAAGGCCGAGGAACTGGCCGCGATGGAGGCGGAGTGGGCCGACGCGGCCTTGGCCCCGGCGCGGGAGATCCTGCTGGCGGCCGGCGTCACCCCGATCCTGCACACACGGCAGGGCGACATCGCCCCGACCATTGCCCGCCTCGCCGACGAACTGGGCTGCGACCAGATCACCATGGGCACCCGCGGCCTCAGCCCCCTCAGCGACCTGCTGATGGGCTCGGTCGCCACCAAGGTGCTGCATCTCGCCCAGGTCCCCGTCACCTTCGTCAAATAACAACGAACTCGCGCTCATGACTGATAAACGCTGGCTGCCGGCGGTCGCCGGCCTGCTCGCCGCCCTGCCGGCCCGGGCCGCCGAGGGCCCCCAGGTCCTCGGCATCCCGATCGACTTCATCCTGTTCGCCCTCACCCTGCTGGGCGTCGCCCTGTTCCACCACCACACCCTCAAGGTGGCCCTCGCCGGCCTGGTGGTCATCTCCCTCTACAAGATCGGTTTCACCGGCTTCCACGAGGGAACCGGCGTGCTGGGCTGGTTCGCCCACCTGCGGCACGAGTGGGTGGTGCTCACCAACCTGCTCGGCCTGCTGCTGGGCTTCGCGATCCTGGCCCGCCACTTCGAGGACAGCCACATGCCCCACGTGCTGCCCCGCTTCCTGCCGGACGACTGGAAGGGGGCCTTCGTGCTGCTGGTGATGGTGTTCGTCCTGTCGTCCTTCCTGGACAACATCGCCGCGGCCCTCATCGGCGGCACCGTCGCCGCCCACGTGTTCAGGCGCCGGGTGCACATCGGCTACCTGGCCGCCATCGTCGCCGCCTCCAACGCCGGCGGGTCCGGCTCGGTGGTGGGCGACACCACCACCACCATGATGTGGATCGACGGCGTGGCCCCGGCCGACGTGCTGCATGCCTACGCCGCCGCCCTGCCCGCCCTGCTGGTGTTCGGCCTCGTCGCCGCCCGCCAGCAGCAGGCCTACCAGCCGATCCAGAAGGACGCCAGCGCGGACGTCCGGGTGGACTGGGCCCGCTTGGGCATCGTCGCCTGGATCCTGGTCGCCGCGGTCGCCACCAACGTGACGGTGAACACCCACTTCCCCGCCTACGCCGACGGCTTCCCGTTCCTGGGGGCGGCGGTCTGGATCGCCATCTTCCTGGCGGTGCCGCTGAGAAGACCCGAGTGGAGCCTGCTGCCGGAGGCCACCAAGGGCAGCGTCTTCCTGCTCTCCCTGGTGATGTGCGCCTCCATGATGCCGGTGGAGAAGCTGCCGGCCGCCGCCTGGGAGACCGCCTTCGGCCTGGGCTTCATCTCCGCCGTGTTCGACAACATCCCGCTGACCGCCCTGGCCCTGGCCCAGGGGGGCTACGACTGGGGGGTGCTGGCCTACGCGGTGGGCTTCGGCGGCTCCATGATCTGGTTCGGCTCCTCCGCCGGCGTGGCCTTGTCCAACCTGTTCCCGGAGGCGAAGTCGGTGGCCGCCTGGCTGAAGAATGGCTGGCACGTGGCCCTCGGCTATGTCGTCGGCTTCTTCGTCATGCTGGCGGTGGTCGGCTGGCACCCCCACACGCCGCACAAGGTGATGCGAGACGAGACGCCGGCCGCCACTCAGACCACGCATCCCTGAGGGGCTGCGCGGTCCAGGCCACGCCCATGCCCGAGCGCAAGCCAACAAATCGCGTGAATTCATACGCTTGGTGACAACCCAGGGCAATTGGGCGAGAATGCCCCCAGTCGAACTCCTGAAAGGGATCGCGGGGGCGTCCGCCCCGCCGTATGTGTTGTAGCCCACTCCAGCCCGTCCTTGAGATGCCTGCCGGCCTGGCCCGGCCCAGGTCCGAGGCGTCGGGCCACGCGCCAAGTTCCCGCATTTCGCCATGCCGCCCTCGCGGTGACCGTTTCCCGGTCCGCGCGCCGCTCCGCGCGGCCGCGGACCGGCGACATTTGCCCCTGCCGCCTCCGCGCCGCGCCCGCGTCGTCCGCGCCATCCTGGCGCGGTAACCCGATCCGATCTTCCCCGGACACCCCATGGAAATCCTGTTCCTGCTCATCCTGATCCTGTTCAACGGCCTGTTCGCCATGTCCGAGCTGGCCCTGGCCACGGCCCGCCGCTCGCGGCTGGCGCGCCTGTCCGAGGAAGGGGACAAGGCGTCCGCCATGGCCATCGAGCTGCACGACGAACCGACCCGTTACCTATCCACCGTCCAGATCGGCATCACCTCCATCGGCATCATGAGCGGCATCGTCGGCGAGGCCGCCCTCGCCGCGCCCCTCTCGATCTGGCTGCAGACCTGGGGCATGGATGCGGAGGTCAGCGGCATCCTCGCCACCGCCCTGGTGGTGGTCATCATCACCTACATCTCCATCGTCATCGGCGAACTGGTCCCGAAGCGCCTGGCGCAGTTCCATCCGGAGGGCATCGCGCGGGCCGCGGCGCGCCCGATCCGCTTCCTGGCCCTGATTACCCGACCCTTCGTGCTGCTGCTGTCCTTGTCCACCGACACCCTGCTGCGCCTGATGGGCAAGGGCAAGCAGGCCGCCCCCAGCGTCACCGAGGAGGAGATCCACGCCATGCTGGAGGAGGGGTCGGAGGCCGGCGTGATCGAACGCCAGGAACACGAGATGGTGCGCAACGTCTTCCGCCTCGACGAGCGCCTGCTGGGCTCCCTGATGATCCCGCGCGCCGACATCGTCTACCTGGACGTGGAGCAGCCCCTGGAGGACAACCTGCGGACCGTGGTGGACTCCGAGCATTCCCGCTTCCCGCTCTGCCGAGGCGGCCTGGACGAGGTGTTCGGCATCGTCAACACCAAGCAACTGCTCAACGCCACCCTGAAGGGCGCCGTGGTCGATCTCGCCGCCCTCGCCCAGACCGAGGTGTTCGTCCCGGAGAGCCTGACCGGCATGGAACTGCTCGACCACTTCCGCGCCACCGGCACGCAGATGGTGCTGGTGGTGGACGAATACGGCGAGCTGCAGGGCCTGGTCACCCTGCACGACGTGCTGGAGTCGGTCACCGGGGAATTCACGCCCAGCGATCACGAGGATGCCTGGGCGGTGCAGCGGGAGGACGGCTCCTGGCTGCTGGATGGCCTGATCCCCATCCCGGAGCTGAAGGACCAGCTGGCGCTGAAGGCGGTGCCCGAGGAGGAGAAGGGCCGCTACCACACCCTGAGCGGCATGGTCATGTGGCTGCTCGGCCGCCTGCCCCAGACCGGCGACATCGCCACCTGGGAGAGCTGGCGCCTGGAGGTGGTGGACATGGACGGCAAGCGCATCGACAAGGTGCTGGCCAGCCCCATCCCCGAAGAGGGCGAGGCGCCGCTGGACGAGTCCGCCGC
Organism: Thiobacillaceae bacterium; assembly: GCA_025458005.1. Taxonomy (GTDB): domain Bacteria; phylum Pseudomonadota; class Gammaproteobacteria; order Burkholderiales; family Thiobacillaceae; genus JALOTG01. The sequence continues at coordinate 3,724 of JALOTG010000161.1, forward strand.
GACCTGAGCAACAGCCGCGTCTTCCCCTCTACGCGAGCCGCCTGTTCCTGGCTGGCCGGAACCGCGCTCGGACCATGGACCGGATGATGGATGGGAGGCGGTTCATCGAACGATTCCCGGATCGCCACGGCGCTGCGCGCCTCGCGATGACGTCATGGCGAGGAGGCGCAGCCGACGCGGCAATCCATGACATGCGGAATTCACACGCACCCTGGATGGCTTCCCGCCACGATCCGCAGCGACTCGCAGCACTAGGCTGACTCGCCCGCGATGACGCGGACGGAATAGATCGGCGCTTCCCTGACCCACCGGCGACGCCGCGCGGCACACTCCCCGACCCCGGTCGCCCAGGCCGGCATGGGGTTACAATCCGCCCACTGCCGCCCGGACACCCCGCCATGACCCCCTACGCCGCCCTGCCCGCCTGGCTCCGGCCGTTCGCCCCCTTCCTGCAGTGGTGGCCGCAGGTCAACCGCGACACGACGCGGGACGACGCCATGGCGGGGCTCACCGGCGCCCTGATCGTGCTGCCCCAGGGGGTGGCCTTCGCCACCATCGCCGGCCTGCCGCCGCAGTACGGCCTCTACGCCGCCATGCTGCCGGCCATCATCGCCGCCCTGTTCGGCTCCAGCTGGCACCTGGTGTCGGGCCCCACCACCGCCATCTCCATCGCCCTGTTCGCCGCCCTGAGCAACCTGGCGGAGCCGGGCAGCGAGGAATTCATCCGCCTGGCCCTGACGCTGACCTTCCTGGTCGGCCTCTACCAGCTCATCCTGGGCCTGGCGCGCCTGGGCACCCTGGTCAACTTCATCTCCCACACGGTGGTGATCGGCTTCACCGCCGGCGCGGCCATCCTCATCGCCGCCAGCCAGATCAAGAACTTCTTCGGCATCCCCATGGCGCGGGGGCTGCCCTTCTACGAGGTCCTGCACCAGCTGTTCCTGCGGCTGGGCGACATCAACCCCTACGTCACGGCGGTCGCGCTGGTCACCCTGGCCGCCGGCATCCTGGCCCGGCGCTACGTGCCCAGGTTCCCCTACATGATCGCCGCCATGCTCGTCGGCAGCCTGGCCGCCTACGCCCTGAACGCCCTGCTGGGCGGCGAGCAGGCCACCGGCATCAGGACCGTGGGGGCGCTGCCCGCCGGCCTGCCGCCGCTGTCGGCGCCGGACTTCTCCTGGGAGGCCCTCCGCCACCTGGCCTTCCCGGCCCTGATCATCACCCTGCTGGCGCTCACCGAGGCGGCGTCCATCTCCCGCTCCATCGCCACCCGCTCCGAGCAGCGCATCGACGGCAACCAGGAGTTCGTCGGCCAGGGCCTGTCGAACCTGGCGGGGGCCTTCTTCTCCGCCTACGCCTCCTCCGGGTCGTTCAACCGCAGCGGCGTGAACTACGAGGCCGGCGCGCGCACGCCCCTGGCGGCGGTGTTCGCCTCGCTCTTCCTGGTCGTCATCCTGCTGCTGGTGGCGCCGCTGGCCGCCTACCTGCCCACGGCGTCCATGGCCGGCATCCTGTTCCTGGTCGCCTGGGGCCTGATCGACTTCCACCACATCAAGTCCATCTGGCAGACCAGCAAGCCGGAGGCGGCGGTGCTGTGGGTCACCCTGATCGGCACCCTGGTCAACCTGGAGGAGGGCATCTTCGCCGGGGTGACCCTGTCCCTGGTCATGTATCTCTACCGCACCTCGCGGCCGGTGATCGAGGCGGTGGTGCCGGTGGGCGAGGGCGACTCGACCTACTTCGCCGACGCCCACGGCAAGCCGGAATGCCCCCAGGTGCGCTTCGTGCGCATCCACGGCTCGCTCTACTTCGGCGCCGTGGACCACGTGCAAAGCGCCCTGCAGAACATCGACGAGGAAAACCCGCAGCACCGCACGGTGGTCGTCGCCGCCCCGGCGGTGAACTTCGTCGACGTGGCGGGGGCGGAGATGCTCGCCCAGGAGGCCCGCCGCCGCCGGCGCCTGGGCGGCGGGCTCTACTTCTGGCGGGTGCGCGACTCGGTACACCGCTTCCTGCGCCAGGGGACCTATGTCAAGGACATCGGCGAGGGGGCCTTCTTCCCGGTACGTTCCAACATCACGCAAGCCATCTACTGGACCCTCGACCCGGACATCTGCCGCACCTGCCGGACGCGCATCTTCCGCGAATGCAAGGGCGAGGTGCTGCCCGACGGCCTCAGGCGGCTGCGCCTGATGTTCGCCACCGACGGCAGCGACTACAGCCTGGCGCCGCGCGGCGTGGCCCTGGCCCTGGCGAAGAGGATGGGCGTCACCCTGGACGTGATGACCATGGCCGCCCCCGAAAACGACGAGTCGGCCCTGGCCCGCCTGGACGCGGTCACCCAGGCGGCCGCCCGCGAGGGCGTGAGCTGCGAGACTGTCATCCGCCACGGCGGCGACCCGAAGAAGGAGGTCCCCGCCGCCGCCGCCGCCGCCGACACCCGCCTGCTGGTCATCGGCCGCCGGCCGCCCAAGGGCCTCGCCGACCGCATGCTGGGCGCCAACGCCGCCGCCATCATCGCCGACACCCCGGCCCACGTGCTGGTGGTGCCCAGGGACGTAGGGATGTGGCAGAAGCGCATCCTGGTCGGCTACGACGGCACCCCGGCCGCCCAGGCGGCGGTGGACATCGCCCTGATCCTGGCCAAGGCCAGCCGCCTGCCGGTGACCCTGCTCACCGTGGTCAAGGAAGGCGCCGAACCGTCGCCCGCCCTGGCCGAGCAGATCGAGGCCAGTGTCCAGTCCCTGCGCGTCGAGGGCGTCGAGGCCGAAGCACGCGTCGCCCACGGCGCGCCGGTGGCCGCCCTGATCGAACAGGCCCGCGCGCTGGACGCCGACCTGGTGGTGGTAGGCACCTATCACGGCGGGCTCAACCGCCTGCTGCCCAAGGGCATGGCCGACAGCCTGATCGGCGAGGCCCGCTGGCCGGTGCTGGTGGCCAAGGCCGGCAAGCTCACCGGGGTGAACAGGGCGGTGGCCTGAGGGCCGACTCACCGGCGAGACCGAAGGCATGATCAAGCGCGTCGCCGACAAGGCCAACGGCCGCATCATCGGCGTGCACGATCTGGCCGACCACATGGACACCCTGATCGGCACCGGGGTGATGAGGGTCGCGGGTGAGATGAAACAGCCCTCCACCACCAGCAGGAGCGCCGCTGGGGGCGCGAACGGTTCGGCCCGCAAGCGGGCCTCCTACCGACTCTGCCCTTTGATGCGTCGCGGGTCGCGCGGTGCGCGGCGGTTGCTGAACCGCCTGCGGCGGACGGCGAAG
>JALOTG010000027.1 GCA_025458005.1 Thiobacillaceae bacterium
CGACGCTGGCGCCCAGGTAGATGGGCTGGTCGAGCACCACCACCGGCCTGACCAGGGCCTGGATGACCTGCTGGGCCAGGACCTCCGCCTCGGCGGCGCCTGCCGGCGCCAGCAGGATGGCGTACTCGTCGCCGCCCAGCCGGCCCAGGGCGTTGGCGTCGGGGGCCAGTTCCGCGAAGCGCTCGCCCACCGCCTTGAGCAGGGCGTCGCCCGCCTCGTGTCCCAGGGCGCCGTTGACGATCAGGAAGTTGTCCAGGTCGATGAGCAACAGGGCCAGGCCGTCCCCCCGCTCGTGGGCCAGGCCGAGGGCCGTGCTCAGGCGCTTCATGAAATAGGCACGATTGGGCAGTCCGGTGAGGCCGTCATAGCGGGCGCGCTGCTTCAGACTACCCTCCAGGTTCTCCAGCCGGCGGTAGAGGGCCCCCGACCAGCGCCAGGCCATGGCCAGGGAGAAGCTCAGCGCCAGGATCGCGGTGAGGGTGAACCAGAGGAGGATGTCGAGGGCATCGTCGAAGCCGGTGACGATGAACCACAGCTGCACGCCCAGCAGGACCAGGAAGAGGGCGGCCAGGACCGCGATGACGACCGGACGCTTGGCCGCCAGGAGGCGGGAGAACAGCACCTCTTCCAGGCCTTCCAGCGCCTGTACGCGCTCGGCGGCCTGCCTGAGCAGGCCATTCGGGGGTGCTGAAGCCGCCATGGTGGATGGCCCGGTTATTATTCTGAGTGGATTGTAGCAGCGCGGCGCGGCCTGGCGGCCGGGCGGAACACCGAACGCTGGGCATAGAACTCGGCACGCTCGTTGTCCGGCCAGACGCCAGGGATGCCCAGCACCGGCAGGGGAAAGAGGTCCGCCGGCCGGGCGATGCCGCCCGCCCGCCAGGCCCCGGCCACCGCCGCATCCACCGCCACCTCGGCATCGGTCGGGTCGTCCACCGGCAGGAACAGGCATTTCCCCGTCATGGCCGGGAAGGGGCGCAGCGCCTTTTCCAGCAGGGCGTGGCCGAACACCAGGCAGCGCGCCTCCCGCCAGGCCGATCGGCGCGTCCAGAACGCCTCCTCCCAGCGGCGCGCGCGCAGCAGTCCCGCCAACTCGTCGTCGCGCGCCAGCAGGACCAAGCCGCTCTCGTCGAACAGGGTGGCGGCGTCCGAGCGCGCGGGGCGCCGTCCCGGCGAGGACTCGGCGAGGGCGAGGCACTGCACGGCGTTGAGCGCCGCTTTCGCGCGCGGGAAGGCAAGCCACGCCAGGGCGTTGAGCAGGTCGTGCCAGTTCGCCCGCCGCGTCGGCACCTCGCCGCTGGACAGGATGCGCGCCTCGTAGTCGCGCTGGCCGTGGCGGGTGGTCTGTGCGACGAAGCGCAGGGGCCGACCGGCATCGTTGACGATACCGGCGGCGGCCGCCAGGCGATCGAGTTCCGCCAGCTCGGGCCAGGCGGCGTGGCCGGCGAAGCCCCGGGCGACGGGGGCGATGCTGGCGAACAGGGGCGCGCTGGCGAAGTCGGGCCGCCAGGGCGGCGGGGATGCGGCGGGCGCCGGCGCCGGCGGCGGCTGGCTCAACGGGCTACCCTGCCGTCATTGCGTAACATCCTCACCGGGGCAGGGTGGCCGGGCGGGAGCGCTCACGCGCCGCGCGCCAGCTCAGCGCGAAACCGCCGCGTCAGCTCGTGTTCGGGCCCCAGCATGCCGAACAGGGCGATCAGGCCGCGCCGGCCGATGTCCTCGCGGTAGTCCGGGGCGGCGCGGGCGAGGGCCAGGAGACCCGCCATCGCCTCCTGCGGGCGATCGTCCAGCAGGGCGCGGGCGGCCAGGGCGAGGCGCGCCTCGTGATCCGCGGCGTCGGCGGCCAGCCGCGCCTCGGCGTCGGCGGGGCCGCGCCCGGCGGCGTCGAGGAGCTGGAGGTGGGCGCGCATCGGGGCGATGCGCTCGTCGCGCCGGGCCTCCGCCGGCAGGCTGTCGAGCAGGGCCAGGGCCTGGTCGGCCTGGCCGTCCAGGGTGAGCAGCTTGGCAAGGTCGGCGCTGATGGCGAGGTCGCCGGGGCGGTCCACCGCCGCCCGCGCCAGCAGTTCGATGGCCTCGGCGGTGCGGCCGGCCTGGTGGGCCCGCAGCGCCTCGGCGCGCAGGCGGTCCTCGGGGCGGGCGACGAAGCGGGCCAGGGCGTCGCGGAAGGTGCTGTCGGGCTCGGCGCCATGGATGGTGTGCACCACCTCGCCGCGCAGGTAGAACTTCACCGTGGGCACGCTGGCGACGCCCTGGTCGCGCGCGACGCGGCCCAACTCGTCGGTGTTGGCCATCACCAGCAGGAAGCGCCCGCCGTACTCGGCCGCCAGCCTGACCAGGCGCGGCATGAGGATCATGCAGGGGCCGGCCTTGGGGGTCCAGTAGTGGACCAGCACCAGGCCCCGGGCGGAATTGCCCAGCACCAGGGCGTCGAAGTTGTCCTGGCTGGCGTCCAGGACGTAGGGATTGAGGGCCATGCGGGCGGGGTCCTCCGAGGGATGTCGCGGCTGCGCTATTATCCCACGCCTGCCCAGCCCGCATCGTCCTCCGCGCCATGACCGACCTGTTCCCCGCCCAGCATGAGACCGATCCGGGGCGTCGCTTCGGCGGCGTGCGCAGGCTCTACGGCGCCGAGGCCCAGGAACGCCTCGAGGCTGCGCGCGTGTGCGTGATCGGCATTGGCGGCGTGGGCTCCTGGATTGCCGAGGCTCTGGCCCGCAGCGGCGTCGGCCGGCTGACCCTGATCGACCCGGACCACGTCGCGGAATCCAACATCAACCGCCAGGCGCACGCCTTGGAGGACACCTTGGGCATGGCCAAGGCGCGGGCCATGGCCGGCCGCATCGGGCGGATCAATCCGGCCTGCGCGGTGCGCGAGGTGGAGGAGTTCGTCACCCCGGAGAACGTGGCCGATCTGCTCGGCGCGGGGCACGACTACGTGGTGGACGCCATCGACAATGCGCGCGCCAAGACCGCCCTGGTGGTCCATTGCCGCCAGCATCGCCTCAGGCTGGTCTGCGTCGGCGGCGCCGGCGGCCGCCGCGACCCGGGGCGGGCGCGCGTCGACGACCTGGCCCGCACCAGCCAGGATCCCCTGCTGGCCAAGGTGCGCTCACAGCTGCGCCGCGAGCATGGCTTCCCGCGCGACCCGAAGCGGCGCTTCGGCGTCGAATGCGTCTACTCCACCGAGCCCCTCGCCCGGCCGGTCGCCGAGGGCGGCGCCTGCTACGAGCGCCCCGAGGACCGCCACCTGCACGGCCTCAACTGCGCCGGCTACGGCTCCTCGGTGTGCGTCACGGCGGCCTTCGGCCTGCTGGCGGCGGCCTGCGTCATCAACGCACTGTCTGCGGCTGATCAGTCACCTAGCTAGCAGCCTGTCGGACTTGAGATGCTGCGGGCGCTGGGTTTCCGGCCCGCGCCTCGATTTGCACAAATATTGAGCATTTCAGCCGCTCAACTTGCTGTTTTCAGGGATTTTTACTTGATTTCATGCCATCTGGACGGCATTCGGGCGCAACACGGCCATGCGTTTCAAGTTCCACCCCAGGCACACCAGCGTCCATTCATTGCGGACCCTGTCCAACCCGCGCAGCAGGCAGTGCCGGAATCCCATCACCGATTTGATGATGCCGAACAGCGGCTCCACGGTCTGCTTGCGGAGCGCATCAGCCGCCTTGCCCGCCCTGGTCTTCAGGGTGTGCCGCATTTGCTCCACGTCACTGGCTTCCTCGGCCAGCGGTCCAGGTTCGGCAAAGCGGTCCTGCCAAGGCCTGTGGTGGCCCTCCCGCTTCAGCGCGATCAGCGGTTCGATTTCGGCTTGCCGGCTGGTGGCCACGTTGGTTTCGCTCTACTAGCCGTTATCGGCCAGCAGCGTGGCCGGGACGTTGGGTCCCACCGGTAGCGCTTGCAACTTCTTGAGCATCGCTTCGACCTGTTGTCTGTCTTTGGCCGCTTGCGTCACCGCGGCCACCATCACCAGCAGGGTTTCGGTGTCGACCACCGCCTGGGCGTTGTAGCACTGCTCGAGGCCACCGCCGGCCACCTTCATGATCCAGGATGCGTCGTCGGTGAGGTTGATCTGGTCTGCCTCGCGTGGGGTGGCGCTGGGCGGGGTGGGCGGCTTGCCGCCCGGCTTCTTGCCGGTCTTGGCCGCCTTCGCCGCGCGCGCCTTCATCTTGGCGTCGAAGTCGGCTTTTTCCTTCTCGTAGCGTGCCTTGGCGCGGGCTTCGATCTTGGGCTTCGCTGCGGCAATGGCCTTGAGCTGGTCTTCCCGGCGGGCGATTTCGGCCGGCACGCTCATGTCTTCGGGGCGTTCACTTGGGTCGGCTGACTCGGCCAGGGCCAGGAGTGCCTGGGCTTCCTGCTTGAGGTGGGCTTCGAGCTTCTCGGCATGCCCGTTGGACAGGACGCTGTGGCGGCTGGCCTGGGCGATCTGCAGGACCTGCACGAAGAGGGCCTGAAACTGTTCGCCGAAGCGGCGCCGGAAGGTGGCCAGGGTGTCGTGGTCGGGATGCCGGTTGCAGGCGAGATAGCGGAAGGCGACCGAATCGTGGGTGGCCAACTCGATCCGCCGGCTGGAAAACACGCCGCTGGCGTAGCCATAGATCAACAGGCTCATGAGGCTGGCGGGATGATAGGCGTCACTGCCCCGCCCGGCGTAAGCACGCTCGATGTCCGTGAGGTCGAGGCTTTCGATGACGTTGGCGATGTAGCGCGCCAGGTGATGCTCGGGCAGCCAGTCTTGCACCGAGGGCGGGAAGAGGTATTCGCTGTCTCGGTCGATCGGCAGAAAGCGGGCCATGGCAACGTCCGTGTGCAAGCAGGTGGGCCAAATTTACCGGCTCGGCAGGAGGAAGTCCGACACGCGGCTAGGCGCGGTCTCGCCGCACCACTCTCGAAGCCGGGTCATTCTCCCTGCGGGTCCGTGAAGCGTGTCGAGAAAACTTACACAGATGTCCTCAGTCCCTGGATATGAACCGGGCACGAGATTCTTGATCATTGATTTCATATGGGGTTTACCAATCTGGCATGCATCATGCTTTATGTGCTGTCTGGGTCCGGCAGGATTCGTGCCCTTCCCGCCTCAACGCCATGAACGGCCCTCGATACCGATTGGCGCGGGCCATCATGAGAACAGGGAGTTTGTTCAATCTTTTCTGAAAGGTATGCAATGCAGGCAACGCGTCTTCCCTCCATCTTCCTGACGGTTCTGTCCTTGGCAATGGCCGGCGCCGCCCAGGCATCCGTGGTGATCTCGTTCGATGGGGGCAGCCTCGGTCCTGGCCTGCCGTCGCCCCCCGCGTTCCAACCTGGTATCCAACCAGGCACCCTCACGTTCGACGATCTCGACGCAAGCTCCGGTGTGGAGACATTGCCCGAGAACTACGCTGGTCTTGATTGGGATTACAGCACTGACTGGGCGATGGGCTGGCAGGTCTGGGCAACAATGCAAAATGACTATCCCGCCGCCTCGGCGCCCAATGTCGTGTTTGCCTGGTCCAACAGCATCGGCGTCAGCCTGCCGATGCCCGCTGTGTTCAAGGGCGCCTATTTCGGTGGTAGTGCGCAGGTCGGCTATGAGTTGAGCCTGGCGGGCACGGCGGTGCACACCACGTCCTACGTTGACATTGGCAGCAACGGCGATCCGGCTGTCTGGGTGGCCTCGGGCTACACGGGCCTGGTGGATCGTGTCCAGGTCCTCACCAACGGCAATGGACAGGATTGGGTGATGGACAACTTCACCACCGCGCCCGTGCCGGAACCCGAGACCTATCTCATGATGCTGTCCGGCCTGGGTATGCTGGCCTGGGCGGCGCGTCGCCGCAAGAGGGCCTGACCGGGCTCGGTCAGGCCGGCCCGGCGACCGTTCAATAGCCCCAGCACCTCGCCCAGGGCACCTCAGGCCAATCCGCCCCGGTCTCGGCCAGGCCCTGGATGGCGGTGGTGGCGTGCGTCACGTCCCGTTCCCGGGGAGTCTCGTGGGGCCGGCCGCGCCAGTCCAGGATGCTCATGACGTGGCGCACCGTCTTGCCGGGGCCGGCGCGGCGGGTGACCACGGCGGTCTCCCGGTTCGCCAGGCGCACCAGGGTGCCGGGCGGGTAGAGGCCGAGCCGGCGCAGCAGCTGCGCGGCCAGGGTCATGTCCAGGCGGCCGCGCTCGCGGCCGAAGATGTCGCGCAGGGCGTGCTCGGGGGAGCGCGGCGGCCGGTAGTAGCGGCCGCCGATCTTGGCGCAGTAGTAGTCCGCCACGCGCAGGATGCGCGCCGCCGTGGGCATCCTGGCCCCGTCCAGGCGATGCGGATAGCCGCTGCCGTCCATGTTCTCGTGATGCGCCAGCACCGCCGCCAGCCAGACCCGGTCCGTCACCCCGCCGTCGACCAGGATTTCCACGCCGCGCTCCGGGTGCCCCGCTATCGCCCGCTGCTCCGCCTCGCTCAGGCCGCGCGGTCCGCCGGCCAGGGCGTCGTGCAGGGGCATGTCGGCGATGTTCATGGTCAGGGCCGCCGCGGCCAGCGACGCGGATTGCCCGTCTGGCAGGCCGAGGGCGTCGGCGATCACCTGGGCGACCAGGGCGGCGAGCAGCACATGGCGCACGGCGGGCGAGCCCATGGGCAACAGCCGGACCAGACCCAGGCAGGCGTCGGGGTCCTGTTCATGCAGCGCGCGCAGGTCATCGACCACCGAGCGCAGGGAGGTCTCCAGCAGCGGGGTGAAGGGGGCCAGCAGAAGGCTGGACAGTTCCTGGGCAAGGGCATCCAGGCGCTGGGCGGGGTCGCCCGCCGCGCCGGCCCCGTCCGGCTTGCGGTAGAGGGGTTGGCCTGCCAGCCGGCGCAGTTGCTCCGGGTCGGCGACGACCGTTCCCGAAGTCACCAGCAAGGCACCCGCGGCGGTGTAGAGGTCCCAGGGCAGGGGCTGGCCCAGGTTCGATTCGTCGAGGGTAACGGGGCGCAGGAGCACGGGCGCATTCCAACGAGGCGGCGGAGGGGGATATTATTCCATTCGCACCGCACACCCCGAGAGGACGCGCATGACCAAGCATTCCCTGAATGACCAGGAAGTCACCCTGTTGCGCAAGGAGGTCGAACTGATGATGGCGGAGCGCCAGCGCCTGCTGCAGGTGGCGGGGGCGGCCGCCGTGCTGGTGGCCAACCTGGATACCGATACCCTGCCCGAGGACCAGGACACCATCGACGCCGCCGAGGTCCTGGCAGAGATGCTCAACGCCCTGCCGGACGAGACCCTCAAGGACGCCCTGGACGCGGTGCAGGCCCTGCCCGATCCCGAGGCCCAGGCGCTGGCCGAGGCCCAGGCGCGCGCCGGCCGGGACTGAACGGCCGCCACCCCGGCGGCGAGGACCGCGCGCGGGTCCGGCGCCTCATTCAGGCGGGCAGACGCCGCCCGTCTCGCTCAATATCTGGTCGTAAAGCTCCCAGGAGAGACGGGCGTCCTCCTCGGCGACCTTCTGCATGGCCTGTCCCAGATGCACCATGATGTACTCCCCGACCCGCGGCGGGTCGTCCTGCATCAGGAACAGGGAGACGTCCCGCCAGGCCCCCTTGGCCTGGCAGCGGGCGAGCAATCCGTCGATGCTTTCGACGCGCATGGGGATGGTCAGGCACATGATGGGCAGGGTGGAAGCCGGTTGACGGGGCCAGTATAGCCCAGCCGCCCTGGTCCGAATTAGCCATACGGGACCGGGTTGTCTTTTGGTTGCCGCCTGCTAGCTTGAATCCTATGAGGACGCTCGTGCTAGGCATCGGCAATACCCTGCTTTCCGACGAAGGGGTAGGGGTTCATGTCATTCAGGCCTTGCGGGATCCTCCCTCCGTGGTGGACGACGATGTCGAGTATGTCGACGGAGGCACCCTTTCCTTCACCCTGGCCGTGCCCATCGAGGAAGCGGATGCGCTGATCGTCGTCGATGCCGCCCAGCTCAGGAGCGAGCCCGGTAGCCTGCGCGTCTTCGAGGGCGAGGACATGGACCGCTTCCTCGCCGGCAACCGCAAGGCCAGCGTGCACGAAGTCGGCCTCACCGACCTGATGGCGATCGCCCGGTTGACCGGCCGCTGGCCGGCCCGGCGCGCCCTGGTCGCCATCCAGCCGGAAAAGCTGGATTGGGGCGAGCATCCCACGCCGCGCGTCGCGGCGGCCGTGCCGGTGGCCTGCCGGCGGATCCGGGACCTGATCGGGGCATGGCGCCATGACGCTTGAACGGATCCCCATCCGCGTCGAGGCGGATGATCTGCCCATGAGCGGCAACGCGCCGGCGGTACTGCGCGAGATCGGCGAGCTGCTCCACAGGCTGGCGGAGGAGGGCGTCGGCGGGGCCATCGACCTGCGCAGCCTGCCCTTCCTGCCCGGCGACCGCGTCTGGCTGGAGGAACGACTCGGCTGCGGCGAGGTGGAGATCAGCCTGCAGGCCGGCGGCCTGTCCACCTTCAGCGAGACCCGCTTCCCCGGCGTCTGGTGGGTGGTGCACCGCAATCCCCAGGGCGCGGTGGTCAGCGAACAGGTGGAAGTGACCCGCGTGCCCGACATCATCGTCGCTGATCCGAACGACGTCAGAAACGGATTAGCAAATCTGAATGATCTGATTTCTGGCCTAAGCTGAATACATTCGAGTCCATCCCTGTCAGGAGACCGCAGTGACCATGAACAAGAACGCGAAATTGCTCGAAAACCTCGAGTGGCAGGGTGTCTCCCGCCGCACTTTCCTCAAGTACTGCGCCACCCTCGCCTCCCTCATGGCCCTGCCGCCCTCCGCCGGACGGGCGATGGCCGAGGCCCTGGCCCAGGCGAAGCGGCCGTCGGTCATCTGGTTGCCGTTCCAGGAGTGCACGGGCTGCACCGAGTCCATCACCCGCTCCCATTCGCCCAGCATCGAGGGCATGATCTTCGACATGATCTCCCTGGACTACCAGGAGACGCTCATGGCCGCCGCCGGCCACCAGGCCGAGGAGGCCCTGCACAAGGCCATGCAGGACAACATGGGCAAGTACGTCCTGATCATCGACGGCTCGGTGGCCACCGGCCTCGACGGCGCCTATTCCTGCATCGCCGGGCGCACCAATCTGGAAGCCCTCAGGGAGGCCGCCCAGGGCGCGGCGGCCATCATCGCCCTGGGCAGCTGCGCGGCCTATGGCGGCATCCCCAAGGCCAAGCCCAACCCGACCGGCGCGGTGGCGGTGTCGGACATCATCAAGGACAAGCCCATCGTCAACATCCCCGGCTGCCCGCCCATCCCGGTGGTGATCACCGGCGTGCTCGCGCATTACCTGACCTTCGGCAGCCTGCCGGAACTGGACAAGCTGGGCCGGCCGAAGGCCTTCTACGGCGAGACTATCCACGACCGCTGCTATCGGCGGCCGTTCTACGACCAGGGCAAGTTTGCCAAGAGCTTCGACGACGAGGGGGCGCGCAAGGGCTGGTGCCTGTTCGAGCTGGGCTGCAAGGGACCGGTCACCTACAACGCCTGCGCCAGCGTGAAATGGAACGGCGGCGCGTCTTGGCCGGTGGAGGCCGGGCACGGCTGCCTGGGCTGCTCGGAGCCGGATTTCTGGGACGCGGGCGGGTTCTACAAGGCCCTGTCCATGCCGGCCGATCCCCTCAAGATGACCGCCGGCGCGGCCTTGGCCGGCGCGGTGGCGGGCGTCGCCATCACCGTGGCCAACCGGGCCAAGAAGGGCGCCGCCAAGGCGGCGCACGAGACCACCACCCTGGCGGACCTGGAGAAATGACATGAACGAAATGCAATTCCTGACTTGGGTGCGCGGACCGGGCCTGGACATCGCCCTGAGCCTCTTCGTGCTGGGCGTCCTGTGGCGGCTGATCGAGATCTACAGCCTGGGCCGCAAGAAGGACCTGTCCGCCCCCCGGCACAAGCCGGGCGCCTCGGGATGGCACACCATCGCGCGCCGCTCCGTGCCGCCGGAGGGGATGTTCAAGACCTCGCCGGTGAGCTACGTGGGCGGCTACGTGTTCCACATCGGCCTGGCCATCATCATCTTTCTGTTCATCCCCCACATCAAGCTGATCGAGAGCCTGGTGGGCGTGTCATGGCCGGGCCTGCCCTCCCAGGTGGTCGACCTGGTGACGGTGGTCACCCTGGCGGCGATGATCGTGCTGCTGGCGGACCGCATCATGAAACCGACCAAGCGCTACCTGTCGGGCTTCCAGGACTGGTTCACCTGGACCCTGACCTTCCTGCCGGTGCTGACCGGCTGGTTGGCGGTGCAGCACCTGCTGCTGCCCTACACCACCATGCTGGCGCTGCACATCCTCACCGCCGAGCTGCTGCTGGTGTTCATCCCGTTCACCAAGCTGTTCCATGCCTTCACCGTGTTCGGCTCGCGCTGGTTCAACGGCGCGGTCAACGGCCATAAAGGAGTGCCGGTATGAGCCATCGAGCAGGGCCCCCGCGCAGCGGGGATGTGAGCAAGGCGAATGCCGGCGGTTTCCGACACGGGAGCCAGGGCGTGGTGAAAACGGTTATGGAGGAAGCGGTATGAGTGCCTCTCTCGAAAAGGGTGTCAGGGTCCTCAAGGAAGTCATCGACGCCCCCATCGCCAGTTATTTCAGCAGCTGCGTGCATTGCGGCCTGTGCGCCGAGGCCTGCCTGTTCTACACCGAGACCGGCGATCCCAAGTACACGCCGATCCACAAGCTGGAGCCCCTGCGCCGCGTCTACGAGCAGGAGTACACCCTGCTCGGCCGCGTCGCCAAGTGGCTGCACATCTCCAAGCCCATCACCGACGCGGAACTGGCCGAGTGGCAGGAGCTGGTCTACAACTCCTGCACCCTGTGCGGGCGCTGCTCCGTGGTCTGTCCGGTGGGCAACGACATCGTCTACATGGTGCGCAAGCTGCGCGAGGGCATGTCCGCCTCCGGCAACGCACCGGAAGGCATCAAGGGCGCCGCCAACCGCACCGTCACCATCGGCAGCCCGATGGGCGTGCGCCTGCCGGCGGTGAAGGCGCAGATGAAGCACGTGGAAGAGGACTACGGGATCCCCATCCCGCTCGACGTCGAGGGCGCCGAGTACATGGTGATGCTGTCCTCCATGGAGATCATCAACTTCCCGGAATACCTGGGCGCCATCGCCAAGATCATGCGCCAGGCGGGCAAGACCTGGACCCTCTGCTCAACCGCCTTCGAGGCCACCAACGCCGGCATGCAGATCGGCAACTCGGACCTGGCCAAGGTCATCGTCTCGCGCATCGTCGAAGGGGCGGAGCGACTCAAGGTGAAGACCGTCATCAGTCCCGAGTGCGGCCACGCCTACACCGCCCTGCGTTGGGAGGGCGCCAACCTGGTCGGCCGGCCATTCACCTTCCAGGTCAAGCACATCATCGAGGTGCTGGGCGAGTTCCAGGAGCAGGGCCTGCTCAAGACCGAGGGCATGGAGACCGACCGCCTGACCTTCCACGACCCATGCCAGCTGGCGCGGCGCGGCGGAGTCATCCAGCAGCAGCGCAGCCTGATGAAGATGATCGCCAAGGACTTCGTCGAGATGCCCGACGCCGGGTTCATGAACTGGTGCTGCGGCGGCGGCGGCGGCGCCTCGGCCATCGAGGAGGGCGAGGAACTTCGCCTGGAGGCCTTCAAGCGCAAGAAGGCGCAACTGGAGGCGGTCAAGCCGGACCGCCTGGTGACCGCCTGCGCCAACTGCCGCATCGTCCTCGAGGAAGGCTTGGAGCATTATCAGATGGACATCCCGGTGATCGGCCTGACCGAGACCATCGCCGAGCACATTCCGGAAAAAGGAGCCTGAAGCCATGGCAATCAGCAACGACAAGGAATTCAAGGCCGTGCTCGGCGGGCTCTCCGTGTCCCAGCAGAGGCAGGTGGCGGCGCGCTTCATCGACAGCGTGCTGGCGCTGTGCGACGACGTGCGCGTGGCGGGCGCGGTGAGCGCCGCCAGGCGACCCGACATCACCGAGGTGGAACTGGGCGCCCTGTACCAGGCGGCCAAGGCGGCCAGCGTGGAGAGCTACACCCAGTGCGGCCGCGAGACCGACTGGGCGGCCCAGGCCGGGCACTTCGTGTCCAAGGCGGCGGTGATCTGCGTCAAGCCCGTCGCCGCCAACGAGAACCTCGCCTGGGACGCGGCCATGGACGCGCGCATGGCGCGCACCTGCGCCACCATCGCCGGCGGCGAGGGCACCGAGACGCGCGAGGCCGAGCAGCAATACCGCATCCTCGAAGCATTCCTGAACCAGTAAGGACACGGTTATGAGCACAGCACAACGCGTCGTAGTCGATCCCATCACCCGCATCGAGGGGCACCTGCGCATCGAGGCGGCCACCGACGAGGCGGGCCGCATCACCCAGGCCTATTCCGCCGGCACCATGGTGCGCGGCATCGAGATCATCCTGCGCGGCCGCGATCCGCGCGACGCCTGGGCCTTCGCCCAGCGCATCTGCGGCGTGTGCACCCTGGTGCACGGCATGGCCTCGGTGCGTTCGGTGGAGGACGCCCTCAGGCGCGCCATCCCGGACTACGGCATCCCCGCCAACGCGCAGCTGATCCGCAACCTGATGATCGCCGCCCAGTTCGTGCACGACCACGTCATGCACTTCTACCACCTGCACGCGCTGGACTGGGTGGACGTGGTCGCGGCCCTCAAGGCCGATCCCAAGGCCACCTCGGCGCTGGCCCAGTCCATCAGCCCGCGCTGGCCGAAGTCCTCGCCCGGCTATTTCGCCGACGTGCAGACGCGCGTGAAGAACTTCGTCGAGCAGGGCCAGTTGGGCATCTTCGCCAACGGCTACTGGGGCCACCCGGCCTACAAGCTGCCGCCCGAGGCCAACCTGATGGCGGTCGCCCACTATCTCGAGGCCCTCGCCTGGCAGCGCGACGTGGTCAAGCTGCACGCCATCTTCGGCGGCAAGAACCCGCACCCCAACTTCGTGGTCGGCGGCTCGCCCGCCGCCATCAGCGTGCACGCCCCCGCCGGCGGGGGCCACGGCAAGGGGCCCATGCACCGGGGCGGCCAGGACGCCACCTCGGTCAACATGCTCGGCCTGCAGACGGTGCAGAACGTCATCCAGAGCATGCGCGACTTCGTCGACCAGGTCTACGTGCCCGACACCCTCGCCATCGCCTCCTTCTACAAGGACTGGGGCGGGCAGGGCGAGGGCCTGGGCAACTTCCTGTCGTTCGGCGACCTGCCCGACAAGGACATGTGGACGCCGGACTCCTTCCTCATCCCGCGCGGCGTCATCCTCAACCGCGACCTTGCCACCGTCCACCCCATCGACCTGGACAAGGACGACGAGATCCAGGAGTTCGTCAGCCACTCCTGGTACAAGTACGGCGAGGGCGACGGCAAGGGGCTGCACCCCTGGAAGGGCGAGACCGAGTTCAA
Organism: Thiobacillaceae bacterium; assembly: GCA_025458005.1. GTDB lineage: Bacteria > Pseudomonadota > Gammaproteobacteria > Burkholderiales > Thiobacillaceae > JALOTG01. The sequence goes on from JALOTG010000027.1 coordinate 13,364, forward strand.
CTTCACCGGGCCCAAGCCGCCCTACGAGCAGCTCGACGTGGAGAACAAGTACTCCTGGTTGAAGAGCCCGCGCTGGAACGGCAAGGCCGTGGAGGTCGGGCCGCTGGCCCGGGTGCTGCTGATGTACGCCAAGGGCCACGCCCAGACCAAGGAACTGGTGGACTACACCCTCAAGACCCTGGACGTGCCGGTCACCGCCCTCTACTCCACCCTCGGACGCACCGCCGCCCGCACCCTGGAAACCAAGATCCTGGCCGACGCCATGCAGGGCATGTACGACAAGCTGATGGCCAACCTCAAGGCCGGTGACCTGAGGACCTTCAACGAGAAGTACTGGGATCCGTCCAGCTGGCCGAAGTCCATGCACGGCGTCGGCCTCATGGAGGCGCCGCGCGGCGGCCTGTCGCACTGGATCGTCATCGAGGACGGCCGGATCGCCAACTACCAGGCGGTGGTGCCCTCCACCTGGAACGCCGGTCCGCGCGACCCGCAGGGCCAGCCGGGCGCCTACGAGGCGGCCCTGCAGCACAACCATGTGCTGCACGATCCCAAGCAGCCCATCGAGATCCTGCGCACCATCCACAGCTTCGACCCGTGCATCGCCTGCGCGGTGCACGTCACGGATCCGGACGGCGAGGAACTGGTCAAGGTCAAGGTCAGGTGACAGGCCGCGCGGCCGCCCCCCGGCGGCCGCCTGTGCGCGGCTTATCAACGGATAAAGAGGTTTGATTTGCGAGTGGGATGCTGGGCGTCTAAAAAGATAAACATATCCGAAATTAATCATTCGCTCATATGAGGGCCTAGCGTGGAAGACGCGCTGAAACGACTGCTCGATGCCGAGGCGAAGGCCGAGGCGATCATCGAAGGGGCCGCCCAGGAACGCGAGCGGCTCATCAACGAGGCCTTGGAGAGTGCCCGCGAGACCGAGGCGCGTTTCGAGGCCGGCATACAGGACCTGCGCGGCCCCTACCTGAAGGAGGCCGAATCCCGGTCCGAGCAGGCGGTGGGCGAACTGACCCGAAAATACGAAGAACGCCAGCGCGCGTTGCGCGAACTGGCCACCCGTCACGAGGAGGAAGCGGTCGCAGCGGCCCTGGGGCTGCTGCTGGATCCCAGACACTGAGCGGAGGAGAGGCCCGCATCGCGGCTAGCGCTCATGTCCGCCTTCCTCAACACTCGCGTCAGCATCTTCTCCGAACGGCTCTGGTCGCCGGGGCAGTACAGCGCGCTGATGCGTACCCCGGACGCCGAGATGGTCCAGACCCTGGAGCGGCAGGGCCTGCCCAGTCTGGCGGCGGGCTACAGCAGCCAGGACAGCCTGTCCCTGGAGAGCCGCATCATCACCCAGCTGCTGGAGGAAACCCTGATCATCGTCCGGCCGCTGCGGGGCGCGGCGCGCCAGTTCATCCTCTACTGGACCGAGCGCTTCGATGTGTCCAACGTCAAGACCCTGCTGCGCGCCAAGATGGCCGACGAGCGGCCGGCCGCCGTGGCCAGCCGGCTGGTGAACATGGGTCCCTTCGCCCGCTTGGACCTGGACAGCCTGGTGCACGCCGAAGACGAGACCGAGCTGTTCCGCCGCCTGGAGTCCAGTCCCTACGCCGACATCGTGCGCCATGCCCTGCGCGCCTTCGAGGAGTCGCGCGACCCCTTCATCCTGGACGCCACCCTGGACCGGGTCTATTACGAGGGCCTGGTGCGTCGCGCCAAGTCGCTGGACAGCCAGGTGGGTCGCGATCTGGGCGTGCTGATGGCCGATCTGATCGACCGCATCAACCTGGTCTGGCTGCTGCGCTATCGCTTCAACTACGAACTGCCCGCCGCTCAGGTTTACTACCTGCTGGTCGGTACCGGTTATCGCCTGTCGGGGGAGCTGCTGCAGAAACTGGTGACCCAGCCCAGCATGGAGGCGGTCATGGCCCAGCTGCCGGCGCCCATGGCGGGGACCCTGGAGGGGGCCAGGAGCATCGTGGACGTGTTCCGTCGCCTGGAAGGGGTGGCCAAGCACCATGCCACGCGCGTCCTCGCCATCGGCGCCAACGCCTTGGAGCGCGCCTTCGCCTACCTGATCCTGCGCGAGCAGAACCTGCGCGCGGTACGCGCCATCATGCGCGGCCGCCACCTGCGCCTGCCGGTGGATAACATCCAGCAGGCCATCGGGCCGGATCTCATGGGGAGCGTCTGATGTTCCGCGCCTTGCCCATGGCCCGCGTCACCCTTTGGTTCCTGGCCAGCGAGGCCCCGGACGCCGCCCTGCTGCTGGCCCGGCATGGCAACTTCGGTCCCGCGCCGGACACCGGCGAGGAACTCCGGGTCGCGTTTCCGGAGTCTCCCGCGGAGCGTTACCGCGAAACCTATCAGGAGGCCGAGTCCCGCCTGGCCAAGATCCTGGAGCACTGCGGCGGCCCCATGCCCGAGATTCCGGCGGATGCCGTCGCGCCTGGCCTGGGCGAACTGGAGGAGATCAACGACTGGCTGCGCCAGCTTTGGCACACCTGCTCGTCGGTGAGCGAGAACGAGCAGCGCATCCAGGAAGAACAGAAGCGCCTGGCCGCCCTGCAGGAGACCTTCACCCGGCTGGAGGGGCTGAACCTCGACCTGTCCCGCCTGTTCCGTCCCCGGGGGCTGCTGGACGCGCGCCTGGGCCAGGTGCCGGCGTCCAATGTCAGGCGCCTGAAGGACGCCCTGCAGCTGGCCGGCTTCGTCCTGTCGGTGTTCGACCAGACCGAGGGCCAGGTCTTCGCCGTGGTGGCCGGCCCGCGCGGCGGCGGCGACGAGATCGGCGGCCTGCTCTCCCAGGCCGGCTGGCGCGAGCTGCCCGTGCCCAAGGAACTGCAGACCCACCCCGAGCAGGCGCGCAATTTCCTGGCCGCCGAGGCCAAGCGTCTGGAGGTCGAATACGGCGCCCATTGCCGGCTGATGGGCGAGAACGTGTCCCGCTTCGGCGAGCGCATCCGCGAGATCCGCGTGCAGCTCGCCCTGGCGCGGCCCCTGGCCGAAGCCTCCATGCAGGGGGTGCGCGGCAAGCGGCACCTGGCGGTCTTCTCCGGCTGGGTCCCCAAGCGCGACCTCAAGGCATTGCACGCCGATCTGGAGGCGCGCTTCCATGGCCGTTACCAGATGAGCAGCCGCGCGCCCGCGCCCGAGGAGGCCGGCCACATCCCATCCCTGCTCGTCTACCCGTTCTGGATCAAGCCGTTCGTGCCCCTGGTCAAGAGCTATGGCGTGCCGCGCTACGGCGAGTTCGACCCCTCGCTGTTGTTCGCCGTCACCTATATCTTCCTGTTTGGCGCCATGTTCGGCGACGTGGGGCACGGGGCGGTGATCATGGCCCTGGCCGCCTTCCTGGGCGGCAAGCTGAACTGGCTGCGGGTGGTGGGCATGTGCGCGGGGGCCTCGTCCATCCTGTTCGGTTTTCTCTATGGCAGCATCTTCGGCTACGAGGAGGTCCTCCACCCCCTCTGGCAATCACCGCTGCACCACGCGGGCGAGATGCTGGTCCTGGCGGTGTACGGGGGGGTGGGCTTCATCTGCGCCACCCTGTTGATCAACACCTACAACCGTGTGAAGGCTGGCCATACCGCGGAGGCCCTGTTCGACTCCACCGGCCTGGCCGGGCTGGTCTTCTACCTGGCCATGGTGTTCGGCCTGCGCGCCGTCTTCACCGGCGAGGCCTTCGGGACCTCCAGCGCCGTCGCCGCCCTGCTCGGCATCGGCGTCATCGCCGCGTTCAAGTGGCTGGAGAGCCATGCCGGCCTCGGCGAGCGCCTGCTGGTGACCTTCATCGAGACCCTGGAAACCGGCATCAACCTGTTCGCCAACACCCTGTCCTTCCTGCGCGTGGCGGCCTTCAGCCTCAACCACGTGGCGCTCGCCCTGGCCATCTTCACCCTGGCCCGGGGCATGGACGGCGCCGGGCATTGGGTCACGGTGGTGCTGGGCAACGTGGTGATCATCGTGCTGGAGGGCGGCATCGTCGCCATCCAGGCCCTGCGTCTCATGTACTACGAGGGCTTTTCCCGCTTCTTCGGCGGAGACGGCGTGGAGTTCAACCCCCTGCGGCTGGAACCGGGCCGCGGGCAGGGATGAGTGTTTGTCACATGGCAAGGAGAAACCTATGAGTTGGCTGATCGGGTTGATGGGGTTTTGCGTCGCGGCGTTGATCGCGACCGGGATATACCTGGAGATGAAGCCCAGGCATCTGCCGCGAGGCTTGCCGCGCTGGCTCAAGGGGGGCGTGCTGGCCAATATCCTGGTCTATGCCCTGGCCATGGGTGGCTTCCTTCTGCTCAGCGTGGACCAGGCCCTGGCCCAGGAAGCCGCCGTCGGCGGCGCGCGCGAGATCTCCCTGGGCCTCGGCCTGGCCATCATCGGTGTTGGCCTGCCCACGGCCCTGGCCGCCATCGGCGCCGGCATCGCCCTGGGCCCGGTAGGTTCGGCCGCCCTTGCGGTGATCGCCGAGAAGCCCGAGATGTTCGGCCGCACCCTGATCTACCTGGGGCTGGCCGAGGGGATCGCCATCTACGGCCTGGTGATGTCCATCCTGCTGCTGGGCAAGATCTGAGACCGGCGCATGAAGAGCGAGTCGCCTCGTTCGCAGGCCAGCGGCCGGCTGGTGGTGCTGGGCAGCGCCGGCCTCACCGAGGGCTTCAACCTGATCGGCGCCGAGGTCTACCCGGACGCCGACGCCGCCAGGGTCGAGGCCGTCCTCGGCCAGCTGGTGCGCGAGGGCGCCCAGGCCCTGGTGCTGGTGGAGGCGCCCCTGGCCCACGGCGGGGGCCACTGGCTCAACCGCCTGCGCAACGAGGGCGGCCGCATCGTCGTCACCGAGCTGCCGTCCCTGCACGCGCCCCAGGACTACGCTCCGGCGGTGGACGATGTGGTGCGCGCGGTGCTCGGGCCGGAGGCGCTGAAGTGAAACTGCCCCCCGCATCCGGCAGGCGCGCCGCGTGCGGCGCGAACCGTCCGGCCCGCGAGCGGGCCCCCTGCCGGCGCTGGCTGGTCATGCCTCCCGCGCCCGACGCCTGACGGAAAGAAACCATGGAAACGGACAGTCAAGTCAGTCAACTGGAACAGGCCCTGATCCGTCAGGCCGAGAGCCTGGCGAGGGAGCACCTGAAGAACGCCGAGGCGGCGCGCACCCGCATCCGGGCGGAATTCGAGGAGCGCATCAAGCTCAAGGAGGAACGCGAGGTGCTGGCGGCCAAGGCCGAGGCGGAGCGCAAGGTGCGCCGCCGCACCCAGGCCGCGGAGACCCGCCTGGCCGCCGACCTGGACCGGCTGCGCTGGGCGCTGACCGAGTCGGCCCTGGCGCAGATGCGCGAGCGCCTGCGCGAGCTGGCGAAGGATACGAGCCGCTACGAGGCCGCCCTGACCGGGCTGCTGCGCGCCGCCGTCGCCCAGTTGCCGGCCGGCGACCTGGTGGCGGAGGTGAGCGCCGCCGACTACGCCCGCCTGGCCGACAGGTGGCCGGGCATCGCCGCCGACGTGGCGCCGGGCCGGCAGCTGACCCTGGCGCTGCTGGAGCGGCCCAGCGAGGGCGGCGTGCGGGTGCGCCTGGCCGACAACCGGGCGCAGATCAACCAGACCTTCGAGGCCCGCCAGGAACGCCTGGCGGACGACCTGGCGCGGGTGGTGATGGAGCGCCTGTTCGCCAGCGCGCCGGACCTGGGGACCCTGGTGCATGGCTGAATGTGCAGGATGGGTTGCGCCTGGGGGCGAAACCCGTCGCGATCGTTGGGTTTCGCAATGCTCAACCCAACCTACGAGCGAGTGACTGGAACATGGGCAAGATTCTCGAAATCAACGGCCCCATCGTGCGGCTGGAATTGCCGGAGACGGTGATCGGCGAGCAGGTGCGGGTGGGCGAGCTGAAGCTGGTGGGCGAGGTGATCGGCCGCAGCGGCGACACCGCGCTGGCCCAGCTCTACGAGAACACGGAAGGGCTGCGCCCCGGCGAGGCGGCCGAGGGCCTCGGCTACCCGCTGTCGGTGGAACTCGGGCCGGGCCTGCTCAACGCCATCTTCGACGGCGTGCAGCGCCCCCTGGAGGCGGTCTGGGCGCAGAGCGGCGACCGCATCGCCCGCGGCGTGCAGGTGCACGCCCTGCCGCGCGACAGGGTCTGGCGCTTCGAGCCCCAAGCCGATCTGCGGCCCGGCGCCCAGCTCGCCGGCGGCGCGGTGCTGGGCACGGTGCAGGAGACCGAGAGCATCCAGCACCGCATCCTGACCCCGCCCGAGCTGTCCGGCGAACTGGTCGACCTGGTGCCGGCGGGCGGTTACCGGGTGGACGAGGTGATCGGGCGGGTGCGCGACCGCGATGGCCAGGTGCACAAGCTGCAGCTCTTCCACCGCTGGCCGGTGCGCACGCCGCGCCCCTACCGGCGCCGCGACCACGCGGTGAAGCCCCTGCTGACCGGACAGCGCATCCTGGACACCTTCTACCCCCTGCTCAAGGGCGGCAAGGGCGCCATCCCCGGGCCGTTCGGCGCCGGCAAGACCATGCTGCAGCAGCAGATCGCCCGCTGGTGCAACGCCGAGATCGTCATCTACGTGGGCTGCGGCGAGCGCGGCAACGAGCTGACCGACGTGCTGGAGTTCATGCCCGAGCTGATCGACCCGCACACCGGCCGCCCGCTGATGGAGCGCACCCTGCTGGTGGCCAACACCTCCAACATGCCGGTGGTGGCGCGCGAGGCCTCGGTCTACGTCGGCATCACCCTGGCCGAATACTTCCGCGACCAGGGTTACGACGTGGTGATGGTGGCCGACTCCACCAGCCGCTGGGCCGAGGCGCTGCGCGAAGTCGCCGGACGGCTCGGCCAGATGCCGGTGGAGGAGGGCTATCCGGCTTACCTCGGCTCGCGCCTCGCCGCATTCTACGAACGCGCCGGACGGGTCGAGACCTTCGCCGGCGGCCACGGCTCGGTCACCCTGATCGGTGCCGTGTCCCCGCCCGGCGGCGACTTCTCCGAGCCGGTCACCAGCCATACGAAAGAGATCATCCAGACCTTCTGGGCCCTGTCGAAGGAACTTGCGGACGCGCGCCACTATCCTGCGGTGGACTGGCTGGAGAGCTTCTCCGGCTATGTCGGCTCGGCCGCGAAATGGTGGGCGGAAAACGTCGATCCAGGCTGGGAGGCCGGGCGCGCCGAGGCGCTCGACCTGCTCGCCGCTTCGGAGGAACTGCAGCGCATCGTCAACCTGGTCGGCGTCGAAGCGCTGTCTTCGGAGCAGCGCTGGACCCTGGAAGCCGCCGGCCTGATCAAGGAAGGCCTGCTGCAGCAGTCAGCGACCGACGAGGTCGACAGCTTCGCTTCGCCCGAAAAGCAATACGCGCTGCTGGCTGCGCTGCTGGAAATCCACCGCCAGGGCATGCGGCTGGTGAAGCTCGGTGCGCCGGCGCGGCGCCTGATGCAGATGCCGCTGCTGGCGCAGGCGCGGCGCTGGAAGAGCCAGCACAAGTC
>JALOTG010000162.1 GCA_025458005.1 Thiobacillaceae bacterium
GGGCGCCGGAGTGGCTGGCCGAGCAGGGGCTGGCCGACGTGGCCCCGGCGGCGGAAGGCGACCCGGACGGGGGCGCCACGCGGGTGGGGCTGGCGGAGCGGCTGGACGATGGCCGGGCGAGACCCCTGGCCTGGTTCAGCCTGGCCGACCCCCTGCGTCCGACCAGCGCCGGCGCCCTCGCGCGCCTCGCCGCGCTGGGCATCCGGGTGGTCATGCTCACCGGCGACCACCCCGGCGCCGCCGCCGCCATCGCCCGTGCCGCCGGCATCGCCGACTTCCGCGCCGGGGTGCGCCCCCAGGACAAGGCGGCGGCGGTGGCGGCGCTGAAGGCCGAGGGTTGCGTTGTCGGCATGGCCGGCGACGGCATCAACGACGCGCCCGCCCTGGCCGGCGCCGACGTCAGCTTCTCCATGGGCTCCGGCGCCGACATCGCCCTGGAGGCGGCCGACATCACCCTGATGCGCAACGACCTGAACTCCGTGGCGGACGCCGTCGGCCTGTCGCGGGCGGTGATGCGCAAGATCCGCCAGAACCTGTTCTTCGCCTTCTTCTACAACGTGCTGGCCCTGCCCCTGGCGGCCATGGGCCTGCTCAACCCGGTGATCGCCGGCGCGGCGATGGCCCTGTCGTCGGTGTCGGTGGTGAGCAACTCCCTGCTGCTCAAGCGCTGGCGGCCTTCCACGGCGCGCCGCGACGTTACAGCCGGACGCGCCGGCGGCTGCTAGACTTGGGGACATGGCGACCGGTCGCGCGACTCCCTCGGCTCCCTCCCTTCCGGGCACGGATGCAAGCTCTCTGTCCCCGCTCGACGCCCTCCCCGGACCGGTCTGGCTGTCCGACCCCGACGGCGGACGGGGCTTCCTGAACCGGGCCTGGCTGGCCTTCACCGGACGCGAGGCGGAACAGGAACGGGGCGACGGCTGGCGCGGGGGCATCCACCCGGACGACCGGGACCGCGTCCTGACCGCCCTCGCGGCGGCCGTCCGGGACCGCCATGACTACAGCGTGGAGTACCGGTTGCGGCACGCCAGCGGGGAATACCGCTGGGTGACCGAGCGCGTCGCCGCGCGCTTCGCGCCCGACGGCGGCTTCCTCGGCCACGCCGGCCAGTGCGCCGACCTCTCTCCCCTGCGCCAGGTCCAGGAGGCGCTGGCGGCCAGCGAGGAGGAGCTGCGCAACCTGGAGACCAACATCCCGGGCGTGGTCTACCGCTGCCTGTGGGACAAGGACCTCACCGTCCAGCACATCAGCGACTCCATCCAGGCCGTCAGCGGCTACCCGGCCAGCGACTTCGTCGACGGCCGGCGCAGCCTGGCCGACCTGATCCATCCCGACGACCGCGAGCGGGTACGCGCCGAGATCAGCGAGCAGATCAAGGAGCGGCGCGGCTTCGTCGTGGAGTACCGGATCATCGACGCGCGCGAGCGCGTGCGCTGGGTGCTGGAGAGCGGCAAGGCGCACTACTATTCGCGCCGCGGCAGGCCCCAGTGGCTGAGCGGCGCCGTATTCGACGTCACCGACCTGAAGGCGGCCGAGGAGCAGCTGCGCCAGGCCGCCATCGTGTTCGACAACACCACCGAGGGCATCATGGTCACCGACGCCCGCGGCGACATCCTGGCCGTCAACCAGGCCTTCACGGAGATCACCGGCTACGCCGCAGAGGAGGTGCTGGGCCGCAATCCGCGGCTGCTGTCCTCGGGCCACCACGGCGAGGACTACTATCGCGCCATGTGGGAGGCCCTGCGCGACACCGGCAAATGGCGCGGCGAGATCTGGAACCGCCACAAGGACGGCGAGACCTTCCCCCTGCTGCAGACCATCAGCACGGTGCGCGACAGCGGCGGCGAGGTCACCGGCTACGTGTCGATGTTCTCGGACATCACCCACATCAAGCAGACCGAGGCCCGGCTGGAGAAGCTGGCCTACCACGACGCCCTGACCGGGCTGCCCAACCGCCTGCTGTTCGACGAGCGCCTGGAGCACGCCATCCAGCAGGCCCAGCGCCACGGCGAACGGCTGGCCCTGCTGTATTTCGACCTGGACCGCTTCAAGTCCCTCAACGACACGCTCGGCCACCAGGTGGGCGACGAGCTGCTGCAGGCCATCGCCCAGCGCCTCGGCCAGCGCCTGCGCAAGTCCGACACCCTGTCGCGGCGCGGCGGCGACGAATTCACCGTGCTGATCGAGAACCTGCGCGAGCCGGAGCAGGCGGTCGCGGTGGCGCGCGACATCCTCAGGCAGCTCGCCGCGCCCTTCCTGCTGCCGTCCGGGAATCAGGTCCAGACCGGCAGCAGCATCGGCATCGCCCTCTATCCCGACGACGGCCTGACTGCCCAGCAGCTGACCATGAGCGCCGACGCGGCCATGTACGAGGCGAAACAGGGCGGCCGGGGACAGTACCGCTTCCATACCCAGGCACTGACCAATGCCGCCCGCCAGCGCATGGAACTGGAGACCCGGCTGCGGCTGGCGGTGGAGGCGCAGGCGCTGCAGCTGGTCTACCAGCCGCTCTACGACGTCGGCAGCGGCCGCCTGATCGGCACCGAGGCCCTGCTGCGCTGGCGCGACGCGGAGCTGGGCGAGGTGGCGCCGGCGCACTTCATCCCCATCGCCGAGGAGGCCGGCCTGATGGACGGCCTGGGCGACTGGGCCCTGCGCCGGGCCTGCGGACAGGCGGCGGCCTGGCGCGACGCCGGACTGCCGGCCCTGCGCATGGCGGTCAACATCTCACTGCGCCAGCTGCGCGGCCGGGACTTCGCCGGACAGGTGCGCGGCGCGCTGGAGGCCACGGCACTCCCCCCCGCGCAACTGGAACTGGAGCTGACCGAGGCCACCCTGCTGCAGCTCGACGAGGCGGGCAGCGCCGCCCTGCGCGCCCTGCAGGCCCTGGGTGTGTCGATCACCGTGGAGGACTTCGGCATCGGCTATTCCTCCCTGACCCGCCTGCGGCAGCTGCCGGTGAACCGGCTGAAGGTCGACCGCAGCTTCGTCGGCGACATCCCGCGCGACGAGGACGACATGAAGATCGTCAGCATCATCGTCGCCATGGCCAGGACGCTGCGCCTGGGCGTAACGGCGGAAGGGGTGGAGACGGAGGAACAGCTGCGCTTCATCCGCGCCGAGCAATGCGACGCCGCCCAGGGCTATCTGCTCGCCCGCCCGGTCGAGCCGGAGCTGATCCCCGGCCTGCTGAAGGCGGCGGCGCGGCCTGGCGATATCCTCAGCTGATCCCGCCCGAGCGGCGGTAGGGGCGCGCATCGATGCCCAACCGGCGCATGCGGCCGCGCAGGGTGTTGGGGTTGACGCCCAGCAAGCGGGCGGCGCCGAAGGGCCCCTCCACCCGCCCGGCGGAACGCGCCAGGGCCGTCTCGATGTGTTCCCGGCTGGCCTCGTCGTAGGTCGGGAAGGACGGCGTCGAGGCGTCCTCGCGCGGCGCGGCGGGCCGGGCCGGGATCGCCGGCACCGCGCCGAGGGCGCGCGCCACGTCCAGGTAGCGGCCATCGCCGAGGATGGCGGCGCGCTCCATCACCGAGGCCAGCTCGCGCACGTTGCCCGGCCAGTCGTAGGCGACCAGCAGGGCCATGTCCGCCGGGCTCGGTACGCGCGGCGCCAGGCCGAGCCGCTCGGCGGCCTGCAGGGCGAAGTGGGTGGCCAGGGCGGGAATGTCCTGGGGACGCTCGCGCAGGCCGGGCAGGACGATCGGGAACACCGCCACCCGATACCACAGATCGCGCCGGAACGCGCCGTCGGCCACCATCGCCTGCAGGTCGCGATGGGTGGCGGCCACCAGGCGCACGTCCACGGTCAGGGTCTGCTGCCCCCCCACCCGCTGCACGCCGCCATCCTGCAACACCCGCAGCAGGCGCACCTGGGCGGCCAGGGACAGCTCGCCGATCTCGTCGAGGAACAGGGTGCCGCCGTCGGCCCGCTCGAACCAGCCGCGGCGGGTGGCGACGGCGCCGGTGAAGCTGCCGCGCTCGTGGCCGAACAGCTCGGAATCGATCAGCTCCGGCGGGATGGCCCCGCAGTTGACGCGCAGGAAGGGCCCGGCGACGCGCGGCGAGCGCCGGTGGATGGCGCGCGCCACCACCTCCTTGCCGCTGCCGGTCTCGCCCAGGATGAGGACCGGCGTGTCGGAGCGGGCCACCAGGTCGACGCGCTCCATCACCTCGCGCAGGCCGCTCTCGGCGCCGACGATGGTGTCGGCGATGTCCTGGCGCTTGAGGCGCGTCAGCAGCGAGCGCCGGTCGGCCTCGGCGGCCTCGCGCAGGCTGGACAGCTCGCGCAGGCGACGGTCGTTCTCCAGACTGGCGGCGATCGGCTCCAGCAAGCCTTCCGCCGCGGGCGGCAGGCCGCCGGGATCGGCGCGGGCCGGCAGGCTGAGGATCAGCACCCCGAGCGGCTCGCCATCCCGGGCCAGCCCGCCGATGAGCAACGGCCCCTTGCAGCCGTCCGGCAGCAGGCCGGGAAACCGGCCGGCGAGACGCCCGGCCGGCCCCGACAGCAGGGAAGCGCCGCGACACCAGAGGGACAGCGCGCGCCAGCCGGCCTCGTCCAGCTCGACCGGGCAGGCGTCGCCGGTCCCTGCGCCGACCGCGCCGGCCGAGCCCGGCAGCCCGGCGCTGGCGGCGGTCTCCACCCGCCTGCGCGCGGTGTCCAGACGCCGCACCATGATCCCGGCGATGCCCAGCCAGTCCCGCAGCAGGGGGAGAAGATTGGCCACCGACTCGTCCAGGCGCTGATGGCGCCCCACCTCGCGCCAGACGGCCAGCAGGCGGCGCAAATCCTTTTCCATCATCTCACCGTATTCGAATGCCATTCGTTTTCATATGACGGATTTTCATTCCTTGCCCTCAGATTAGCCCGGATCGACCCGTTGTCGAGGCCCGATCACGCCCTCCGGCGTGGCACGCGCCTTGCATCGCAGGGCGTGACCCATCCCGCACAGCGAGGTCCGCCATGTTGCACGCCATCCATGCCTATGCCGCCGCCCTTCCCTCCCTGTCCAGCCGGCGCACCCGTTTGTGGGTGGTTCTGGTCACCGGGGTGATCACCGTCATCGGCGCCCAGGCCCTGATGCCGAACTGGTCCATCCTGCCCGCCGCCCTGGGTGAACTGGCGCCGGCCGTGGTGCTGGCCGTGTTTCTCGCCGCCCTGGCCTGCGAGTACCTGGATTCCAGCCTGGGCATGGGCTACGGCACCACCCTCACCCCGGTCCTGCTGCTGGCCGGCTTCGAACCCCTGCAGATCGTCCCGGCCATCCTGCTCAGCGAGTTGTGTTCCGGCCTGGCGGCGGGCCTGCTGCACCAGCGCGACGGCAACGTGGACTTCCTGCGCGACGCCCGGGCGCGGCGCACCGCGCTGCAACTCACCGCCCTCAGCGCCGTCGGCACCCTGGCGGCGGTGTGGGTGGCGATCAGCATCTCCAAGTTCTGGCTGGGGGTGTTCATCGTCGCCATCATCCTGGCCATGGGCGTGCTGATCCTTGCCACCCGCAACCGCCAGGTCGCCTTCAGGCCGGGCAGCATCGTCGCCGTGGGCGCCGTGGCCGCCTTCAACAAGGGGCTGTCGGGCGGCGGCTACGGCCCGCTGGTGACGGCCGGCCAGGTGGTCTCCGGCCTGCCCGCCAAGCACGCCGTGGCCATCACCTCCGTGGCCGAGTCGCTGACCTGCGCCATCGGCCTGACGGCCTACCTGCTGGCCGGCAAGTCCCTCGACTGGGGGCTGACCGTTCCGCTCGCCCTCGGCGCCCTGCTCTCCGTGCCGATGGCCACCGTCACCGTGCGGCGCATGAAGGAGGACGCGATGCGCGGCCTGGTCGGCATCGCCACCCTGGCCCTGGGACTGGTCGCCCTGCTCAAGCTGGTCTGCTGAATCGCGTCCGGGGCTGCCCCGCATGCGCCGGGTGGCCGGCACGCGACACTGGCGGCCTGGCCAACCCGGCGCGGCTGACGTCGTCGGAAGGGCCTGCATGAACCTGGCAAACACCCCTGCAGTTTCACGGCCATGCGCCGATATCATGGCATCGCCGACCATCAGAACCAGTCCGCCATGGAGAATGCCGCGCCCACCGACGATCCCCTCAAGGCCTTCCAGTCCAGCCTGGAACAGAGCGGGCTGCGCCGCGGGGAGATCCTCAAGCGCATGCACATGGCCCGCTGCATCGTCGGCTGCATCAACGCCGACCGTCCGACCGCCCTGCCCTATCGGGAAGTGGTGGATACCGTGCTGGACACCATGCCGGATGGTGCCGCCACGGAACTCTGCCGCCAGGTGGCGCGCGACTTGTTTCCCTTCCTGCAGAACACCCCGCGCGCCGCCCCCGCCGCCGGCAAGCCGGTGCGCGAGCAGAGCGACATCCGGATCAACCTGCCGGAGCATCGTGACCTGGACGACCTCATCCGGGTGGTCCGGGAGATGCCCTTCAGCGCTCAGGAATACCGGGTGCTGAACAACTACGGCGAGACCCTGCTGGCCCAGCGCATGGACCGCCAGGCGGTGGAGAATCGTGCCACCATCTGCCGCCTGCTCCTCACCGGCATGCGCGACCTGCCCCTGGACGGCCGCCACTACCGGGCCGTGGTGGACAGGCTGCTGACCCTGTTCAAACGCGACGAGACCCGCATCTACTTCCTGAACGTGGCGCGCGAGTTCTTCGAGTTTCTGGCCAGCCAGGCGCAGGCGGCGTAGCCGCCGGTCGGTCGCGCCGCCCGCCGCGCGGCCCCCTTAGCCTGCCGCCCGCTGCCTGGCCCAGGCGGAGAACTCCACCGCCGGCAGGGCCGGCGCGTAGAGGTAGCCCTGCGCACAGGAACAGCCCCAGCCGCGCACAGTCTCGGCCTGGAGCTCGGTCTCGACGCCCTCGGCCAGCGTGTGGATCTTCAGCATCTTGCCCAGCGAGACCACCATCTCGGCGATGCGCTCGCCATGTCCGGCGTAGCCGATCTCGCGCACGAAGGCGCGGTCCACCT
>JALOTG010000163.1 GCA_025458005.1 Thiobacillaceae bacterium
CTTCATCCGCGAGTTCTACGAGGAGCACGACGTGCAGGCCCAGGTGCGCGACATGGTCAAGCACTTCCGCGCGGCCTGGGGGCCGGAGAAGGGCAACAGTCGCTACCTGCACGACATCTTCCCGATGGGCGGCCCGCAGAAGCAGGGCAACCGCCTGGCCGGCGTGCGCAAGACCAAGGGCGAGCACTGAGGACGGCGGCGCACATGCTCGCATGGCTGCGAGCGCTCGTCCGCCGTCGGGCGGGCGCGTCTGCCGGGCGCTTCCCGCGCCCCGGCGGTCCGGCGAGCCGGCACGGCCTCGGCGCCGTCGAGGGTCACCCGACCGGCCATGCCGAGCGGTGGATCTCCATCGTGGGCGGCTTCGCCGGCATCCTGCTGGTGCTGGAATTCAGCGGCCGGGTACTCGACTTCCAGGGCGCGGCCTTCGTCGTGGCGTCCCTGGGCGCCTCCGCCGTGCTGCTGTTCGCCGTGCCGCACAGCCCCCTGTCGCAGCCCTGGCCGATGCTGGGCGGTCAGCTGGTGTCCGCCGCCGTCGGCGTGAGCTGTGCCCGGCTGCTGCCCGATCCCTTTCTCGCCGCGCCCCTCGCCGTGGCCCTGTCCATCGGCGCCATGCACTACCTGCGCTGCCTGCACCCGCCCGGCGGCGCGACGGCCCTGGTGGCGGTGGTGGGCGGCGAGCCGGTCAGCGCCCTGGGCTATGACTTCCTGTTCACGCCGGTACTGGTGAACGTGCTGATCATCCTGTTGGTGGCCATGGTCGCCAACTACCCCTTTGCCTGGCGCCGCTATCCGGCTCGCTGGGCGAAGATCGCGGCCGCGCCGGCCCCCGCCCACGGAGAGAAGTGCCTGATCACCCACAGCGATCTGGTCTATGCCCTGTCCCAGATCGACACCTTCATCGATGTGAGCGAGGAGGACCTGGTGCGCATCTACGACCTGGCCCTGCGCAACGCCGAACCCGCCCATCGATGAGCGACGGGCACCCGCCCTGGCGTGCTCCAACCGACGCGCGAAACTGAAATGCCGCCTCGCGGCCTCCACGTCGAGGGCCCTGCTGACAGGGGGGGTCAAGACCTACGGGGAAGCCAGGCAAGGCTTGATCGTCGTGCCGAATCCCCTCAACCCGTCTTCCGGCACAGACAGTTTGTAGCGTGCGCGCAGCGCATGCTGCCGGCCATCCTCAGAGCGTCTTGCGGCACAGGCAGTAGATGAAGTGCTGCGTCTTGCCGGCGGGGGTGACGTGGACCTCGCTGGCGTGTTCCAGCAGCTCGAAAGGGGCGCCGAACTCGGCGCGCAGGGCCTCGGGGGCGTAGCGCACCACCGGCAGGCCGCTGCACTGGGTGGGTCCGTCCGGTCCGAAGGTGGCGACGATCAGGTGGCCGCCGGGGCGCAGGGCGCGCAGGACCTGGGCGACGTAGGCGCGCCGGTCCTCGGCGGCGGTGAGGAAATGGAACACGGCGCGGTCGTGCCAGACGTCGTACGCCGCCGCCGGCAGGGCCACGTCACGGATGTCGCCCTCGATCCAGTCCACCTCGCCTGCCCGCTCCCCCAGCCGGGCCTTGGCATGGGCCAGGGCGGTGGCGGACAGGTCCAGCACGGAGAGGTGGCGGTAGCCCTCGCCCAGGAGCGCGTCCACCAGGGAGGAGGCGCCGGCGCCGACGTCGATGACGGACGACTCCGGCGTGGCGCCGGCGCGTTCGATCAGCTCCAGGGATTGGCCGGGGTGGTTCTGGAACCAGCTCACCGCGTCCACCGCCTTGCTGGCGTAGACGCTCTCCCAATGCTGCCTGTCGGTCATGGTGGGTCTCCTCGGTTGGATGCGCGTCTCGATATGCCCCGGGCTCAATCCGGGCCGCTCTCGATCAGGCGGCGGGCGGCGCGCTCGCGCCAGCCGGCGGACAACCGGGGCAGCCCGGCCAGGATGCCGAGCGCGGCGCGATCCCGTTGCGCGCCGAACAGGACGCGCGCCAGGCGGTCCAGGGGCCACTCCGGATGGGGGCGTTCGAGCAGCACCAGCACGTCGCCGGGACCCGCCGCCCCTTCCTCGACCACCCGGTAGTACCAGCCGCTGCGCCCGCTCTCGCGCACCCGCGCCACCATGTCCGGCCGGTCGAAGCGCAGGTCGAGGCGGCGGCACGGCTGGCGGCCCTGGGAGATCTGCAGCACGGCCCCGCCCAGGCGCCAGACGTCGCCCAGGCAGGCGCTCTCCTCGGTGAGGCCGCGGGTGGAGAGGTTCTCGCCGAAGCCGCCGATGTGGAACAGGGCCGCCCGGTCGGGCAACTCCGCCCGCCAGCGGTCGTAATGCTCCGCCGGGTAATGGTGCAGGGCCTTGTCCGGCCCGCCGTGGTGCTGGCGGTCGGCCTGCTCGTCGCCGGCGAGCCCGGTGAGGCCGATGCGCAGCGCCCCTTCCACGGGCCGCTTGTCGATGCCGCTGGGCAGCCCCTCGCGGCCCAGGGGCCGGACGCGGCCGGCGTTCAGGGCCAGCAGCGGGATGCACAGTTCGGGCAGGTCGGACATGGCGGTCTGATCGGTTGGTCATCGGGGCCGGGCGCGCACGGCCACCACGGCCGGGTCGTCGCCGTGCTCCAGCAGGAGGCGGCGCACCCGATCCTGCCACAGGCGGGCGAATTCCGCGCGTTCCTCCGGCTCGGCCGTGCCGCCCACCACCCGCGCCAGCAGGGGCGCCATCTCGGGCGAGCCCGGCACCCGGTCCGGGGAGTAGTCGATGAGCACCGCCGCGCCGCTGTCCAGCCGGGTGAGGCAAGCCTCGGCCGGCAGGTCGACGCCGAAGGCGAGCAGGCCGCGCCGGGCATGGCGTCCGCCCAGTCCCTTGAAGCCGCCCTCCCCCGCCGCGCCGGTGACGAGGCCCAGCACCGCCCCCACCACCCCGGCGGTGCCGGCGTCCTGGGCGGCGCGCAGTTCGACCCGCGTGCCGCCCCGCTCGGGGATGGCGTCCGGATAGAGGGCGGCCAGGCCGCGCCGGGCCATCAGCCAGGCCCCCGCCACGGTCGGGCAGGAGTGGCCGGCCAGCTTGACGGCGTCCAGGTAGCGATATTCCAGCACGCCGCCCTCGGCGGCCCCCAGCAGCTCGGCGAGGGGATCGCGCAGGGTCAGGGCGGGGACGTGGGCGAAGAATTCGGGACAGGCCGGGATCATGGGATCTCCTTTGTGGGCAGGGATGGCGGGTCGACGGGCGTCCTCACAGGCGGCCGCCGTGGGCGAGAAACAGGCGCCGGGCGCTGAACAGGTTGCGCCCCAGCAGCAGGGCGGCGGCGGCCAGGCAGAGCAGCCCCGGCACCGCCAGCGGCGCGGCCAGGAAGGGTGCGGGAGCGAGCAGCAGCACGGCCGCCAGGTGCATGCGGAAATTCCGGCGCGCGAAGCGATCCGTGATCATCTCCTTCATGTTGGGGATGGTCCCGGCGCGTGCGCCGGTCTGGGCCTGAAGATGGAACCAGGCGAGGAAGGGCACGATCTTGTAGAGCATGCCCTTGGCCACCGAGGCGACGAAGCCGAGCAGAAAGACGATGCCGATGCTGATCCGGGCCGGCTCCGGCAGGCGCTCGAGCAACGGCAGCGCGAGGGCGCAGAAGATCAGGCTGGCCATGCCCAGGCGCCAGAAGTCCAGGGTCACGTCGGCCAGCTTGCGGCGGCGGCGCTGCTGGACCCGCAGGGTCGCCAGGGCGAAGGCCAGCGCGGCCAGGGCGACCATCACGACGCCCGCCATGGCCGCTGGGGCGAATGCGTCATCGTCCTGGACCTGGGCCAGGCTGTAGGCAGCCAGACCCGCCAGCAGCCACCAGGTCAGCCAGCGGCTCAGCCAGGTCGGATAGGCCGGAGTCAGCTGCAGCATGGGCACCACCTGGTAGGCCACCCCGATGACCAGGATCAGCACCCAGCCGCCCAGCCCCCAGGCCGCGTGCAGGTCGGTCAGCGAGGCGGGATCGCCCACCGCCCAGCGCCCCGCCAGGCCGCCTGCCAGCAGGCCGCCAAGGCCCAGGGTGATCAGCAGGGCCAGCCAGGCCTGGCGCATCGGCCAGGCCACCCAGGACTGGCCACGGGCGCGCGCCAGGACCCAGGCCGCGCCGATCAGGATGGGCGCCAATCCGGCCAGGAGGACGATCATCGCGGCGAGCAGCAGCACCGGCTCGCCCCGTCCCAGCCCCAGGCCCAGCAGCGGCGTCCCCAGCCCCAGGCCCAGCCAGCCGGCGCGGGCCACCCCGCGCACCGCCGGCACCGGCCGGCCGAGCAGCACCGGCAGCATCTGCAGCAGGGCACCCACCATCACCATGCCCAGGAAACCCAGGGTAAGCAGGTGCGTCAGGGCGAGGGCGGCCGGCGACCAGCGGCTGTCCAGCCAATCCGGCAGGGTGGCCAGGCCGGCGAGGGCGGCGAGGAAAAGGAACGCGGGGGCGGTCAGGAAGTAGGCCAGGGGCAGCCCCAGGGACGGCGCCTGATCGTAGGCCAGCCCGGCCCCCGCGCTCACCTGACCGCCCACCCGTCACTGTGTGACATCCTCCGCAGGGGATGACGAGCGCCCCCTCCGGGCGGTCGGGCGGCGGCACTCATGCCGGTCCGTCGCGGAAGATGAGCACCTCATAGCAATCGTCGTCCCGGCGCTCTGTCCGGTAGTGCCAGCCGCGCAGGGCGAGGAGCTCGTAGAGTGGGAAGGGTTCGCGGTGGATCAGCAAGCGGATGCGCTCCCCGGGGCGCGCCCGCTCCAGGGCGGCCAGGGCCCGCTCCATCGGCTCCGGCGGCTCCAGCCAGCGGGCGTCCAAGATGAATTCATCCGACATGCCCGTCATCTCGCCCCGCTGGCCGCGACGCCGGTCAGGGGCGCGGCTTCTCCATGCGGTCGACCAGGGCATCGGCCTGGTCGGCCAGGGCCCGGTCGCACATGGGATAGAGGATCTGCTCCTCCTTGAGGTTGTGCTGGCGCATCAGCATCAGCAGGGTCTCGGACTGGCCGAGGTAGGCCCCGCTGTCGTGGCGTTCCAGTGCGCCGGACATGGCGGCCAGGACTTCGCGCATCTGGCCGTGTTCCTGGCGCATCACGAAGGTGGGACCGCCGGTCATGCCGGTCCGGGACTCGAAGGTCGGGAAGAGGATCTCCTCTTCGCGTTCGAAATGCCGCAGGGTGTCATCCTCGAATCTCCTGAATCCGCTTGCGGCCGTCGTCCAGTCGCCGCGCGCGACGGCGTTCTCCGCCTCGGCGAACAGGGCGTCGCAATGCTCGTGGTCCTCGGTCAGGTACTGGCTGATGGTGCTCATGGCTCGGTTTTCCTCGCGCGCCGGACGATACGTCCCCCGCCCACGGGGCTGCATGGGCGCGTCGCCTGGCGGATGGGGTGGATCAGACCATCTCGAACAGCATCAGCATGCCGAGGTGGAAGACGAAGAAGATCAGCACGGCGATGAAGACCGCGGTGTTCTCGCTCTTCTCGAAGGTTTTCTGGAAGTTCATGGTCGGGGCTCCTTTGAGTGCAGGGTTGATGAAGGGAAGATAGGGATGAATGCGGCGCCGGTCGAGATACCCGCTTGACGATGGTCAAGCTCAGTGGCTGGTGCCCGCCGACAGCCGGGTCTTGTTCCACACGTTGTACTTGCCCACCGGCCGCTTCATGGGCAGGCGCTTGACCTCCTTGAGGGTCTTGGCGTCGTAGACGATCAGGGCGCCGTCCATCTCCCACAGAGACACCAGGGCGTACCTGCCGTAGCGGTCGAACTCCACGTGGGTGGCGGTCTTGCCCGGCTCGGGCTTCAGGTCGGCGACCACCTCCAGGGTGCGCTTGTCGATGACGTGCATCACGTCCCGGTTCTTGCCGAAGAACACGTCGGCCCAGGCGTAGGGGGTGTTCTCGTGGCTGCGCAGGAAGAAGCCGGGGCCGGCGGTGGGGATGACCTTCAGGGTCTTCCACGTCTTCATGTCGATGACCTGGATGTGGCCGTCCTTCAGGTTGGGCGAGGCCATGACCGGGTGGACCACGCCGTCCTTGTCCGTCCAGTCCCAGGTGATGCCGGAGCCGAGGTGGGGCATGCCGGGGATGTCCAGGTCGGCGATCTTGCGCCCGGCGCCCAGGTGGATGACCTGGCCCTTGGGCACGTCCCGGGAGGCGCCCATCAGGTAGTTGTAAGTCTGGTCGAAGAAGAAGTCGTCCAGGATCTGGTCCACCTCGATCGCACGCACCGGCAGGGGGCCGGGCTCCGGGATGGCCTCCTTGAGCTGGTAATCGTGCACCAGGCCCTTGTAGACCGGGCGGCCGTCATAGGGGATTTCCCAGACTTCGGGGATGTCCTTCAACGCGGCGACGAAGCTGGCCCGCGGCCGGGCGTCATAGACCGCCGACACGCGCGAGGTCTTGCCGTTGGCGCCGACCACCGGGATCACCTTGACCAGGGACAGGTCGCGGCCGGACAGGGCCACCAGGGTATGGGGCAGGTAGTTGGCCACCATGACGTACTGCCCGTCGGAAGACACGGCCACGTTGCGGGTGTTGATGCCAGCGCGGATCTCCGCCACCACCTTCAGGTTCCACAGGTCGTACTTGGTGATCCAGCCGTCCCGGCTGGCCCAGTAGACGTAGCGTCCGTCCGGCGTGAACTTGGGGCCGCCGTGCAGGGCATAGCGGGTCTGGAAGCGGTGGAAGGGCTCCATGACGTCGCCGTCCAGCACGCTGATGTGGTGGTCGCCGTGCTCCACCACCAGGGTGACGTTCGTGGGGTCCGCCTTGAACACCGGCCTGGCCGGCAGGTCGACGTTCTCGGCGTTGACGATGTGGGAGGCGCGGATGTCGTCGGCGTCCCACTTCGGGGGAATCTTGTTGGGCGTGTAGATCCAGGCGGCCAGGACCTCGATTTCTTCAGGCTTGAGGAGGTCCTTGAAGCCGGGCATCTGGGTGGCGGGCAGACCCTCGGC
>JALOTG010000322.1 GCA_025458005.1 Thiobacillaceae bacterium
CTCGATCTTCTCGTTGACCGCGCCGATGGCCTGCACGTCGCCGAACTGGTTGACCGAGCCGGTGACGGCGAAGGACTGCTTCACCGGCAGGCCGGCCAGATCCGAAAGCAGGGCGCAGAGCTCGGCCAGGGAGGCGCTGTCGCCCTCCACCGGGCCGTAGGACTGCTCAAAGACCAGGCTGGCCGAGAGCGACAGGGGCAGGTTGCGGGAATAGCGGGCGCCGAGGAAGGCGGACAGGATCATCACGCCCTTGGAATGGAGGGCGCCGCCCAGCTCGGCTTCGCGCTCGATGTCGATGACGTTGCCTTCGCCGACGCGGGAGGTGGCGGTAATGCGCACCGGGTGGGCAAACAGGAAGTCGTCGAGGCCGATGACGGCGAGGCCGTTGACCTGGCCGATGCGGCCGTCGCTGACGGCGATGAGCACGGTATCGCGCAGGATTTCCTCATGCAGTCGGCTGCGCAGCCGGTCCACCCGGTGGATCTGGGCGGCAAGGGCGGCCTCGATGTCTTCCCGGCCGATGTGCTCGCGGCCGGCCTTCGCCGCCAGGTGGTCGGCTTCCTGCAATAGGTCGGCCATGTCGCGCCGGCTCACGGTGAGGCGCTCGGCGTCGCCGGCCAGGCGGGCGGCGTGCTCGATCACCCGCGCCACGGCCTCCCGCTCGAGCGGGCGCAGGTTGCCGGCGCGCGCCAGGGTGGCGAGGAACTCGGCGTAGAGGCGGGTGTTGGCCGGGTCGCGCGGCAGCTCGTTCTCGAAGTCGGCGGCGATCTTGAAGAGCTCGGCGAAGTCGGGGTCCAGCGCTTTCAGCAGGTAATAGACGTGGCGTTCGCCGATCAGCACCACCTTCACCTCCAGCGGCATCGGCTCGGGTTCCAGGGACTGGGTGCTGACCCAGCCGTAGACCTGGCCGAGGGATTCGATGCGCACCTGGCCGGCGCGCAGGGCGCGCTTCAGGCCTTCCCAGGCGTAGGGCTGGGTGAGCAGCTTGAGGGCGTCCAGCACCAGGTAGCCGCCGTTGGCCCGGTGCAGGGCGCCGGGCTTGACCAGGGTGAAGTTGGTGACGAGGGTGCCGAACTGGGAGATGTGGTCGACCCGGCCCACCAGGTTCGGATAGATCGGGTTGTCCTCGTAGACCACCGGCGCCGCGCCGATGCCGGTGTTGTCCACCAGCAGGTTGACCTGATAGCGGCCCACGGTAAGGCTGCCGCTCCACTGCATGGCGGCGGCCTCGCCCTCGACCTTGGCCTGCTCGCGCATCTGCTCGCCGCTTTCCACCACGTCGCGCAGCACCTCGTCGAGGAAGGCGAGCACGTCGGCGAGATCGGCGTAGCGGCCCTTCAGTTCCTCGATGAGATGGCCCACCGCCAGGCCCAGGGCGTCGCGGCTGGCCTGCTTGATCTGGGCTTGCAGTTCGCGCCGCCAGCGCGGGAACTGGTGCATCAGCTGCTTGAGCCTGTCACCGTATTCCTCCATGAGGGCGCCGATGCGGTCCTTGTCCGCCTCGGGCAGTTGCTCGAAGGCGTCCGGCGGCATCGGCTCCTCGTCTTTTATGCCCCGCAGGGTATTCATGGGGGCGAAGGCGAAGCCGTGCGGCGTGCGCAGCAGGGCGATGCCCTGTTCCGAGGAAGCCTGGCCCAGTTCGCGCAGGGCCTGTTCCTCGCGCGCCTTGGCGGCTTCCTGGATGGCCTCGACGCGGGCGCGGTATTCGTCGCTTTCGAAGGCGGCGGCGATGGCTTTGCTGAGTTCCGCGACGAAAGCCCGCATGTCCTCGCGCAACTGTCCGCCGCGTCCGGCGGGCACCCTTAGCAGGCGGGGCTTGTTGGCCTCGGCGAAGTTGTACACGTAGCACCAGTCGCTGGGCACGGCCTCGCCGGAGGCGGTGCCCTCCAGCAGACGTCGCACGGCGCAATGGCGGCCGCTGCCGGGCTCGCCGAGCACGAACAGGTTGTAGCCCGGCCGACGCATCTCGATGCCCAGCCGCACGGCGTCCACCGCCCGCCGCTGGCCGACGATCTCGGTCGTGGCGGTCAACTCGGCGGTGGTCTTGAAGTCGAACTGCTCCGGGTCGCAGCGCCGGTACAGGGCGGAAACGTCCAGGGCTTGGGGGGCGGGCATGCTGCTTCCTTATGAGGTTCGCGGGTGGAGCAGGCGCAAACTACCGTCCGAGCCCAGCAGCAGGGCGCCGATGCCGCGCCGACCGTGCGAGGCCATGAAGATGAGGTCGCAGCCGCCGGCTTCCGCCGCCGCGATGATGCCGGCGTGTGGCGCGTCGGTTTCCGTCGCGCGCGTCGCGCAGGGCACACCGGCTGCTTCGGCGAGGCCGCGCGTCTCCTCCAGCACGGCGTCCGCGCGCTTGCGCATGGCGTCCATGAAGGCCTGATCGACGCGGGGGTCGGCCACCACCATCTCCGCGCCGAGGTAACCGGGGAAGTAGGTGGGCGTGGCGTGGTAGAAACTGAGTCGCGCCCCGCACAGCCGGGCGAAGCCGATGGCGGCGCGCGCCGCCGTCATGGAAAGCTCGCTGCCGTCGACGGGCACCAGGATATGTTTGAACATGTTCCGCTCCTTTCCCTGCTTTCACCATAGACGACGCGCCGGCTCCGGCAGGCGCCGGGCGACTCCGCGAATCTGGCCAGCCGCCAGGCGTTGAGCCCGTCGCTCCGTATAATCGCGGCTTTTTGCGAGGCGCCCATGTGGTTCAGGAATCTCCAGCTTTACCGCCTCCCCGCCGGCTGGGACGTGGATGTCGCCGCTCTCGACGCACGGCTGTCCGCCCATGCCCTGGCGGGCTGCGGCGCCATGGACATGCAAAGCGTGGGCTGGCTGCCGCCGCGCGATGACGAGCGTTTCGTCTACGTCTCCAACCGCCAGGCGCTGCTCGCCTTCGGCGTCGAGCAGAAACTGCTGCCCGCCGCCGTGGTGAATCAGATGGCGAAGGACCGGGCCGCACAGATCGGCGAACAGGAAGGCCGGCCCGTCGGCCGCCGCGAACTGCGCGAGCTGAAGGAGCGCGTGACGGACGAACTGCTGCCCCGCGCCTTCGTGCGCCGGCGCGCCACCTTCGCCTGGATCGACCCGGTGCATGGCTGGCTGGCGGTGGACGCGGCGGCGAAGACCAAGGCGGAAGAGGTGATGGGCCAGCTCATCAAGTCAGTCGACGAACTGCCCGCTCGCCTGCTGAAGACCCAACTTTCCCCCGGCGCCGCCATGACCGGCTGGCTGGAAACCGGCGAGGCCCCCGCCGGCTTCACCCTGGACCGCGACCTGGAACTGCGCGCCCCCGGCGACGAACGCGCCACCGTGCGCTACGTCCGCCACCACCTGGAGGGCGACGAGATCCGCGCCCACATCGCCGAGGGCAAGCAGGCCACGCGCCTGGGCATGACCTGGAACGACCGGATTTCTTTCCTGCTCACCGAGGACCTGCAGATCAAGCGCCTGGCCTTCCTCGACATCCTCAAGGAGGAAAGCGAGGGCCAGGCGGAAACCGACGAGGAACGCTTCGAGATCGACTTCGCCCTCATGACCGGGGAGCTGGCGAAGCTGCTGGAGGCGCTGGTGGAGGCCCTGGGCGGGGAGATGCCGGCAGCGTCATGACACCTGCCGCGAGGGTTCCCCCCTTTTCCAAAGGGGGAAGACCAACGGGGCGGCACCTTGCTGCCAGCCATGGTGGATAATGCCGGCTTGATGCTGCAACCGCACAAACCCCCCGGTTAACCGCCATGTCCCAAGTCTTCCTCTAC
The DNA here is from genome assembly GCA_025458005.1 of Thiobacillaceae bacterium. Classification (GTDB taxonomy): domain Bacteria; phylum Pseudomonadota; class Gammaproteobacteria; order Burkholderiales; family Thiobacillaceae; genus JALOTG01. Next base: position 3,744 of record JALOTG010000322.1, read on the forward strand.
GACACCACCCTGCGCGACGGCACCCA
>JALOTG010000164.1 GCA_025458005.1 Thiobacillaceae bacterium
CGAGAGGAGTCCCCATGAAGTCCAAGTCCATCGCCCCCCTCCTGCTGACCTTCGCCCTGGCCACGCCCGCCCTGGCCGCCGACAGCTACAGCATCGACAGCCGCCACACCTTCCCCGTGTTCGAGGTGAACCACCTGGGCTTCTCCACCCAGCGCGGCCGCTTCAACAAGACCACCGGCAAGATCACCCTCGACGCCGCCGCGAAGAAGGGCCGCATCGAGGTGAGCATCGACGCCGCCTCCATCGACATGGGCCTGGACGACTGGGACAAGCACATGAAGAACGAGGACTTCTTCCATGTCGAGAAGCACCCCACCATGACCTTCGTCTCCGAACGGCTGACCTTCAAGGGGGGCAAGCCGGTGGCGGCCGAGGGCACCTTCACCCTGCTCGGCGTGGCCAAGCCGGTGAAGCTGGCCATCGCCAACTTCACCTGCGGCGTGCATCCCATCAACAAGAAGGACGTCTGCGGCGCCGAGGCGAGCACCACCATCAAGCGCTCGGACTTCGGCATGACCAAGTACCTGCCCGGCGTGGGCGACGAGATCCGCATCGTCATCCCGGTCGAGGCCTTCAAGGACTGAGTCCTGGTGGGCGGGCCCTGGGCGCCCGCCACCGTCACGGACAGGAGACGGACATGATCATCCCCCGACCGGCCGGCGAGCGCGGCCACGCCGATCACGGCTGGCTCGACACCTGGTACAGCTTTTCCTTCTCCGACTACCACGATCCCGAGCAGATGGGCTGGGGCCCCTTGCGCGTCATCAACGACGACCGCATCGCGCCGGGCAGCGGCTTCCCCACCCACGGCCACCGGGACATGGAGATCGTCACCTACCTGCTCGCCGGCGCCCTGGAGCATCGCGACAGCCTGGGCAACGGCTCGGTCATCCGCCCCGGCGAGGTGCAGCGCATGACCGCCGGCACCGGCATCCGCCACAGCGAGTTCACCCCGCCCGGCGACGCCGCCACCCGCCTGCTGCAGATCTGGATCGAACCCGAGACCCGGGGCCTCGCACCCGGCTACGAGCAGATCGTCGTGCCGGACGGCGAGAAGCGCGGCTGCCTGCGCCTGATCGCCTCCCGGGACGGCCGCGCCGGCAGCGTCACCATCCACCAGCGGGCCGACGTCTACGCCGCGCTGCTGGCCGAGGGCGAGGCCGTGAGCCATGACCTGGCCCCCGGGCGCCTGGCCTACCTGCAGGTCGCGCGGGGGACGGTGACCCTCAACGGCCTGCCCCTGGGCGAGGGCGACGGGGCCAAGGTGCGGGACGAGAGCCGGCTCGCGATCCGCGCCGCCGGCGACGCCGAGATCCTGCTCTTCGATCTGCCCGACGGCACGGCCTGAGCCCCTCGCCCGCGTTACCATGCGGTCTGGGCCGGCAAGGCCGGCGCATCCCGTTCATCCCTCATCAGGAGCCCCCATGACCCCCGACATCCTCGTCTTCGCCGGCAGCCTGCGGCGCGATTCCTACAACCGCAAGCTGGCCCGGGTGGCCGCCGCCCAGGCCGAGGCGGCCGGCGCCCGCGTCACCCTGCTGGAGTTGCGCGACTACCCCCTGCCCCTCTACGACGGGGACCTGGAGGCCGACAGCGGCCCGCCCGAGAACGCCTTCCGCCTGCAGGAGCTGATCGCCGCCCAGCACGGGCTGATCGTCGTCTCGCCGGAGTACAACCACTCCATCCCGGCCCTGCTCAAGAACACCCTGGACTGGGTGTCCCGCACGCCCCGGGTGCGTGGCCCCAGCCCCTTCGCCGGCAAGGTGGCGGGCCTGATGAGCGCCTCCCCCGGCGGCCTGGGCGGCCTGCAGGGCCTGGATCACGTCAAGCGGGTGGTGGAGGTGGTGGGCGCCCTGGTGCTGCCGCGGGTGTTCGCCCTGCCCCACGCCGACCAGGCCTTCGACGCCGACGGCCGGCTCAAGGACGCCGCCGCGGCCGAGCGGGTCGCCGGCCTGGCCGCCGAGGTGGTGCGCACCGCCGCCCGCCTGCATGGCTGAGGGCGTCGCCAGTCCCGCCGAGGTCCTCGACTACTGGTTCGGCCCCGCGCCGAGCCTGGCGGAGCGGCGCGGGCTCTGGTTCGGCAAGGACCCGGCCGCCGACGCGGAGATCCGCGCCCGCTTCGCGGCCACCCATCGGGCGGCCCGGGCCGGCGACCTGCGCGACTGGCTGGACGCGCCGGACACGGCTCTGGCCCTGGTCGTCGTCCTCGACCAGTTCCCGCGCAACATGCACCGCGACACCCCGGCCGCCTTCGCCGCCGACGCCCGGGCCCTGGCCTGTGCCCGCCTCGCCCTGGAGCGGGGCCACGACCGCCGGCTGGAGCCGGTGCGGCGGCTGTTCCTTTACCTGCCCTTCGAGCACAGCGAGGACCTGGCCGACCAGCGGCTGTCGGTGCGGCTGTTCGCCGAACTGGACCGCGAGCCGGGCCTGGCCGATGCGTTCGACCACGCCCTCCGGCATTATTGCGTGATCGCCCGCTTCGGCCGCTTTCCGCATCGCAACGCCATCCTGGGGCGGGTAAGCACGGCGGAGGAGGTGGCGTTCCTGCGCCAGCCCGGCAGCCGTTTCTGAGCAGGGCAGGGGCGCGATGGTTGGGCTAGAATCCCTGCTTTCCGAACGCAGTCAGCAAGGGGTTGAGCAGCATGGCCGGACATTCCAAATGGGCAAACATCCAGCATCGCAAGGGGCGCCAGGACGAGAAGCGGGGCCGGATCTTCTCCCGCTACGCCAAGGAGATCACCGTGGCCGCCAAGATGGGCGGCGGCGACCCCTCCTTCAACCCGCGCCTGCGCCTGGCCATCGACAAGGCCAAGGCGGAGAACATGCCCAACGACAACATCGACCGGGCGGTGAAGAAGGGCACCGGCGAACTGGAGGGGGTGAACTACGAGGAGGTGCGCTACGAGGGCTACGGTCCGGGCGGCGCGCCGGTGATCGTCGACTGCCTGACCGACAACCGCACCCGCACGGTGGCCGACGTGCGCCATGCCTTTTCCAAGAACGGCGGCAACCTGGGCACCGACGGCTCGGTGGCCTTCCAGTTCAAGCATTGCGGCCAGATCGTCCTGGAGCCCGGGGCGAACGAGGACCGGGTGATGGAGGTGGCCCTGGAGGCTGGCGCCGAGGACGTGATCGGCAACGAGGACGGCTCCATCGAGGTCATCACCGCCCCTTACAACGACCTCACCACCGTCAAGGAGGCGCTGGAGAAGGCGGGCCTCAGGGTGGCCTTCGCCGAGACGGTGATGAAGGCCCTGAACGAGACCGAGGTCGCCGGCGACGACGCGGTGAAATTCCAGAAGATGCTGGACATGCTGGACACCCTGGACGACGTCCAGGAGGTCTACACGGCGGCCCTCCTGCCGGACGACTGAGCCGCCGATGCGCATCCTGGGGCTCGACCCCGGTCTCAGAGTCACCGGCTACGGCGTGATCGACAAGGAGGGGCAGCGACTGAACTACGTGGCAAGCGGCGTGGTGCGCACCGGCGAGGGGGAACTGCCCGGCCGCATCCTCATCCTGTTCCGGGGCATCCAGGAGATCGTCGACACCTATCGCCCGGAGGCCGCGGCGGTGGAGAAGGTGTTCGTCAACGTCAATCCCCAGTCCACCCTGCTGCTCGGACAGGCGCGCGGTGCCGCCCTCGCGGCGCTGACCCACGCCGGCCAGGCGGTGTTCGAGTACACCGCCCTGCAGGTCAAGCAGGCGGTGGTGGGCAACGGCCACGCCGACAAGCGGCAGGTGATGCACATGGTGACCCGGCTCCTGGCCCTGCCCGGCGAGCCCAGGGCGGACGCCGCCGACGCCCTGGCCTGCGCCATCTGCCATGCCCACGGCGGGCTGGGCCTGGGCGCCCTGGCCACCGCTGGACGGCGGGTGAGGGGAGGGCGGGTGCTGTGAGCGACGCCGCCCCGGTCCGCGCCGCCGCCGAGCCCAGCCCGGAACGCCTGGCCAATCCCGTCCTGCGCTATTTCCTGGCCACCCGGCCGGCCTTCCTGACCATCACCCTGGCCGGCTGCCTGCTCGGCTTCGCCGGCACCGTGTCCGACGGCCTGCCGTTCGATCCCCTGGCGGCCGTCGTCACCCTGTTCCTGGCCCTGCTCGCCCACGCCGGGGTGAACGTGCTGAACGACTACTACGACCACCTGAACGGCACCGACGCCCTGAATAGCGACCGCCTGTTTCCCTACACCGGCGGCTCGCGCTTCATCCAGAACGGCGTGCTGGGCCCGCGCCAGACCCTGGCCTTCGGCCTGCTGCTGTTCGCCATCGTCATCGGCGGGGGGCTCTGGCTGATCGGGCGGAGCGGCGGCGGGCTGTTCTGGATCGGCCTCGCCGGCCTGGCCATCGGCTGGACCTATTCCGCGCCGCCGCTGAAGCTCAACAGCCGCGGCCTGGGCGAGGTTTGCGTGATGACCGGCTTCCTGCTCGTCGTCGTCGGGGCGGACTACATCCAGCGCGGCGCCTTTGCCGCGTCGCCCTGGATCGTGGGCCTCTCCTATGCCCTGCTCACCACCAACATCCTCTACATCAACCAGTTTCCCGACCGGCGCGCCGATCTCGCCGCCGGCAAGCGCCACTGGGTGGTCCGGCTGGAGCCGCGGCGGGCCGCCCTGGGCTATGCCGGGATCCTCGCCCTGGCGGCGCTGTGGCCGCTCCTGGCGGTGTCCTCGGGCTGGCTGACCGCCTGGGGGCTGCTCGCCCTGCTCGGTCTGTTGCCGGCCGTGCGCGCGGCGGCCGAATTGCGCGCCCAGGCGGACAACCCGGCGCGGCTGCGGCCGGCCATCCAGGGCAGCATCGCCGCCGCCCACCTGCACGCCGTCCTGCTGGCCGCCACCCTGCTGGCGGAACGGATGGCCTAGACGGAGGACGCGGATGATCGGACGACTGAGCGGCACCCTGCTCGAGAAGCACCCGCCTCAGCTGGTGGTGGACGCCCACGGCGTGGGCTACGAGGTGGACGTGCCCATGAGCACCTTCTACAACCTGCCGGCGGTGGGCGAACGGCTGAGCCTGTACACCCACTTCTCGGTGCGCGAGGACGCCCAGCAGCTCTACGGTTTTCTCACCGCCAAGGAGCGCGAGGCGTTCCGCCTGCTGATCCGCATCACCGGGGTCGGGCCCAAGCTGGCCCTGGCCGTGCTGTCGGGCCTGAGCGTGGACGACCTGGCCCAGGCCGTCGCCCTGCAGGAGAGCGGCCGCCTGACGCGCATCCCGGGTGTGGGCAAGAAGACCGCCGAGCGCCTGCTGCTGGAGCTCAAGGGCAAGCTGGCCGAGGCCCTGCCGACGGCCGGCGGCGTGGCGGTGGCCAGCGTCGAGCGCGACGCCCTCAACGCCCTGCTCGCCCTCGGCTACAACGAGAAGGAGGCCGTGCCGGCGCTGAAGTCGGTGGCCGAGGGCGCCAGCCTGGAGGAGGCCATCCGCCAGGCATTGAAGCAGTTGGCGAAGAAGGGTTGAATAGCGGCTGCAGCCTCCCCGCACGCGCCATGACCGATCGCCGCGCCGAAGCGACCTTCCCGTTCCTCATTTCCTTGCCATCCGCATGCTGGAACCCGACCGCCTGATCTCGCCCGCCCCCGCCTCGCGCGAGGAGGAGGCCCTGGAACGCGCCCTGCGCCCGCAGCGTCTGAGCGAATACGTCGGCCAGGCGCGCGCCCGCGAACAGCTGGAGATCTTCATCACCGCCGCCCGGAAGCGCGGCGAGGCCCTCGACCACGTGCTGCTGTTCGGCCCGCCGGGGCTGGGCAAGACGACGCTGGCGCACATCATCGCCAAGGAGATGGGGGTGAGCCTGCGCGTGACCTCCGGTCCGGTTCTGGAGCGGGCCGGCGACCTGGCCGCCCTGCTCACCAACCTGGAGCCCAACGACGTCCTGTTCATCGACGAGATCCACCGCCTCTCGCCGGTGGTGGAGGAGATCCTCTACCCGGCCCTGGAGGACTTCCAGCTCGACATCATGATCGGCGAGGGACCGGCGGCGCGCTCGGTGAAGCTCGATTTGCCCGCCTTCACCCTGGTCGGCGCCACCACCCGCGCCGGCATGCTCACCAACCCGCTCAGGGACCGCTTCGGCATCATCGCCCGGCTGGAGTTCTACAGCGCCGAGGAGCTGACCCACATCGTGCACCGCTCGGCGCGGCTGCTGAACATCGAGATCTCCGCCGAGGGCGCCCTGGAGATCGCCCGCCGCTCGCGCGGCACGCCGCGCATCGCCAACCGGCTGTTGCGCCGGGTGCGCGACTACGCCGAGGTGAAGGCCGAGGGCCGCGTCACCGTCGAAGTGGCCGACCTGGCGCTGAGGATGCTGGAGGTGGACTCGGCCGGCCTGGACGTGATGGACCGCAAGCTCCTGGGGGCGATCCTGGAGAAGTTCGCCGGCGGCCCGGTCGGCCTGGAGAACCTGGCGGCGGCGATCGGCGAGGCGGCCGACACCATCGAGGACGTGCTGGAGCCCTACCTCATCCAGCAGGGCTACCTGGCGCGCACGCCGCGCGGCCGGGTGGCGGCGCCGCTCGCCTACCAGCACTTCGGCCTGGCCACGCCGGCCCGGATGCAGAACAAGGGCCTGTTCGAGTGAGGCCGTCGCCGCGGTGCGCCCATGCGAGCGCCAACCCGGTTGGTGGCGGGCGCCGCCCACGCCGACTAGCCTTGGCAACGGATCGACCAGATTGGAACCCGTCTTGACCGACCCGACCGAGGCCTTCGTCTGGCCGGTCCGGGTCTATTGGGAGGACACGGATGCCGGCGGCGTGGTGTATTACGCCAACTATCTCAGGTTTCTCGAGCGCGCCCGCTCCGAGTGGCTGCGTCACCTGGGCATCGAGCAGACCGAACTCGCGCGGCGC
>JALOTG010000028.1 GCA_025458005.1 Thiobacillaceae bacterium
GAACTTCAGGATCGGATCGGTGCGCAGCTTATGCCAGGCGCCGGACAGGGTCATGATGCCGTTCATCATGCCGCCCCAGGACGGCGCGATCAGCATCAGGGAGAACACCATGCCCAGGGACTGGGTCCAGTCGGGCAGCGCGGTGTACATCAGGTGGTGCGGCCCGGCCCACATGTAGATGAAGTTCAGGGACCAGAAGTGCACGATGGACAGCCGATAGGAGAAGATGGGCCGGCCGGCCTGCTTGGGCACGAAGTAGTACATCATGCCCAGGAAGGCGGTGGTCAGGAAGAAGCCCACCGCGTTGTGGCCGTACCACCACTGCACCATGGCGTCGTGCACGCCGGCGTACATGGAGTAGGACTTGGTCAGCGTCACCGGGAAGGCCATGCTGTTGACGATGTGCAGCAGGGCGATGGTGACGATGTAGGCGCCGAAGAACCAGTTGGCCACATAGATGTGCTTGGTCTTGCGCTTCATGATGGTGCCGAAGAACAGCACCGCGTAGGCCACCCACACCACGGCGATGAGCACGTCGATGGGCCACTCCAGCTCGGCGTATTCCTTGCTGGTGGTGATCCCCAGGGGCAGGGTCACCGCCGCCAGCAGGATTACCAGCTGCCAGCCCCAGAATACGAAGGCGGCGAGCCCGTCGGACAGCAGCCGGGTCTGGCTGGTGCGTTGCACCACATAGAGGGAGGTGGCGAATAGCGCGGAGCCGCCGAAGGCGAAGATGACCGCGTTGGTGTGCAGGGGACGCAGGCGCCCGTACGAGAGCCAGGGAACTCCATGGGTGATATCCGGCCAGATCAGTTGGGCGGCGATGATCACGCCGACCAGCATCCCGACTATGCCCCAGACGACCGTCATGATGGCGAATTGTCGGATGACCTTGTAGTTGTATGTTGTTGCTTCCATACGGGTCTCCTTCGTGGTTGCGGGGTGGTGCAAAACCAGAGTCGAAAAATCGACGCCGGAATCCTATTTATCGGCTTGATTTATGTCAATTGACTTGTCCCGATTCCGTGCTGGTTCATCCGCACCAGTATTCGGCATGTCGTCGTCGTCCATCAAGATGCGGTGCGCCGGTCCCTCCATGTCCTCGAACTGCCCGCTTTTAACGGCCCAGAGGAAGACCAGGGCGATGACCGCGACCAGGACGACGCTCATCGGGATCAGCAGGTAGAGGATATCCATTGCGGGCAGGTTTCGGGGATCAGGGGCTGAAGCAGGCCGCGTGCCTGTGGCGGATATGCCCATACTCTAACCCGTCTAGCGCAAACTGTAACCCGACAATCGCAGCGCGTTGAGCACCACCAGGAGGGAGGACAGCGACATGCCGATGCCGGCCATCCAGGGCGTGACGTGGCCCAGGGCGGCGGCGGGGATGGCGGCGAAGTTGTAGAACGCGGCCCAGAACAGATTCTGGCGGATGATCTTCTGCGCCTTGCGGGCGATGTGAACCCCGTCTGCCAGGCAAAGCAACTCGCTCGACAGGAGCACCATGTCGGCCGCCGCCTGGGCCGCCTCGGCACCCTGGTCGATGGCGATGGAGACCTGGGCCTGGGCCAGCACGGGCGCGTCGTTGACGCCGTCCCCGGTCATGGCCACCACCGCCCCATTGGCCTGCAAGGCCCTCACCGCGGTCAGCTTGTCCTCCGGCAGCATGCCGCCGCGGGCGTGATCGATGCCCAGGCGAGCGGCCAGGAGGGCGACATTTTCCGGCCGGTCGCCCGAGAACAGGTGCAGGCGGACGCCCGCCGCGCGCAAGGCGGACACCAGGGCTTCGGCGTGTGGACGCAGTTCGTCGCCGAGGCCGAACCAGGCAAGCGGGCCGCCGGCGTCGGCCAGGCCGACAAGGGTGAGGCCGGCGCCGAAGCCGTCCGGGGTGGCATAGCCGATGAACTCGGGGGTGCCGAGGCGATAGCGGATGCCCTGGACCTCGCCCTCGACGCCCTGGCCCGGGTGGTTGCGCAGCCCGCTGGCGGTCTCCGTCCCCGCCGCGGCCGCGCGCAGGGCGGTGGCGACCGGATGGGTGGCGCCCTGCTCGAGCGCGGCGGCGATGGCCAGCGCCCGCGCCTCGTCGCCGCGCACGATGGCCCGCTGACGCAGGCGGAACTCGCCGGTGGTGAGGGTGCCTGTCTTGTCGAAGACGAAGTCGGTGGCGCGGGCGAGGGTCTCCAGGGCATGGCCGCGGGTGGAGAGCAGGCCCAGCCGGGTGAGGCGGCCCAGGGCGGCGGTCAGGGCCACCGGCGCCGCCAGGCCGAGGGCGCAGGGGCAGGTGACCACCAGCACGGAGATGGTGATCCAGAGCGCCCGGCTCGGGTCGACCAGGTACCACGCCGCCGCCACCCCGGCGGCGATGAGCAGGACGATCAGGATGAACCAGCTCGCCACCCGGTCCGCCAGCACCGCCAGGCGGGGCTTTTCCGCCAGGGCGCGGTCGAGCAGGCGGACGATGCCGGACAGGACCGTGTCGGCGCCGATCCTGTCGACGCGGACCACCAGCGGGCTGACCAAGTTGATGGTGCCGCCGATGACGGCGTTGTCGATGCGCTTCTCCACCGGCCGGGACTCCCCGGTGAGCAGGGATTCGTCCACGTTGGAGCTGCCTTCCACCACCGTGCCGTCGGCGGGGAAGCTCTCGCCGGCGCCCACCAGGACGTGGTCGCCGGGGGCCAGCTTCACCGCCGCCACCACCTCTTCCTGGCGCGACCCCGGCCACCCCGGCAGAAGCAGGGCGGCGGCCGGGATCAGTTTGACGAGCGACTCCGCCGCCTCCGCCGAGCGCTTGCGCGCGCTCATCTCCAGGAAGCGGCCGGTGAGCAGGAAGAAGACGAACATGGTGACCGAGTCGAAGTAGACCTCGCCCTGGCCGGTGAAGGTGGCGTAGACGCTGGCGGCGTAGGCGGCGCCGACGCCGAGGGCCACCGGCACGTCCATGCCGGCGCGCTTCAGGGCCAGGTCGCGCCAGGCGCCCTGGAAGAAGGGCCAGGCGGAATAGAACACCACCGGCGTGGTGAGGAGCAGGCTGGCGAACTCCATCAGGGCCTGGATGTCGCGCGTCATGGTCCCCTCGTCGGCGAGGTAGACCGGCACGGCGTACATCATCACCTGCATCATGCCCAGCCCGGCGATGGCCAGGCGGCGGATGGCGGCGTTGCGTTCCTTGCGGAACAGCTCTTCCTGGCGGCTGGTGTCGAAGGGGTGGGCCAGATAGCCGATTTCCTGTACCGCCTTGAGGATATCGGACAGCCGCACCCGGCCGTTGTCCCAGCGCACCCGGGCGCGGTGGGTGCTGAAGTTGATCTCGGCCGACAGCACGCCAGGCAGCTGCTTGAGGTGGCGCTCGTTGAGCCAGACGCAGGCGGCGCAGACGATGCCCTCCAGGATCAGGTTGGCCTCGCGGATGTCGCCTTCGGCCTTGACGAAGCTCTGCTGCACTTCGGGCAGGTCGTAGAGCTGCAGCTTGTTGAGCTCTTCCAGGGCCGCCTCGGGGGTCTTGGGCAGGTCGGTGCGCAGCCGGTAATAGTCCGCGTTGCCGGAATCGATGATGGTCTGGGCGACCGCCTGGCAGCCGCGGCAGCAGGCCGGCTTGCCTGAACCCTCCAGGCGGATCGGATAGTGGGTGCCCGCGGGCACGGGCTCGCCGCAGTGGTAGCAGTGTTCGGCTTGATCGGGAGGGGTGTCGGTCATGCGGGGTAGCGCTCCGGGATGGCGCATTCTAGCAGCGGACGATCTCCGCACCCGCGCGTGCGGGCGATCGGATTCCGCCCCTGGCTGGTTACAATCCGGCCATGCTTGCCTGGCTCAACCGCAACGATCACTTCCCGCCCGTCGCGCAGGCCCTGGTGGAACCCAACGGCCTGCTGGCCGCCGGCGCGGACCTGTCCGCCGCGCGCCTGCTCGATGCCTACCGGCGCGGCATCTTCCCCTGGTTCAACCCCGGCGAGCCCATTCTGTGGTGGTCGCCTGATCCCCGCATGGTGCTGTTTCCCGACGAGTTCCGCGTATCGCGCTCCCTGGTCAGGCGCCTGCGCCGGGGCGATTACGCGCTCCGGGTGGACAGCGCCTTCGTGGCGGTGATGCGCGCCTGCGCAGCGCCGCGCGGCGGGCAGCGCGGCACCTGGATCGGCGACGCGATGATCGCCGCCTACAGCCTGCTGCACGCCTTGGGCCACGCCCATTCGGTGGAGGTGTGGATGGCGGGCGAGCAGGGGCCCGAACTGGCCGGGGGGCTTTACGGCGTGGCCCTGGGCGGCGTGTTCTACGGCGAGTCCATGTTCTCTTGCCGCACGGACGCTTCCAAGATCGCCCTGGCCCGCCTGGTTGAGCAACTCCGGCGCTGGGGTTATGGTCTCATCGACTGCCAGATGGCCACCGCCCATCTGGCCTCCCTGGGGGCGCGGGAGATTCCCCGCGCCGATTTCGTCGCCTGGCTGGACCGGCTCACCACCTTGCCGGGCCGCCCCGGAACATGGACCTTCGACCTTGACCTCGTTGCGTGACCTGCCCATCCACCGGCTGCAGTTCTATCTCACCGCCGCCTATCCGTGCAGCTACGTGCCCGGCCGCCTGGCGCGCTCGCAGGTGGCCACGCCGGCGAACCTGGTGGACAGCGCGGTCTTTTCCGAACTGGCGCGGCTGGGCTTCCGGCGCAGCGGCCTGTACGTCTACCGTCCGCGCTGCGACGCCTGCCAGGCCTGCGTGCCGGTGCGCCTGCCGGTGGATGCCTTCCGACCCAACCGCAGCCAGCGCCGCTGCCGGACCCGCAACCGGGACCTGGCCCATGCCCTCAAGCCCCTGGTGTTCGATGAGGCGCACTACCGCCTGTACCAGCGCTACCAGGTCAGCCGCCACGCCGGCGGGGGCATGGACCAGGACGACCGCGAGCAGTATCGCAACTTCCTGCTCACCAGCCGGGTGGACAGCGCCCTGCTGGAGTACTCCCTGGACGGCCGAGTGGTGATGGTGAGCCTGGTGGATCGCCTGCTGGACGGCCTGTCCGCCGTCTACGCCTTCTATGATCCGGATCTGGAACGACGCGGCCTCGGCGTGCACAACGTGCTGACCCTGGCCGAGCTGGCGCGGCGCATGGGCCTGCCCTACGTCTACCTGGGCTACTGGATCGCGGAGAGCCGCAAGATGGCCTACAAGCGCAACTACCGTCCGCTGCAGGGATACCTGGACGGCCACTGGCAACAATTACCGGAGAACGACGATGGCCGAGCTGCCTGACGCCGCGGCGCAGATCCTGCGCGCCCACGCCCCCTTCATCCATGCCGTGGTGCAGGCCTGCGCCAACCCGGCGCTGCGGTCCCAGCTGGCGCCCATGCTGCAGGCCGCCGAGGACCAGGGCTGGGGCCGCCTGGTGACGGCGATCCGCGCCATCCTGGAGGGCAAGCGGGAGCGCGCCGTCCTGCTTGGCCTGGACGACGAGGACCGGGTCATCGCCGAGGCCATCCTGGCCGGCATCCAGGACCCCGCCCACCTGCCGCCGCTGCAGGCCCAGGGCGACGCCGGCTCCGCCGCCCCCGGCCTGGCCGCCATGATCATGGCCTCGGCGCGCGGTGACATGCGCGCCTTCGCCGCACTGGCCGAGATGGCGGAACAGATGGTCAGGGCCGGCGGCGACATGGCCCGCCTGGGCGGCATCATGCGCCGCCTGATCGACGGGGAGCGCGACGCCGATCTGCTCACCCGCGGCATGGGCCCCCTGGGCCGCGGGCTGGTCCTGAACATCCTCAACGAACTGGCGCGGCTGGGCACGCATTGAAGGCCCTCGCCGTCCTCCCGCTGGTCCTGCCCCTCCTTCTGGCGGCCGGCTGCGCCACGCCGGAACGGGTCTCGCCGACCCCGCGGGAGATCGGGTTCCAGGCCCTGGCCGAGGACGTGCGGATCCGCCACGAGCCGGGCGGCGAGGACTACGCGCGCCGGGTCGGCGCGTCCCTCGCCGCCGCCATCCGCCGCGTGGAGGCCCTGCACGGACTGCCGTTCCGCGCCGCGCCGGTGGTGCATGTCTGCCACGACTGGCCCTGCTTCCGCCGCCTGGTCCGGACGCCCGACGTGGCGGCGGCGGTGGTGCCCGACAATCTGCTGGTCCTTTCCCCGAGCCTGCACGGACGCGGCGCCCACCGGCTCGACGCCATCCTCGCCCATGAGCTGTCGCACTTGCACCTGGGCCAGCGCCTGGGGCATTACACGCCGTCCCTGCCGATCTGGTTCCACGAGGGTCTGGCCACCCTGGCCGCCCTGGGCGGCGGGGCGGAGTACGCCAGCGACATCGAGTCGTGCCGGGCCTGGAACGAGGGCCGGCAGATCGATTTCGACGTGCGGGAGAGCCATTCCAGGCGACTCAAGGGGCCGGATTACGGCCTCTCCATCCACGAGTTCTACCGCCAGGCCTGGCGTTCGGTGGAGGCCCTGCGCGCCCATGACCCGCGCGCCTTCCGGTCCTGGCTGCAGGCCCTGCAAGCGAGCGCCGATTTCCACATCGCCTTCGCCGATGCCTACAATAGCGACCTCGACTCGCTGGCGCGGGTGTTCTTCAACGCTGGACCTGTGTGCGACGACCATGGCGGAGCCCTCTGATTCCCTGATCCCGGTGCGCAAGGCGGACATCACCATCGGCCAGCCGTTGCCGTGGGCCGTCTACGACGCCAATCACGTCCTGCTGCTCAACAAGGGGGTGGTGGTGAGCAGCGCCTTCCAGGTGGAGACCCTGATGGAGAAGGGCATGTACCGCGAGGGCCGGCCGAAGCTCGCCTACTGGCGGCCCGGCCAGGACGAGGAGAAGGACAGGCATGAAGCCCTGCGCGAGGGCGAGGTCAACCTGCCCTTCGACAAGGTGAACCTGAGCCCCGGCGACCTGCTGCACATCCAGCCGCTGATGGAGGGTCAGACCGAACGCTATTCGGTACGCGTCATCGGTGTGCTGAAGCCGAAGAGCCTGCTGGTGACCACGCCGGTGATCGACGGCAAGGTGGTGTTCGTCAAGGAAGGCCAACCCTTCCTGGTGCGCGCCTTCTCCGGCCTGAACGTGTGCGGGTTCAAGGCGCGCGTGCTGAAGTCCAACCTGAGCCCCTACCCTTATCTGCACCTGTCCTATCCGGCCAGCGTGCAGGCCATGCGCATCCGCAAGGCGATGCGCGCGCCGGTGGACATCATCATCGCCATCTATGACCAGGAGGGCGGCCGGCAGATCGCCGCCGGGCGCATCGTCGATCTCAGCGTGGGCGGCGCCCGCGTGCTCTCGCCGACCGAGTTTGGCAAGAAGGGCGGACGGGTGTTCATCACCTTCAAGGTCAGCCTGGACGACATCGAGGAGATCGTCACCACGCCCGCCTACATCCGCTCCCTGGAGGGCGAGGAGGACGAGAAGGGGCGACCGATGAAGGTGCTCGGACTGCAGTTCGGCGAGATCACCCAGGCGCAGCGCCTGATCATCATGAACCTGGTCTACCAGCACCTGTTCAGGGACGCCACCTGAGGACCCGCCCATGCAGCAATACCTGGATCTCCTGCGCCACGTCCTGGCCCATGGCGTGAAGAAGACCGACCGCACCGGCACCGGCACCCTGTCCGTGTTCGGCCACCAGATGCGCTTCGATCTGGAGCGGGGCTACCCCCTGCTGACCACCAAGAAGGTGCACCTCAAGTCCGTCATCCACGAGCTGCTGTGGTTCCTGAAGGGCGATACCAACATCCGCTACCTGAAGGAAAACGGGGTGAGCATCTGGGACGAGTGGGCCGACGCGAACGGCGACCTGGGGCCCATCTATGGCTACCAGTGGCGCTCCTGGCCGGCCGCCGACGGACGGCACGTCGACCAGATCGCCCAGGTCCTGGAGCAGATCCGCGGCACGCCCGACTCCCGGCGCATCATCGTCTCGGCCTGGAACGTGGGCGAGCTGGACCGCATGAGGCTGCCGCCCTGCCACGCCTTCTTCCAGTTCTATGTCGCCGAGGGCAGATTGAGCTGCCAGCTCTATCAGCGCAGCGCCGACATCTTCCTGGGCGTGCCGTTCAACATCGCCTCCTATGCCCTGCTGACGATGATGATCGCCCAGGTGAGCGGCCTCAGGCCGGGCGACTTCGTGCATACCCTGGGCGACGCGCACATCTACCTCAACCACCTCGAGCAGGTGAACCTGCAACTCGCCCGCCAGCCCAGGACACTGCCCACCCTGCGCCTGAATCCCGAGGTGCGCGACCTGTTCGCCTTCCGCTACGAGGACTTCAGCCTGGAAGGCTACGACCCGCACCCGGCCATCAAGGCCCCGGTGGCGGTGTAATCCGGCGAGGAGCAAGGCGTGAGGCGTGATGGGGGGCGTGTCAGCATCATCGCGGCGATGGCCAGGAATCACGTCATCGGCATCGAGAACCGCCTGCCCTGGCACCTGCCCGAAGACCTGAAGCACTTCAAGGCGCTCACCATGGGGCATCACATCATCATGGGGCGCAAGACCTACGAGTCCATCGGCCGGCCGCTGCCGGGGCGCATCACGGTCATCGTCAGCCGTGATCCGGCCTACCGGGTGGCGGGCTGCCTGACCGCCCACTCGCCGGAAGAGGCGATCCGCGTCGGCGGCGACGACGCGGAGGTGTTCTTCGTCGGCGGCGCGGAGCTCTACGCCCAGGCCCTGCCGCTGGCCGACCGGCTCTACCTGACCGAGATCCAGGCCGATTTCGCGGGCGACGCCCGTTTCCCCCCATTCGATCGCGCCGAGTGGGTGGAACGACAGCGCGAGCGGCGGGAATCCGCGGACCGTCTCGCCTATCACTTCGTCGTCTACGAGCGGGCGGGCTGAGCCCCGCGGGCAACAAAAAAGCGCGGCAAGCCGCGCTTTTCGAGTGAACCGAGGCCGGTCACTTCATGGCCATGATGGCCTTGGCGATAGCGTCCGCGTCGGCCACGGCCTTGGGCTGGGGCGGCATGGGGACCTTGCCGTACTTGCCCTTGACGCCCTTCTCCAGGGCGGCCTTGATGTCGGCCGCGCTGGCCTTGGCGGCGACGTCCTTCCAGGTGGGGCCCACCTTCTTGGCGGCAACGTCGTGGCAGGTGTTGCACTTGTGCTTGAGCAGGACGTCCTCGGCCATGGTGGGGGCGGCCAGGGTCAGGGCGGCGGCGGCGGTCAGAGCGGCGGTGAGGATCTTCTTCATGTGTGCTTCCTTTCGTCTCCAGGGTGAGGAACGGCGAACAATCTATCACGTCCGCCAGGGCGGGACATGACATAGATCAAAAACGATAAGCGATCCGGATCTGATGACAGCCTGGTATGAAAAGTCCAGCCGTCAACCGAGCTTGAAGGACTTCACCGCCTCGTCCAGGGAATTGGCCTGGGCGGTCAGGTCGGCCGTCATGTTCACCCCTTTCACGGAATCGCTCAGGGTCTGCGCATTGAGCTGCTCGATGGCGGCGACGCTGTCCCGTGCGCTCTCCACGGCGGACTTCTGCGAGGCGGTGGCCTGGGCGATGTCGCCGACCAGCGTCACCACCTGGTCGACCACCTGGATGATGCGCTCCAGGGATTCACCGACGCGGCGCACGTGGCCGACGCCGGCCTGGGCCTCGGTCATGCCCTGGCTGATGGCCTCGATGGCCTGGCCGGTCTCGGCCTGGATGGTGTTGATCATCTGGCCGATCTCGGTGGTGGCCTGGCCGGTCTTCTCGGCCAGCTTGCGCACCTCGTCGGCCACCACGGCGAAGCCGCGCCCCTGTTCGCCGGCGCGGGCCGCCTCGATGGCGGCGTTGAGGGCCAGCAGGTTGGTCTGATCGGCGATCTCCTTGATCACGGAGACGATGGCGCCGACCTCCTGGGAGCTCTTGCCGAGCAGTTCCACCCGCTCGGTGGCGCTGCTGACGCGGTTGTGGATGCGCTCCATGCCCTCGATGCTCTCCCGCGCCACGCCGACGCCGGCGCGCGCCGTGTTGCCCGCCTCGCCGGCCTGGTCGGCGGCGTGCTGGCTGCGCAGGGAGATCTCCGCCACGGCCGTGTCCAGCGCCTGGATGGCGGCGCTGATCTGACGCGAGCGCTCGGCGAGGATATCCACGCGGTCGTGGATCTGGCCGGCCTGGGAACGGATGCCGTCGCTGCCGGAACGCACCTGGCTGCTCAGGCTGGAGGTCTTGGAGATCAGGTCGCGCAGGGTGGCGGACATGTTGTTGAAGCTGTCGATGATCTCGCCGATGGTGTCGTTGCTCTGCATGGCGCAGGTGAAGCTCAGGTCCTTGTTGGCGATGGCCCCCGCCACGTGGGAGATGCGGCGCAGCTTGGAAACCAGGACGATGTTCATCACCCAGTAGTTGACCACGCCGATGAACAACCCGGCGATCAGGCAACCCAGCACGAACCAAGGCAGCATGCCTTCCTTCCACTCCACGAAGAAGTTGGCGTAGAAGGGAAACACGCAGGCGACGAAGGTGCCGAAGCTGAGGAAGGCAAACAGGACCCGGCGGAGGATGCTTGGTGAATTCATGGTTGTTTCTGACCCGGATGAGCTGAACCGTACTGGTTAACGGCTTGATCGGCCGGAACTTTAGTCCGCGCTCACCACTTCACCACGTGGACGTGGGAGAGGGTGCGCCCCAGGAAGCGCTCGCCGATGGTCTGGAAGCGCAGCGGGACATCGGTGACGTGGAAGTGATATTCGGGCGGGCGCCGGGCGCGGTTGTGCAGGTTCAGGTCGGTGAGCAGGGCGGCGGCCCGCTCCGCCATCGCCTCGGCGGAATCCACCAGCGTCACCTCCGGTCCGCTGACCTCCTGCAGCAGCGGCTTGAGCAGGGGGTAGTGGGTGCAGCCCAGGACCAGGGTGTCGACCTGCTCGGCCAGGACCGGGCGCAGGTATTCCTGGGCCGTCAGCCGGGTCACCGGGTGCTCCAGCCAGCCTTCCTCCACGAGCGGGACGAACAGGGCGCAGGCCTGGGAGTAAAGGCGCGCGTCCGGCTCGATCTCGTGGATGGCGCGGGCGTAGGCGTTGCTGTTGATGGTGGTGGGAGTGCCGATGACGCCAATGCGCCGCGAGCGGGTGGCGGCCAGGGCGGCCAGGGCGCCGGCCTCGATGACGTCCAGCACCGGAGCGGGGGAGAGGTCCCGCACCACCTGGGCGGCGACGGCGGCCATGGTGTTGCAGGCGATGATCAGCAGCTTGACGCGCCGCTCGAGCAGGAACTCGGCGATCTGGGTGGTGAAGTGGGCGATGGTCTCCACCGACTTGACCCCATAGGGGACGCGGGCGGTGTCGCCGAAGTAGACGATGTCCTCGAACGGCAGGCGCTCCATGAGGGCGCGCACCACGGTCAGGCCGCCGACGCCGGAGTCGAACACACCGATCGGGCTGGCGGGGTCTAGCGGATCGCTCATGGCTGCGGGCGGGTCTGTCGTTCGAGGGCCCATTCTACATGCTCGCGCACCAGGGCCGAGGGATGCGTCCGGCGGGCGGCCAGGGCGGCGGCGATCTCGGGTCGCGGCGGGGCGTTGCCCAGGGCCACCGCCAGGTTGCGCAGCCAGCGTTGGTGGCCGATGCGGCGGATGGCGCTGCCGGCCAGCCGGTCCAGGAAATCGGTCTCCGTCCAGGCGAACAGCTCGAGCAGGGTGGCCGTGTCCAGCCCCTGCCGGGGCAGGAAGTCGGGCAGCGCGGCGGGCGGGGCGTGGCGATTCCAGGGACAGCAGAGCTGACAGTCGTCGCAACCATAGACGCGGTTGCCAAGCAGGGGACGCAGGTCCGCCGGGATCGGGCCGGGGTGCTCGATGGTCAGGTAGGAGATGCAGCGCCGGGCGTCCAGCCGGTAGGGGGCGACGATGGCCCGGGTCGGGCAGATGTCGAGGCAGGCCCGGCAGGTGCCGCAATGCTCGGCGCCGGCCGGGTCGGGCGGCAGGGCGAGGTCGGTGTAGAGCTCGCCGAGGAAGAACCAGGATCCCTGCCGCGTCAGCAGCAGGGTGTGCTTGCCGCGCCAGCCCAGGCCCGCCAGCCGGGCCAGTTCCACTTCCATGACCGGGGCGCTGTCGGCGTAGGCGCGGCGCGCGTAGGGGCCGATCTGCGCCTCGATGCGCTCGGCCAGGCGCTGCAGCCGCTGGCGCAGCAGCTTGTGGTAATCGCGCCCCAGCGCGTAGCGGGAGACATAGGCGCGCAGCGGGTCGGCGAGATTGGCCTCGGCGTCGGCCGCCACTGGCAGGTAGTCGAGACGGACGCTGATCACGCTGGCCGTGCCGGGCTGCAGTTGCGCCGGGCGGGCGCGCGTCGGGCCGTGCCGCGCCATATAATCCATCTCGCCGTGACAGCCCGCCGCCAGCCAAGCCATGAGCCCGTTTTCCGCAGCCCCGAGATCCACCGGCGCGAACCCCACTGCCGAAAAACCCAGTTGGTGGCCCCAGGTCCGGATCCGGCCTTTCAATATCTCCGCCTGCTCGGGAGTCAGCGCATGAGTCATGGCGCGGATGATAGCCTGCGCGTCGATCTGCCGGACGAGACGGCGACCCATGCCCTGGGCGCGCGGCTCGCCGGGGTGGTGCATCCGGGGCTGTCCGTCTGGCTGTCCGGCGATCTGGGCGCCGGCAAGACGACCCTGGTGCGCGGGCTGTTGCGGGCCCTCCACTACGCGGGAAAAGTGAAGAGTCCGACCTTCACCCTGGTTGAACTTTATTCATTCTCGAGCTTTAATTTATATCACTTTGATTTGTATCGCTTCGCCGATCCGGTTGAGTGGGAAGAAGCGGGCTTCCGCGAATACTTCAACGACCATTCCGTTTGTCTGGTGGAATGGCCGGAGCGGGCGGAAGGCGGCGTCCCGCCAGCGGACCTGATCGTCAGGCTGGATTTTTCGGGCGAGGGGCGCGTGGCGGAGCTGATCGGCAACACGGAGGCAGGCAAACGATGCGTGACAAGGCTCTCGGCTTGAACTGGGTCTGGTGTGCCGTCCTGCTGCTCTGGTCCCTGCTGGCGGGAGCGGCGATGGAGGTCAAGGCGACCCGCGTCTGGCCATCGCCGGAATACAGCCGCCTCACCCTTGAGACCACCACGCCGGCGTCCTTCAGGCATTTCCAGCTCAAGAACCCCGAGCGCTTCGTGCTCGACATCGAGGGGGTGGAGACGGCGGCGCTGGCGGACCTCGCCGGCAAGGTCAGCGCCGAGGATCCCTACATTGCCAGCGTGCGCGTCGCCCTCAACCGCCCGGGCGTGTCGCGCGTGGTGGTGCAGCTCAAGTCGGAGGTGCGGCCGCAGGTCTTCACCCTCAAGCCGATGGGCGACTATGCCCATCGCCTGGTGGTGGACCTCTATCCGGGCGCGACGAACGCCGTCGAGAGGCAGGTGGAGGAGGCCATCGCCCAGGCGGATCGGGGCCGCAAGCCGGGCGACGCGGGGGTGATCCGGCTGATTACCGTCGCCATCGATCCCGGGCATGGCGGCGAGGATCCCGGCGCGATCGGCGCCAAGGGCACCCGGGAAAAGGATGTCACCCTGGCCATCGCCCGCCGCCTGAAGGCCCACATCGACAGGCAGGAGAACATGCGCGCCGTGCTGATCCGCGACGGCGACTACTTCGTGCCCCTGCACGAGCGGGTCAGGCGGGCCCGCAACCACCAGGCCGACCTGTTCGTCTCCATCCATGCCGATGCCTTCCTCAAGCCTTCGGCGCGGGGCTCCTCGGTGTTCGCCCTGTCCGAGCGGGGCGCCACCTCGGCGGCCGCCAAGTGGCTGGCGCGCAAGGAGAACGAGGCCGACCTGATCGGCGGCATCAACATCGACGTCAAGGATACCTATCTCAAGCAGACCCTCATCGACCTCGCCCAGACCGCCACCATCGCCGACAGCCTGAAGCTGGGCCGCGCCGTGCTGGAGGAACTGGGCGGCATCAACACGCTGCACAAGCCCCATGTGGAGCAGGCCGGCTTCGCCGTGCTCAAGGCGCCGGACATCCCCTCCATCCTGGTGGAGACGGCCTTCATCTCCAACCCGGAAGAGGAGGCCAAGCTCAACGACGACGCCTATCAGGACAGGATGGCCGCCGCCCTGGTGACCGGCATCCAGCGCTACTTCGAGAAGAACCCGCCCCTGGCCCGTTCGCGGGTGGCGCAGAACTTCTGAGCACGAGGTCGCCAGAGCCGCGTGCCAGGCCTTATGGGCGGGCCGTTGCCAGTCCGGCCTGTCGTCTATACCATCGGACGCATTTCCTTGCTGCCCACCCGCCGCCCCATGCGGCCTGGCCGATATTCGATGACCCCCAGCGCAGGCGAAGCGAGCACCCCCGGACATGACGCCGGACTGCGGCGGATACCCGTCGCGGTGGTCCGCGGCGAGGACCGTCCACGCGCCGATGGATTCGCCGGCATGCGGCCCAGCGAGCGCATCCCCGCCGTCGAGGTGCTGGCCGAGATTGCCAGCAGCATGAGTTCCAACGACAACGTCGAGCAGATGCTGCTGCGCTTCCTGGAGATCATGCTCAGGCTGTCGGGGGCGCGGGCCGGCGCGGTCAGGATGCTCACCGCCGACGGGGAACACCTGCGCCTGGTCGGATCCTTCGGCCTGTCCGCCCAGCTGGTCGAGAAGGAACGCTTCGTGCCCCTGGAATGCGGCATCTGCGGCCGCGCCGTCCTCAACCTGGACACCCAGGTGGACAGCGTCCTCGCCGTCTGCCAGAAGCAGGTGCGGCACAGCTACCTGGCCCAGGGCTGCAACACCATCTATGCCATCCCTCTGCGCCACAAGGGCCGGGTGCTGGGCGTCTACAACCTGTTCATGGAAGAGGACGACGCGCTGCCCCAGGACATCCGCTACCTGTTCAACTCCATCAGCGAGCACCTCGGCATGGCCCTGGAGAACAACCGCCTGACGCGCGAGAACATGCGCATCTCGCTGATCAATGAACGCACCATGCTGGCCAACCAGATCCACGATTCCCTGGCCCAGACCCTGGCCTACGCCAAGATGCGCCTGTCGGTGCTCAACGAGGCCCTCGCCGACGGCGACCAGGAACGTTCCAACCGCTACCTGGGCGACGTGGAGGAGGCGGTGGACATGGCCTATTCGGAACTGCGCAACCTCATCACCCAGTTCCGCGACCGGATCGATCCGCGCGGACTGGTGCCGGCCCTGCAGGAGATGGTGCAGAGCTTCCGCAAGAAGGCCAACGCCGACGTGGACTTCCTCAACATCGCCCAGGACGTGGTGCTGACGCCCGAGGCGGAGATCCAGGTCTTCCACATCATCCAGGAGTCCCTGTACAACATCTGCAAGCATGCGCGGGCCCGCCACGTCATCGTCACCCTGGACCTGCACGAGGGCCAGTACGTGGTCAACGTGGCCGACGACGGCGTGGGGCTGATGAGCGGAGGCGCGACCAGCGTGGGCAAGAGTTTCGGGCTGACCATCATGCGCGAACGGGCAGCCAAGCTGAACGGCAAGCTGACCATAGAGAGCCGCCCCGCCGGCGGCACCATCGTGCGCCTCGCCTTCCCGGCGCGACTGACCACCACGGCGCAGCAGCCGTCATGAGCGGGACCCGCATCATCCTGGTGGACGATCACACCCTGTTCCGCAAGGGCCTGGCCGAGTTGCTGGAGCGCGACGGGGCGATGCGCGTGGTGGCGATGACCGGCAACCCCGGCGAGGTGCAGCCGCTGCTGCGGCAGCACAATCCGGACGCGCTGCTGATGGACCTCAACATGCCGGGCATCGACGGCATCAGCCTGATGCAGCAGCTCAAGGGGGAGGGCTTCGGATTGCCGATCCTGATCCTCACGGTCAGCGAGGCGGAGGACGACCTGGCGCGTGCCTTGCGCGCCGGCGCCAACGGCTATCTGCTCAAGAGCATGGAGCCGGACGAGGTGGTGGACGCGGTGCAGCGCGCCGTCAAGGGCGAGACCGCAGTCGCGCCGGCCATGACCGCCAAGCTGGTAAACCTCCTCGACGCCAAGAACAGCGCCACCTCCCTCCTGGACACCCTGACGCAGCGGGAACGGGAGATCCTCACCCATCTCGCCAAGGGGGAAAGCAACAAGGCCATCGCCCGTCAGCTGGACATCAGCTACGACACCGTCAAGCTGCATGTGCGCCACATCCTGGCCAAGCTCAACCTGTCTTCCCGGGTCGAGGCCGCGGTGTTCGCCGTGGAGCACAAGCTGGCGCCGGGCAAGCGGGGCTGAAGGCATGAACCAGGCACGGACCCGTCCCCTCCGCGCGCACCAGGGCTGGCGTGCGCGCGCGACGGATCGGAGCGGTCGATGATGCAGGAGTGGCCGGTGTCGAATCCTGACGGTACGGGCCTGGTCGACTTGCTCGCCGACGACCCGGTCGTGGCCGGGGCCGACACCCCGCCGCCGTGGCGCATCCTGATCGTGGACGACGACGCCGACGTGCATCTGGCGACCGAATTCGCGCTGCAGGACGCGGAGATACAGGGCCGCGGCCTGCAATTCCTGAACGCCTTCTCGGCGGCCGAGGCGCGCGAGATCATGGCCCGCGAGCGGGATATCGCCGTGGTCCTGCTGGACGTGGTCATGAACAGCGACAGCGCGGGCCTGCAGCTGGTGCGCGTGATACGCGACGAACTCGGCATCGCCGACACCCGCATCGTCCTGCGCACCGGTCAGCCGGGGCAGGCGCCGGAGATCGAGGTCATCCGCGATTACGACATCAATGACTTCAAGTTCAAGTCGGAGCTGAGCCGCAACAAGCTCTACATCACCCTTTCCACCGCCATCCGTTCCTACGAGCAGATCCGCGAGCTGGACGACAACCGTCGCGGCCTGGAGCATATCGTGCGCTGCAGTACCCTGCTGATGGGCGCGCAAAGCCTGGATGAGTTCACCCGCGCCGTGCTCGCGCACGTCGCGGGGCTGATCGGCCAGCGGGTGGACGGGCTGATCTGCGTCCGACAGACGGCCGCGGAGCGGGGCGAGGAGCCCATCGTGCAGGCGGCCAGCGGGCGATTCGAGTCCTGGATCGGCAAGCCCCTCTCCCGACTCGAGGACGATCGGGTCCGCACGCAGCTCGACCACCTTCTGGCCCAACCCGGCAGCCTGTTCGGCGATCGCCTGGTGGCCCTGCATCTGGGCTGCGAGGCCCGCGGCGGCATGGTGGCCTATCTCAGTCTCGCGCGCCCCCTGAACCGCATCGAGCGCAACCTGATGGAGGTGTTCGGCAACAACATCGCCATGTGCGCCAGCAACCTGTCGCTGCTCAACCGCCTGCGCAACGCGGCCTACGTCGACGCCCTGCTCGGCCTGCCCAACCGGCTGGCCTTCCTGGAGACGGTCGGGCAGGCGCTGCAGGATGCGCGGCGGGACACGCACGCGGTGGTCCTGCTGGATATCGACCAGTTCGCCGAGCTCAACGACGCCCTCGGCCAGCGCCACGGCGACCTGCTGCTCAAGGCGGTCGGACAACGCCTGGGCGAGCGGCTCGGCACCGCGGCCTACCTGGCGCGGATCGCCGGTGACACCTTCGGCCTGCTGCTGCCCCTCGACCTGGCCGTGCCGGATCGCCTGCTGGGCATCTTCAGGGACTTCTTCGACCTGCAAGGAGTCGAGCAACGGGTGATGGTGACGGCGGGGGTGGTCGCCCTGCGCGAAGTGGAAGGCCAGCGCGGCAGCGATGCCCTGAAGGATGCCAGCATCATCCTCAAGCGCGCCAAGCGCGACCAGCGTGGCGAGGTGGCCTATTTCCGGCGCGCCATGGTCACCGAGGGGCGGGAGCAGCTGCAGTTGCTGCAGGAACTGCGCGTTGCCCTCGACCAGGATCAGCTGTTCCTCATCTATCAGCCGCAACTGGATCTGTCCACGGATCGGGTGGTGGGCATGGAATGCCTGCTGCGCTGGCGCAACGGGGCCGGGCAGCTGATCCCGCCGGACCGCTTCATTCCCCTCGCGGAACAGTCCGGTCTCATCGTCTGGCTGGGGGAATGGGTCCTGCGCGCCGCGGCCGCCCATCTGCGACAACTGCGGGCACGCGGCTGGGGCGAGTTGCGGGTGGCCGTGAACGTCTCCGTGGTCCAGCTGCGCCAGCCTGATTTCATCGACATGCTCAAGCGCGTGCTGCACGACTACCAGGTGCCGCCCGAACGCCTGGAGCTGGAAATCACCGAGTCCATGGCCATGGGCGATTTCGGCGCCAATCGCCGCGTCCTCGACGAGATCCGGCAGCTGGGCGTGGAGCTGGCCCTGGACGACTTCGGCACCGGCTACTCGTCGCTCGGCTATCTGCAGCGTCTGGCCGTGAACCGGCTGAAGATCGACCGCAGTTTCGTGCGCAACATCGAGACCCCGGAGGGGGTGGGCATCATCCGCACCGTGATCCAGCTCGGCCACACCCTTGGCCTGACGGTCCTGGCCGAGGGCGTCGAAAAGCCGGCGTGGGCGGAGCGGCTCAAGGAGCTGGGCTGCCACGAGACCCAGGGCTACCTCTACTCGCCACCCATCGCCGGGGATGAGCTGCTGGCCTGGCTGGAACGGCAGGGCGGGGAGGATGCGCGTGGGGCTTGAGCGCGGATCCGGGATGGCGCAGGCACTGCGCTGCCTCTCGGCCGCCCTCCTTGCCTTGCTGATGGCAGCCTGTGGCCAGGCGCCGCAGCGACCGGTCACCACGGAGACGCCGAGCGAGCCGGGCACCCTGCGACACAGGCTGGAGGCGCTCGCCGAGCGGCCCGGGCCGGAGCCGGAAGCGGTGCCCGATGCCCAGGAACTGGAGGCACGCATCCAGGATCTGCAGTCCGAGCGCCAGAAACTGCTGCAACGCTACACGGAGAATCACCCCCAGGTAATCCTGCTCGATCGGCGCATCGCCCGCCTGCGCGAACGGCTGTCGGAATTGCCGCCGCCCGCCCCCTCGGCTCCGGGCGTGGCTAGAGACCCGACAGGGCCTTGATGTGGGCCGCCACGCTGCGGCCCAGCGCGCTCAGGTTGTACCCCCCCTCCAGCACGGAGACGATGCGGTCACCCGCGTGGGTGTGGGCGACGGCCATGACCCGCTCGGTGATCCAGACGTAGTCGGCCTCCACCAGTCCGAACTGGGCCATGTCGTCTTCGCGGTGCGCGTCAAAACCGGCGGAGAAGAAGATCATCTCGGGACGGAAGTCATCCAGGGCGGGCAGCACCCGCGCCGTGAAGGCCTCGCGGTAGGCGGTCCCGTTCGTGCCGGCCGGCAGCGGCACGTTGACGATGTGCTTGCTGGAGGTGTCCGCGCAGCAGAAGGGGTAGAAGGGGTGCTGGAAGGTGGAGCAGAGCAGCACGCGGGGGTCGTCGCGGAAGATCTCCTCGGTGCCGTTGCCGTGGTGGACCACGAAGTCCACGATGGCCACCCGCTGCAGGCCATGTTCCGCCAGGGCATGCGCCGCCGCGGCCGCGACGTTGTTGAAGATGCAGAAGCCCATCGCCCGGTCGCGCGTGGCGTGGTGTCCGGGCGGACGCACGGCGCAGAAGGCGTTCTGCACCTTGCCGGCCATCACCTTGTCCACCGCCCGGATCGCCGCGCCCGCGGCGTGCAGGGCCGCGCCGAGGGTGTGCGGGCTCATGGACGTGTCGCCGTCCAGGTGCAGCAGGCCTGCCTTGGGCGCCACGTCGAAGATGCGGTCGACGTAGGCCGCGTCATGCACGCGCAGCAGCTGCTCCCGCGTCGCCAGGGCCGGGTGGTGGAAGTGGTAGAGGTAGTCGTACAGGTGGGCGGCGTGCAGGCGGTCGTCGATGGCGTTCAGGCGCGCCGGGCATTCCGGGTGGCCGGCGCCCATGTCGTGCTTGTGGCAGACCGGGTGGGTGATGTAGGCGGTGTGCATGTTCGGACGTTCTCGCGGGCCGATCGCACGGGACGCCGCCCGTGCCGTCATGAGACACTATACGTCTGCATCATCGCCATGTCATGACCGATGTCTAGAATGAGATGGCCTGCCGGCGAGCAGGCCCGACCCTGAAACAGCAACACAGATCCGATAGCCGCAAGCAATCCGCAATGAGCCTCCATTACCTGCACCCCCTGTTCAATCCTCGGTCGGTCGCCGTGTTCGGCGCCAGCGAGCGCGAGGAATCCGTGGCCGGCGTCATCTACCGCAACATGAAGAAGTCCGGCTTCACCGGCCAGGTCTTCCCGATCAACCCCAAGCACGACACGATCTACGGCGACAAGTGCTATCCCTCGGCTGGAGAACTGCCCGTGACCCCCGATCTGGCCATCATCGCCACGCCCGCGCCGAGCGTGCCAACGATCCTGGAGGAGTGCGGCAAGCGCGGCGTGCGCCACGCGGTGGTGCTGACCGCCGGCTTCCGCGAGACGGGTCCCAGGGGCGCCGCGCTGGAGGAGCAGGTGATGGCGGTGGCCAGGCGGCACGGCATCCGCTTCGTCGGTCCCAACTGCCTGGGCGTGCAACGCCCGGCCATCGGCCTGAACGCCACTTTCAGCCTGGGCACCGCCCTGCCCGGCGACCTGGCCCTGGTGTCCCAGTCCGGCGCCATCTGCACGGCCATGCTGGACTGGGCCGCCTCCAACGGCATCGGCTTCTCCAGCGTTGGTGCTGGTCAAGGTGGGTCGCCATGCCGCGGGTTCCAAGGCGGTCCAGTCGCACACCGGCGCGCTGGTCGGGTCCGACGCGGTGTTCGATGCCTTGGTCCGGCGCGCCGGCGTGGTGCGGGTGAACACCATCCTGCAGCTGTTCGCCTCCGCCCGCGCCCTGTCCTCGCACATCCGCCCACGCGGCAACCGGCTGGCCATCGTCACCAACGGCGGCGGGCCCGGCGTGATGGCCACGGACCGGGCCGAGGACCTGTGCGTGAAGCTGGCCGGCCTGACGCCGCAGACCCTGGAGAAGCTGAACGCGGCACTGCCCGCCAACTGGTCGCGCGGCAACCCGGTGGACATCATCGGGGACGCCGGCGCCGAACGCTACCGCGCGGCGGTGCAGGCCTGTCTGGCCGATCCGGGGGTGGACGGCGTGCTGGTCATGCTCACCCCCCAGGCCATGACCAAGCCGACCGAGGCCGCCCAGGCGGTGGTGGAGGTGGCTGGGGCGTCCGACAAGCCCGTGCTCGCCTGCTGGATGGGCGAGAGCCAGGTGGCCGAGGGCCGCCGGTTGTTCAAGGAGGCCGGCATTCCCTATTTCGTCACCCCGGAGCCAGCGGTGGAGGTGTTCTCCTACATCTCGGCCTTCTACGAGAACCAGCGCCTGCTCATGCAGACGCCCGACCCCCTCTCGCACCAGGCCACGCCGGACGTGGAAGGCGCCCGGCTGATCATCGAGAGCGCGCTGGCCCAGGGCCGCCACACGCTCAACGAGGTGGAGTCCAAGGCCCTCCTGTCCGCCTTCCATATTCCCGTCGCCCAGACGGTAATGGCGCGCAGCCCCACCGAGGCCATGCTGATGGCCCAGCAGTTGGGCTTCCCGGTGGCCATGAAGGTCAACTCCCCGGACATCACCCACAAATCCGACGTCGGCGGCGTGCGTCTCGGCCTGTCCAGCGGCCAGGCGGTGCGCAGCGCCTATTCGGAGATGATGGCCAAGGTCAGGCAGCGCCAGCCCCAGGCGGCCCTGGACGGCGTGGTGATCGAGCCGATGATCAGCCGGCCCAATGCCCGCGAGGTCCTTGTCGGCGTGGCCACCGATCCCGTGCTGGGACCGGTGATCGCCTTCGGCGCCGGCGGCGTCGACGTGGAGGCCTTCCAGGACCGCTCGGTGGCCCTGCCGCCCTTGAACCGCTATCTGGCCCAGGCCCTCATCCGCCGTACCAAGGTCGCCACCCTGCTGGGCGAGTTCCGCAACCGCCCGACCGCCGACATGAGCGCCGTCGAGAAGATCCTGTTGCGCGTCTCGGAGATGGTCTGCGAACTGCCCTGGCTGGCCGAACTGGACATCAACCCGCTGCTGGTGGACGAGCGGGGCGCCATTGCCGCCGACGCGCGCATCATCATCGCGCCGAGGCCGCCCGCCGCAGACCGCTATGGCCACATGGCCATCCACCCCTATCCCGCCCATCTGGTCACCCAGTGGCAGCTGCCCAGCGGCGAGAACGTCACCATCCGCCCGATTCGTCCCGAGGATGCCGAGATGACGCAAGGCTTCGTGCGCGGCCTGTCCGCGGAGACCAAGTACTTCCGCTACATGGAGGCCGTGCAGGAGCTCTCCCACGCCATGCTGGTGCGTCTGACCCAGATCGACTATGACCGTGAGATGGCGCTCCTGGCGGTGACCGAGCAGGACGGCAAGGAGGTGGAGCTGGGGGTGGCGCGCTACGCCGCGAACCCCGACGGCGAGTCCTGCGAATTCGCCCTGGTGGTGGACGACCGCTGGCAGCACCAGGGCATCGGCCACAAGCTGATGGACGTGCTGATGGACGTGGCGCGGGAGAAGGGCCTGCGCACCATGGAAGGCGAGGTACTGAAGAGCAACACGAAGATGCTCAAACTGGCGGTCAGCCTGGGCTTTCGTGTGGAGGCACACCCCGAGGACGACGCCATCAAGTACGTCTCTCGCGCCCTCTGAACGCCGGAAATTCGCGGATCGGCCATGGCGGACGGTCCGCGCGGTTACAACTCGAGGTGGGCCGGACGGTCCAGGGGGGTGTGCCAGTGGTCGTCGGCGGCGGGCTCCGGGTGGAACCAGTTGAGCTTGTCATGCAGCCTGACCACCTCGCCGACGATGATCAGGGTCGGCGGTTTCAGGTCCGCCTTCGCCACCAGCCCGGGCAGGGTGGTCAGGGTGCCGGTGACCACCTTCTGGTTCAGGGTGGTGCCCTGCTGCACCACCGCTGCCGGCGTGTCGGCGGACAGGCCGTGCCGGATCATCTCCGAGCACAGCGTGACCAGCCCCTTCAGCCCCATGTAGATGACGATGGTCTGGTGAGGCCGGCAGAGCATGTCCCAGTCCAGGTCCATGGTGTTGTCCTTGAGATGTCCGGTAACGAACACCAGGGCCTGGGCATAGTCGCGATGGGTGAGCGGGATGCCCGCGTAGGATGCCACGCCGGCGGCGGCGGTGATCGCCGGCACCACCTGGAAGGGCACGCCGTGCTCGCGCAGGGTTTCGATCTCCTCGCCGCCGCGACCGAAGATGAACGGATCACCGCCCTTCAGACGCAGCACGCGCTTGCCCTCCAAGGCCAGGCGGGCGAGCAGCAGGTTGATGTCCTCCTGGGGCAGGGCGTGGTTGTCGCGCTCCTTGCCGACATAGATGCGGTCCGCGTCGCGCCGGCACATGTCCAGGATGGCGGGGGCCACCAGCCGGTCGTAGACCACCACGTCCGCCTGTTGCATCAGGCGCAGGGCGCGGAAGGTGAGCAGATCGGGGTTGCCCGGACCGGCGCCGACCAGATAGACCTCACCGCGTTCTGGTGCCGTGGCCGCCTTGTCCAGCATGTTGACGAGCGCGGCCTCGGCCTCCTGCTCGCGGCCGGCGAAGACCATCTCCGCGATCGGCGAGAGTAGCGCCCTCTCCCAGAACTTGCGGCGTCCCTCGGTGCCGGGGAAATGCTGGCGCACGCGGGTCTTGAAGCGGCCGGCGAGGGCGGCAAGCCGCCCGTAGGGGGCGGGGATCAGGGTCTCGAGACGGGCGCGCAGCAGGCGCGACAGGACCGGCGCCTCGCCGCCGCTGGACACCGCCACCACCACCGGCGAACGGTCGATGATGGAGGGCATGATGAAGGAACAGAGTTCCGGCGTGTCCACCACGTTCACCGGCAGGTGGCGGGCGCGGGCGGCGTCATGCACCTGGCGGTCCAGTGCGGGATCCCCGCTGGCGGCATAGACGATCTCCATGCCTTCCAGGTGCTCGGCCAGGAAGGGCTGCTGGCGGTGGATCAGACGATCGGTGCCGGACAGTTCGTCGAAGGTCGCCGCGAGCGGCTCGGGACTGACGACGGTGACCCAGGCCCCGGCATTGAGCATCAGGGCGGCCTTGCGCGCGGCCATGTCGCCGCCGCCCACGACCAGGCCGTTCCTGCCGCGCAGGTCGAGAAAGATCGGTAGGTAATCCATAGCTATGTCGTGAAGAGTGAGGCGCGAGGGGCGGGAAGGTGGCCTCACCCCTCACCAGCGATCAGCTACCGCAGCCGCCCGAACCGCAGCCGCCCGAACCGCAGCCGCCGCCAGAACCACCGCCGGAACCACTGCCGGAACCACTGCCGCAGCCACCGCCACCGCTGCCCTCGGGGGACTCGGCACCGGGCTTCATGAATACGAAGCTTTGCTGGCCAGGAGAGACCTCGCCGAAGTCGATGGTGACATCGTTCAGGTAGGGGGCGCTATGGGCGGAGACCAGCAAGGTAATGCCCCAGGACTCGGAGATGGCGTCGTTTTCGCGCTCCTGGTCGAAGCCCATGCCAAATTCCAGCATGCCGGCATCGTTCACCTTGGCGGCGACGCGCAGGCCCATGTCCTTGGCTTCGGATTGCTCGGCGGCCTGACGGATCATTTCCGCGGCGTTCTTGGTCAGGTTGATCATGTCGTTTCCTTCCTTGCTGAATATCAGGCGACCTGGCGTGCAGGCAACCGCGAATGCGCATGGGCGCGAACCTTGTCGAGAAAGGGGGCAATCCAGCCCGCCGCGCCGGTGCCCCGGCGGTGGCAATAGGCGGCAAGCAGATTCTTGTAGAGGTAGCCATCGTGCCGGCCGTCGATGCCGTGGCCGCGTTGCATCCGATAGGCAAAGTCGAGCCCGTCGGGCAGGCCCCGCAGGGCCGAGTAGTGGAACTCGTGGGCGGGTATGGCACGATCCGGCCCGGCATCCAGGAACGAGGCACCCGTGCCGGACAGGACCGCGTAGCCCCGGCCGACCGGGCGGCTGCCCATGACCGCCTCGCCGGGCACCACGCCCACCATCTCGGCGCGTTCCCCCTTCCACTCGATGGCGCGGGACAGATACATCAGGCCGCCGCATTCGGCGTAGGTCGGCAGCCCGGCCTCGATGGCGGCGCGGATGTCCTGGCGCAGGCCGCGGTTGGCTTCCAGGCGCCTGGCGAAGACCTCGGGAAAGCCGCCGCCCAGGATCAGGCCATCCACCGCCGGCAGGCGCTCGTCCGCCAGGGTGTTGAGGGTGATCAGCCGCACGCCGGCGTCGCGCAGGGTATCCAGGTCTTCCTGGTAGTAGAAACCGAATGCCTGGTCGAGGGCATAGGCGATGCGCAGGCCGCTTCCATCCGGCGGTGCGCACTGGTCTGGAAGAGGGGTGGTTGGCGCCTTCGCAGCGACGGCGAGCACGGCGTCCAGGTCGACGTGCGCGGCGACGGCTGTGGCGATCCCCTCGATGCGCGCCTCGGCGTATTCGGCCTCGTTGCCGGGAATCAGGCCCAGGTGGCGTTCCAAGATCTCCAGCCTGGGGTCCCTTGGCACGGCGCCCATCACCCGGATGTCGGTGTAGCGCTCGATGACCGCGCGCAGTTTGTCCTCGTGTCGCGGACCGCCAACCTTGTTCAGGATCACCCCGGCGATATTCACCTCCGGGTCGAAGGCCTGGTAGCCGAGCAGCAGCGGCGCGATGCCGCGGGTCATGCCCTGGGTGTCGAGGACCAGGACCACGGGTGCCCCCAGCAGCTTGGCGAGCGCGGCATTGCTGTCGGTCCCTTCCAGATCCATGCCGTCGTAGAGGCCCTTGTTGCCCTCGATCAGGGCGATGTCGGCCTCGCCGGCATGGCGCGCGAACAGGGACCCGATCTCCGCGCGGGTCATCATGTGGAAGTCCAGGTTGTAGCTGGGTCGACCGGACGCCTGAGCGTGCCAGATCGGATCAATGTAGTCCGGGCCCTTCTTGAAGGCCTGCACCGCCAGGCCGCGGCGCTTGAGGGCGCGGCACAGCCCCAGGGTGACGGTGGTCTTCCCCGAGGACTTGTGCGCGGCGGAGAGATACAGGTGAGCCATGGCCGTATTCTACCCGAAAAAACAAAAAAGCCGACAAAAACAGTCGGCTTTTTTGAGGGTGGAAATGTCAGGCGTGTTCGGATTCGATCTCGTGGAAATCGTCCTGGGGCATGAACTTGAAGGTGCGTACCGCCACCGCCGTGAGCAGGAAGGCGACGCCCAGGCCGCCCAGGCCCATCAGCCATTCCCATACGGTCGGGACGTAGTGGGCGACGACCCCGTCGAAGAAGGTGCTGGATTCGGCGTAGCCCGGGAACATGACCAGCGGGAAGGCCTGGCCGCCGATGATGGTGACGTACATTTGTGCGAGGCCCCCCAGGATCACCAGCACCGGCGCGATGAAGCAGGTGCACAGTATGCCGCCGCGCGCCTTGAAGGGACCCAGGAGCAGGATCAGCGGAATGATGCCGCCGATGATGATCTGGCCGATCCAGAACATCAGTGTGTAGCTGCCGCCCTCCAGGAGGATGAAGCGCTCGAAGTCCCACTGCTTGGCGAAGTAGAGGTTGGTGAGGTGGAAGACCACGGTGAAGTAGAGCGCGGCCGCCACGAACACCGCCAGCAGCTTGCGCAGCCGCTCGCGTATGCGGTCATCCAGGCGCAGGCCGTTCCAGCGGTACATCACCGATTGCACGACCATGAAGGCCGCCAGGCCGTAGGCGAAGGACATGATGATGAACATGGGCGCCATCAGGGCCGAGTTGTAGCCGGCGCGGGCGACGATGAAGCCGAAGATGGAGCCTGTGGCGGTGGTCAGGGCGAGACGCCAGAGGAAGGCGAGCAGGCCGACGGGCTTGGAATAGGCGCTCAGCTTGCGGTCCATCAGGGTCAACAGGTACAGGCCGACAATGGCGAAGAACCCGTTGTAGAAGATCATGTTCAGGGCGAAGATGGACTTGAAATT
>JALOTG010000165.1 GCA_025458005.1 Thiobacillaceae bacterium
AAAACAGAATCTTTTTCATAACGCGCCTCCTTTTCAGCATCCCAGATAGTTTTTCTTTATATGCTCGTTCCCGAGCAGCTCCGCGCTCGATCCCTCCAAAACCATTTTCCCGTTTTCGAGGAGAACTTCATGGATGCATTCAAATCGGGCGGCGATGTGCTGTTCATCCTGCTGGGCGCCATCATGGTCCTGGCCATGCACGCCGGCTTTGCCTTCCTCGAACTGGGCACGGTGCGCAAGAAGAACCAGGTCAACGCCCTGGTGAAGATCCTTACCGACTTCAGCGTCTCCACCATCGCCTACTTCTTCATCGGCTACGGCATCGCCTACGGGGTGGACTTCTTCAGCGGCGCCGCCAGCCTGACCGAGAAGAACGGCTACGACCTGGTCAAGTTCTTCTTCCTGCTCACCTTCGCCGCCGCCATCCCCGCCATCGTCTCCGGCGGCATCGCCGAGCGTGCCCGCTTCAACCCCCAGCTGGCCGCCACCTTCGCGCTGGTGGGCTTCATCTACCCCTTCTTCGAGGGGCTCGTCTGGAACAACAACCTCGGCTTCCAGGACTGGATGGAGGCATCGCTGGGGGCCAAGTTCCACGACTTCGCCGGCTCGGTGGTGGTGCACGCGGTGGGCGGCTGGATCGCCCTGGTGGCGGTGCTGTTGCTCGGCGCCCGGCGCGGCCGCTATCGCGAGGGGGGGCTGATGTCGGCCCACCCGCCCTCCAGCATCCCCTTCCTCGCCCTGGGCGCCTGGATCCTCACGGTGGGCTGGTTCGGCTTCAACGTCATGTCCGCCCAGACCCTGCAGGCGGTGTCCGGCCTGGTGGCGGTCAACTCCCTGATGGCCATGGCCGGCGGCATCCTCGCCGCCCTGGCGGCGGGGCGGAACGACCCCGGCTTCATCCACAACGGCCCCCTGGCGGGCCTGGTGGCGGTGTGCGCCGGCTCGGACATCATGCATCCCCTCGGCGCCCTGGTGACCGGCGGCGTGGCCGGCGCGATGTTCGTCGTCCTGTTCACCCTCACCCAGAACAAGTGGCGCATCGACGACGTGCTGGGCGTGTGGCCCCTGCACGGCCTGTGCGGCGCCTGGGGCGGCGTCGCCGCCGGCATCTTCGGCGCCCAGGCCCTGGGCGGACTCGGAGGGGTCAGCTTCGCGGCGCAGCTGGTCGGCACCCTGGCCGGCATCTCGGTCGCACTGATCGGCGGTCTGGTGGTCTATGGGGCGCTCAAGGCCGCAGTGGGCATCCGCCTGGACCCGGAGCAGGAATTCGAGGGCGCCGACCTGGCCATCCACAAGATCTCCGCCACGGCGGAGCGGGAGACCAACTGGTGAGCGCCTGACCCGACGCCGCTGGTCCTCGCGTGGCCGGCCGGCGCTCAGCGCCGCGCGAGGTCCTCGCGCCGGTCGATGTCGCGCAGGATCCCCGTGTCCTCGCAGGCCACCAGGACGAGCCGCCCGGCATGGCGTTCGAGCAGCCGACGGGCGCCCTGGTCGCCTGTCAGCGCCATCAGTTGCGCCCCGTAGGCGCGGCCGAAGGCCACCGGGTGGCCGCGCCGGCCCCGCAGGGCGGCGGCGGCGATGAGGCTCGGGTCGGTCAGCGCGCGGGCGACGGCGCGCATGGTCTGGGGCGCGATCCAGGGCATGTCCGCCAGGGCGACCAGCCAGCCGTCAGCCTGGCGCGATTGCGCGGCGCCCCAGGCCAGGCTGGTGCCCATGCCCCGGTCCGCGTCCGGGCAGACGGTCACCACGACGCCGGCTCGTTCGAGCAGGGCGATGAGCTCGGGGTCTTCGCCGTTGACCACCGCCAGCACGTCGTCCAGGGCCGCCATCAGGTTGCGCGCCGAGGCCAGGGCGACGGGCGTGCCGTCGTCCAGGGGGTGCAGCAGCTTGTTGCCGCCGAAACGTTCACCGCGTCCGGCGGCGAGCAGGAGGCCCTGCATCAGGCGCAGGCCGCCTCGGCGCGGGGGGCCGGCGTCGCCAGGGTGAGGATGGCGCCGTGGCGCAGGGCGGTGACCTCGGCCAGGATGGCCAGCGCGATCTCGGCCGGGGTCCTGCCGCCGAGGGGCAGGCCGACCGGCCCGTGCAGGCGCGCCACCTGGTCGGTGCCCAGGCCGAGCTCCGCCAGCCGCTCGCGCCGCCTGGCCTGGTTGCGCCGCGAGCCCAGCGCGCCGACGTAGAAGGCGCGGGAACCCAGGGCCTCCATGAGGGCCAGGTCGTCAAGCCTGGGGTCGTGGGTCAGGGCCACCACCACGCTGCGCCCGTCCGGGGCCAGGTCGCGCACCGCGTCGTCCGGCATGCCGGGGAGAAGTTCGCCGTGTCCTTGCCACGAGGCGCGGTATTCCTCGCGCGGCTCGCAGACCAGCACGTCGTAGTCGAGGGCCTGGGCCATCTCGGCCAGGAAGCGGGTGATCTGCCCGGCGCCGATGGCCAGCAGACGCCAGCGCGGGCCGTAGACGCGGTCGAGCCGGCGGCCGTCGAAGGCGCAGTCTTCCGGCAGGTCGCCCTCGGCCAGCTCGACCCGGCCGGTCGCGAGGTCGAGCGTGCGTCGCAGGCAGCGCCGCCGGGCGAGGGCGTCCAGCAGCGGGTCGACCACGGCGGTCGAGGCCAGGGGCTCCAGCACCAGCTCCAGGGTGCCGCCGCAGGGCAGGCCGAAGCGGCGCGCGGTGTCGGCCTCGACGCCGTAGGCCATGACGCCCGGTCGGTCTGGAAAATCCGCGCGGACGCGCTCGAGCAGGTCCGCCTCGACGCAGCCGCCGGACACCGAGCCGGATAGAAGGCCGCGGTCGGACAGGGCGAGCAGCGCCCCCACCGGGCGCGGCGCGCTGCCTAAGGTGCGCACCAGCGTCGCCAGGACGACGCGATGCCCCGCGGCGAGCCAGTCGCGCGCGGCCGCCAGGACTTCCGGATCGGCGCCCCGCATGGCCGCGCGGCCTCAGGCCAGCCGGGTGCCCAGGGGCAGCCGGCGCGGGCGCTTGCCGGTGGCGGCGAACAGGGCGTTGGCCACCGCCGGGGCGATCGGCGGCACGCCGGGCTCGCCCACTCCCGTGGGCGGCGCCTCGCTCGCCACGATGTGGACCTCCACGCGCGGCATCTCCTTCATGCGCAGGACGCGGTAGTCGTCGAAGTTCGACTGCGCCGCCCGGCCGTCCTCCAGGGTCACGGCGCCGTGCAGGGCGGCGGCCAGGCCGAAGCCGATGCCGCCCTCCATCTGCGCCCTGACCACGTCCGGCGTCACGGCCAGCCCGCAGTCGACGGCGCAGACCACCCGCTCGACCTTGAACGTGCCGTCCGGCTTGGCGCTCACCTCGGCCACCTCGGCCACGTAGCTGTTGAACGACTCGTGTACCGCCACGCCGCGCCCCCAGCCCTGGGGCAGGGGGGTGCCCCAGCCCGCCTTCTCGGCGGCCAGGTCGAGCACCGCCAGGTGACGCGGATGCCCCTTGAGCAGCTTCCTGCGGAAGGCCACCGGGTCCTCGCCGGCGGCCTGGGCCAGTTCGTCGAGGAATACCTCGGTCGCGAAGGCGGTGTGCGTGCTACCGACCGCGCGCCACCAGAGCACCGGGACCGGCAGTCGCGGCGAGTGCAGGTCCACGAACAGGTTGGGGATGGCGTAGGGCAGGTTGGCGGCCCCCTCCACCGAGGTGTGGTCGACGCCGTCCTTCACCATGCCGGCCTCGAAGGGCGTGCCGGCGACGATGGACTGGCCGACGATGCGGTGCTTCCAGCCCAGCGGCCGGCCGTTCGCGTCGAGGCCCGCCTCCAGGGCGTGCAGGTAGCAGGGCCGGTAGTAGCCGCCGTGGATGTCGTCCTCGCGGGTCCACATCGTCTTCACCGGCACCTTCATGCGCCGGGCGATGTGCACGCCCTCGACGATATAGTCGGACTTCAGGTTCGCGCGCCGCCCGAAGCTGCCGCCGGCATAGAGGGTGTGGATGCGCACCTGCTCCGGCGCGATGCCCAGCACCTGGGCGGCGTTGCGCTGGTCCATGGTCTGGAACTGGTCGCCGGTCCAGATGTCGCAGCCGCCTTCCCGCACGTGCACCACGCAGTTGAGCGGCTCCATGGGCGCGTGGGCCAGGTAGGGGACCTCGAACTCGGCGGCGATCCTGCGCGCGGCCGTCGCCAGGGCCCGGTCCGCGTCGCCGTCGTTGCGCGCCACGGCGCCGGGTTGTTTGGCGAGGTCGCGATAGGAGGCGAGGATGGCGGCGCTGGACAGGCCGGCGGCCGGGCCGGGCGTCCACTCGATGACGAGGGCCTGGCGCCCTTTCAGGGCCGACCAGGTGTCGGCGGCCACCACGGCGACGCCAGCGGGAATCTCGAACACCGCCTTGACGCCCGGCACGGCCAAGGCACGGTCGGCGTTGAAGGCCTTCAGCGTGTCGCCGAAGCGCGGCGGCCGCGCCACCACGGCGGTGAGCATGCCGTCGAGATGGAGGTCCAGGCCGAACTGGGCGCTGCCGTCGGACTTGGCGCGCGTGTCGGTGCGCTTGAAGCCCTTGCCGATGACCTTGAAGTCCTTGGCCGCCTTGAGGGGCACGTGCTCCGGCACCTCCAGCAGCGCGGCGGCCTCGGCGAGCCGGCCGTAGCCCAGGCGCCGGCCGGTGGCCGGGTCGAGCACCGCCCCCGACTCGGCGCGCAGGCCGGCGCGGTCGACCTGCCAGGCGCGCGCGGCGGCCTCCTTGAGCATCTCCCGCGCCGTCGCCCCGGCGCGGCGCAGCTGCTCGTAGGAGTTGGCCATCGCCGTGCTGCCGCCGGTGCCCTGCATGGGGCCCCAGAGCAGGTTGTTGTAGAGCTTCGCGTCGGTGGGCGCGGCCTCGACGCGGATGTCCTTCCAGTCCACCTCCAGTTCCTCGGCCACCAGGGCGGGCAGGCCGGTGTAGACGCCCTGGCCCATCTCCAGGTGCTTGACCAGCACGGTCACGGCGCCGTCCGGCGTGACGCGGATGAAGGCGTTGGGGGCGAAGGCCTCGCCGGCCGGCGTGGGGATGGACAGCCTGGCGGCTCGCGTGGGGGTGAGGTGGAAGCCCAGGGTCAGGCCGGCGCCGAGGGCGGCCCCGGCCTGGATGAAGGCGCGGCGGGAAGGGTCGCGCGGATCGGTGGCGTGGCGGTCGGTCATGGTCAGGCTCCCGGCCGGACGGCGAGGCGGCTGGCGGCGG
The DNA here is from genome assembly GCA_025458005.1 of Thiobacillaceae bacterium. Lineage (GTDB taxonomy): Bacteria > Pseudomonadota > Gammaproteobacteria > Burkholderiales > Thiobacillaceae > JALOTG01. The sequence goes on from JALOTG010000165.1 coordinate 5,157, forward strand.
CATGGATGCCGTCGCGGATGCGCTGGTAGGTGGCGCAGCGGCACAGGTTGCCGTTCATGGCCTGGTCGATGTCCGCGTCGCTCGGTCGGGGGTTGTCGGCGAGCAGGGAGGCGGCGCGCATCAGCTGCCCGGAGTGGCAGTAGCCGCACTGCGGCACGTCCAGTTCCGCCCAGGCATCGCGCAGGGCGTCGATGACCGGGCCGGCGATGCCCTCGATGGTGACCACGGACTTGCCGCCCAGCCGGCCCACCTCCACCGAGCAGGCCTTCGCCGGCTTGCCGTCGATGTGCACGGTGCAGGCGCCGCAGAGGGATTCGCCGCAGCCGAACTTGGTGCCGGTGAGGCGCAGGTGATCGCGCAGGACCCACAGCAGCGGGGTGTCGTCGGGGACGTCCACGCTGCGGGGCTTGCCGTTGACGACGAAGCTGATCATCGATGTCTCCTTCCTGAAGCGTGCCGCCGTCGGCCCGGCCTTCAGGCCGCGGGCGACACGGTGGCGATGACTATACTGCAATCCCGCTTGCCGACCACCTGGTCGCAGCCTTGGCGGCCACCCGGCGCGGTCAGGCCGACAGCATCAGCGCCCAGTTGGCCGCGATCAGCAGGCCGCAGAGGGCCACATAGAACCCCGCCGCCGCCGCCGAGCCCGCCCCGCGCGACAGCCGCGCCATGATGGCCAGGTAGACCCCGGTGGCGATGGCATTGAACGGGAACCACATCAGCACCTTGTACCAGACCCGAATGGAGGGGTCGGACGGGGCGCCCAGCATGGCGTAGACGAACAGGACGTTGACGGCGATCGACGCGGCCAGGAAGCCATGCCAGCTGCGGAAGCGCCGCAGGGGATCCTGCGCCTCTGTCTCGGCGCCGGAAGTCTCGTGCTCGGGTCGGTTCATGACCGGCATTGTGCCAGCGGCCGCTGCGACCCGGAGCACATCGCGCCGGGACGGGCCGACCGGTCCCGGCTTTGCCGCCCGGCCGCCGCGGCATAAGATGCGCCGATGACCAAGCCCTGCCCCTTCTGCCACCTGGACCCCGCCCGCATCCTGGCCGAGGATGCGCTCACCGTGGTCTACAAGGACGGCTTCCCCGTCTCGCCCGGTCACACCGTCGTCATCACCCGCCGCCACGTCGCCACCCTGTTCGAGGCCAGCGAGGCCGAGCAGCTGGCCCTCCTGCGGTCGCTCGCACGCGCCAGGGCGATCCTGGACGAGGCACACCGCCCGGACGGCTACAACATCGGCATCAACCAGGGCCCCGCCGGCGGTCAGACCGTGCCGCACCTGCACATCCACCTCATCCCGCGCTACGCCGGCGACCGGGAGGAGCCGCGCGGCGGCGTGCGCTGGGTGCTGCCGGAGAAGGCGAAGTACTGGAAATGAACCCGAATTGACCGCTGGCCTGCAACCCCTTGATATTTCAGGAGTCGATATCCCCATCGACCCACCACGGATGACGCCGCTTTCGACTGGATCGCCACGTCGGCTTCGCCTCCTCTCCATGAACTGTCTCCACCCGACAGGATCCGCATCCAGCAGGTCGTTGATCTCGAATGCATGAATCTGGCATCGGACTGGATTGCCGCGTCGGCTTCGCCTCCTCGCAATGACGTCATCGCGAGGCGCGCAGCGCCGTGGCGATCCAGGGCACGCCAGGGTGTCTCGCCCATTCCGTGTGCAGTTCCGGTCAGGCTGGAACAGGAGGCTCGCGATGACGTCATCGCGAGGCGCATCGGGCCGTGGCGATCCAGGGAATGACAGGAGGACTCCTTTCCCATTGATCACCCGGTTCATCGAGAGACCCGCGAGGCCGTGGCGACCCAGCCGCTGGCCGGTCGATTCGAAGATAATGTCGACCTCCGACCGACCTTTTCACCATGCCCGCCGTTCCCCGACTCCCCCCTTCCGGCCAACGTTCGAGGCTCGACCTGCCGCCCGGTTCGGCGGACAGCCTGGTCCTGGCCGGTCTGGCCCGCTCCGCCCGCCTGCTCGTCTTGACCGAATCGGCCCAGGCGGCGGCGCGCATCGCCGAGGAGGCGTCCTGGTTCGAGCCAGCCCTGGCCGTGCGCCTGTTCCCCGACTGGGAGACCCTGCCCTACGACCCCCTCTCGCCGCACCCGGACCTGGTCTCGGAACGGCTGGAGACCCTCTGGCAGGCCAGCCAGGGCAAGGTCGACCTGCTTGTCGCCCCGGCGGCCACCGCCACCCAGCGCCTGGCGCCGCCCGAATTCCTGGCCGCTCACGCCTTCCTGCTCAAGCTGGGCGAGCGGCTGGACGTGGAGGCCCTGCGCGAGCGGCTGACGCGGGCCGGCTACGGCCACGTCAATCAGGTCCTCTCGCCGGGCGAATTCGCCGTGCGCGGCGGGCTGATCGACCTCTTCCCCACCGGCGCCGCCCTGCCCTTCCGCATCGAGCTGCTCGACGACGAGGTGGAGAGCCTGCGCACCTTCGACCCGGACACCCAGCGCACCCTCTACAAGGTGAACGAGATCCGCCTGCTGCCGGCGCGCGAGTTTCCCCTCGACGAGGCGGGCGTGACCCGCTTCCGGCAGGCCTTCCGCGACCGCTTCGAGGGCGATCCCTCCAAGAGCAGGCTGTACAAGGACGTCTCCCACAAGCTGGCCCCGGCCGGGGTGGAGTACTACCTGCCGCTGTTCTTCGACACCATGTCCACCCTGTTCGACTACCTGCCGGCGGAGGTGACCGTGGTGCTGCATGGCGACGTGCAGCGGGCGGTGGAGGGCTTCTGGGCCGACACCCAGGGCCGCCACCGCCTGCTGCTGGGCGACCGGGACCGCCCGCTGCTGTCGCCGGATGCCCTGTTCCTGCCGCCGGACGCCTTTTACGGGCGGCTAAGACCCTATGCCCGCATCGAGCTAGCGGATCGGACTCCGGGGCGACAGGCAGACGGCGATGTCGGGCTGAAGCCCGACCTACGGCCCGACCCGCAGCCCGGTTTGCAGCCCGAGCCACGTCGGGATTCCGAGCACTCCCTGCCCTACGAACCGCCGCCCGAGGTGGCCACGGACCGCCGGGCGGAGGACCCCTACGCCCGACTGAAGGCCCATCTCGCCCGCTTCGACGGCGCGACCCTGCTTGTGGCGGAGAGCCTCGGACGGCGCGAGACCATGGCCTCTGCCCTGGCGGAATACGGCCTCAAGCCTGAACTGCACGAGGGCTGGGTTTCCCCTCACGCCTCACCCCTCGCGCCTCGCGCGCTCCTCCTCACCACCGGCCCGCTGGCCGCCGGCTTCGTCGACACCGAGGCGCGACGGGCCGTCCTCACCGAGACCGAGCTCTACGCCCGCAGCCCCACCGCGCGGGCGGCGCGCGCGGCTCGGCAGACCCAGGTGGAGGGACTGCTGCGCGACCTCTCCGAGCTCAAGCTCGGCGACCCGGTGGTGCATGTCCAGCACGGCATCGGCCGCTATCGGGGCCTCACCGGCATGGACCTGGGCGAAGGACCGGAGGAATTCCTCACCCTGGAGTACGCCGGCGGCGACAAGCTCTACGTGCCGGTCGCCCACCTGCAGCTGATCGCCCGCTACATGGGCGGTGACCCCGAAACCGCCCCGCTGCACAGGCTGGGCAGCGGCCAGTGGGAAAAGGCCAAGCGCCGGGCCATGGAGAAGGCGCGCGACACCGCCGCCGAACTGCTCAACCTCTACGCCCAGCGCGCCGTGCGCCAGGGCCATGCCTTCGAGGTCGGCCATCACGACCTGGACGCCTTCGCCGAGGGCTTCGGCTTCGAGGAGACGCCCGACCAGCTCGCCGCCATCGAGGCGGTGGTGACGGACATGCGCTCGGGCCGTCCCATGGACCGCCTGGTGTGCGGCGACGTCGGCTTCGGCAAGACCGAGGTGGCCCTGCGCGCCGCCTTCGTGGCGGTGTCCGGCGGCCGCCAGGTGGCCGTGCTGTGCCCCACCACCCTGCTCGCCGAGCAGCACTTCCAGACCTTCTCCGACCGCTTCGCCGACTTTCCGGTGAAGATCGCCGAACTGTCGCGCTTCCGCTCCCCCAAGGAGGTGGCGGCGGCCCTGGACGGCCTCAAGGGGGGCCGCATCGACATCGTCATCGGCACCCACAAGCTGCTGCAGAAGGACATCGTTTTCCGCAACCTGGGCCTGGTGATCATCGACGAGGAGCACCGCTTCGGCGTGCGCCAGAAGGAGCGCCTGAAGGAGTTGCGCGCCGAGGTGGACGTGCTGACACTGACCGCCACGCCCATCCCGCGCACCCTGGCCATGTCCCTGGAGGGCATCCGCGACTTCTCCGTGATCGCCACCGCGCCCCAGAAGCGCCTGGCCATCAAGACCTTCGTCCACCCCTGGTCCGACGGCCTGATCCGCGAGGCGGTGCTGCGCGAGCTCAAGCGCGGCGGGCAGATCTACTTCCTGCACAACGAGGTGGAGTCGATCGCGACCATGGGCGAGAAGCTCGAAAATCTGCTGCCCGAGGCGCGCATCCAGATCGCCCACGGCCAGATGGCGGAGCGCGAGCTGGAGCACGTCATGCGCGACTTCTACCACCAGCGCTTCAACCTGCTCTTGTGCACCACCATCATCGAGACCGGCATCAACGTGCCCACCGCCAACACCATCCTGATGAATCGGGCCGACAAGTTCGGCCTCGCCCAACTGCACCAGCTCAGGGGGCGGGTCGGCCGTTCCCACCACCAGGCCTACGCCTACCTGCTCACCCCGCCGGGCGCCAAGATCACGCCGGCGGCCCAGAAGCGCCTGGAGGCCATCCAGCTGATGGAAGAGCTGGGCTCGGGCTTCTACCTGGCCATGCAAGACCTGGAGATCCGCGGCGCCGGCGAGGTGCTGGGCGAGGATCAGAGCGGCGAGATGCAGGAGGTCGGGTTCAATCTTTTCAATGACATGCTGAACATAGCTGTCAAATCACTCAAGGAAGGCAGAGAGCCTGACCTGGAGGCGCCCCTGGCGGTGACCGCCGAGATCAACCTGCACCTGCCCGCCCTGCTGCCGGAGGACTACTGCGCCGACGTGCACGAGCGGCTGGTGCTCTACAAGCGGCTGGCCAGCTGCCAATCGGAGGCCGAACTGCGGACCATGGAGGAGGAACTGATCGACCGATTCGGCCTGCCACCGCAGCCCGCCCGCACCCTGCTGGAGGTGCACCGGCTGCGCATCCGCACCCAGCCGCTGGGCATCACCCGCCTGGAGGCCGGGCCGGACAACGCCAGCGTGCAGTTCGTGTCCAACCCGCCGATCGATCCGGCCCGGCTGATCAGGCTCATCCAGACCAAGCGGGAATACAAGCTGGCCGGGCAGGACCGGCTGCGCATCGAGCGGAGCGCCGAGACGCTGGACGAGCGGCTGCGGGTGGTCAGGGACTTCCTGCAGGAGATCTCTTGAGCGCCGTCGGAGCGGACCCTGACCGCGACGGCGCCATCGATCGCGGACAGGGTCCGCTCCCACGCGGGACCATGCCATGGCCATGACCCTGGAACGGCTGCTGCACACCCAGGGCTTCGGCAGCCGCAAGGAATGCCGCGCGCTGGTCCGACAGGGTCGCGTGACGGTGGGCGGCCGGCCCTGCGCCGACCCGTTCGTCGAATGCGCCCCCGAGGGGCTGGCATTCAGCGTCGACGGCGAGGCCTGGCGCTGGCGGGAGCGGGTCTACCTGGCGATGCACAAGCCGGCCGGCCATGAGTGCTCGCGCAAGCCCCTGCACCACCCCAGCGTGTTCGGCCTGCTGCCGCCGCCGCTCATCACGCGTGGCGCGCAGCCGGTGGGGCGGCTGGACGAGGACACCACCGGCCTGCTGCTGTTCTCCGACGACGGCCAGTTCATCCACGCCCTCACCTCGCCCAAGCGGCGGGTCGCCAAGGTCTACCGGGTCACCCTCAGGCACCCGGCGGACGACGCGCTGATGGCCGCCCTCCTGGCCGGCGTGGAACTACGCGACGATCCGGAGCCGGTGGCCGCCACCGCCTGCGAGCGGATCGACGAGCGCGACCTGCGCCTCACCCTGACCGGCGGCCGCTACCACCAGGTCAAGCGCATGGTGGCCGCCGCCGGCAACCGGGTGGGGCCCTGCACCGCGAGGCGGTGGGCGGCTATGTCCTGCCGGACGACCTGCCGCCGGGGGCCTGGACGTGGATCGAGGCGCGCGACGTGCTGGGCTGAACGGGCGGCGCGCGGCCCACGTGGCGTGAACCCCAGAACAGCCGCGGGCGGTCTTGTGGAGCGGACCTGGTCCGCGACAAACGCCA
>JALOTG010000166.1 GCA_025458005.1 Thiobacillaceae bacterium
TTTCTTGCCAGGGCGACATGTGCCAGTGCGGCATCGGAGACATCCGTGCCGTCCAGGAAGGCCTCTTCCAGCGGTTCGATCGCCAGCAGCATGCGGACGGCCGCGTCATTCACTTTCGTGCTCGACAAATCGACCGTCTTCACCTTGCCGTGGCGGAGCAGTTCCATCGTCGTGGCAGATGCGCAATCGGTGTAATGTAGGAATATCATCTCCAAGTTCGGCAGCTCGCGGACCAACGCCGCGAGTCCTGAATCGCTGAGCTGGCAGCCGGCGACGCTCAGGCTGGTAAGCGACTGGACATGCTTGAGGTCATTCAGCCCCTGGTCGGTAATGGGTGTGTCGGACAGGTCAAGCACGCGCAGGCTCTTCAGCTCGGCAAGCTTCTGGATTCCTGCGTCGGTTATCGGATTCGCACCCAGTTCCAAACAGGCCACGGACTTGACCTACACTGTGCAGGTGGCAGCAGAGCTTTCCGCCACTGAGTGGAACGAAGCAACCACCGTAGTTTCACAGACTGACGAAGGAGACTACTGGTTGGTCACCGTGCGGGATAACGTCATTCAGGCTGATCATCCAAAGCGGTTCATGCGCTTGAAGGTGGCTGAACTGTAATAGGAATCGGAATTCAGCCGATCAGGAAATACCGTCCGAAGTGGCCGGGGGTGCTGATCGCCGTGGTGCTCACCACCCTGGTGAGCTGGGGCATCGGCTTCGAGAAGAAGGCCGGCGCGGTGGGTGGCGACATCACGGCGGTGCGTCCGGCCGAGGTGCTGGCCGACTACGAGGTGGGCGTGGCCTACCTGAAGGAGCTGGAGGCCATCGTCCAGGACCGTGCCGACGAGGTCGCCCGGCTGGAGAAGGCCGACGCGCCCGAGGCGGACCTGCTGGCGGCCAACTACCGCGAGGACGTCGCCCGCACCCAGGCCAAGGCGCAGCAGGACTACAACGCCGGTCAGCTGAAGGAACTGCGCCACTACGCCTTCGTCCGGGAAGAAGTGGACGGCAAGCCGGGCCGCCTGTTCCTGGCCGGCGAGGTGCCGCCGGGCGTGCAGACCGACGGCCGCGTCTGGTATGTCAAGAAGGTGGAGGATGGCAAGATCCAGCTCACCGGGGGCGGCGAGGTGGTCGGCAGCGTCCCGCCCGGCCTGCCCTCCCTGACCCTGCCCAGCATGGACATGAGCCTGTTCGGCGCGCTGCTGTCCACCGCCCTGGTGATCTCCCTGGTCGGATTCATGGAGGCCATCTCCATCGCCAAGGCCATCGCCGCCAAGACCAAGCAGCGGCTGGACCCGAACCAGGAACTGGTCGGCCAGGGCCTGGCCAACATCGTCGGCAGCTTCTCCCAGGCCTTCCCGACGTCCGGCTCCTTCTCCCGCTCGGCGGTGAACCTGAACGCGGGCGCCGTCACCGGCCTGAGCTCGGTGATCACCGCCATCATCGTGCTGGTCACCCTGCTGCTGCTCACGCCGCTGCTCTACCACCTGCCCCAGGCGGTGCTGGCGGCGATCATCATCATGGCGGTGATCGGCCTGGTGAACTTCGCCGCGGTCAAGCATGCCTGGCAGGCCAGCCGGCACGACGGCGCCGCCGCCATCGTCACCTTCATCGCCACCCTGGCCTTCGCCCCCCATCTGGACAACGGCATCATGGTGGGGGCGGGGCTGGCCATCGTGCTCTATCTGCTGCGCACCATGACGCCCCGGGTGGCGGTGCTGGGCCGTTTCCCGGACGGCACCCTGAGGGACGTCAAGGTGCACCCCACCCTGCCCACCAGCGAGCACGTCATCGCCATGCGCTTCGACGGTTCCCTGTACTTCGCCAACGTGTCCTTCTTCGAGGACACCATCCTGGAGGCGGTGGCCAGCCATCCCAAGACCCGCTTCGTGCTGGTAGTGGCGGACGGCATGAACCAGCTGGACGCCTCCGGCGAGGAGGTGATCCACCACCTGATCGACCGCCTGCGGGAGACTGGCATCAACCTGGTCTTCTCCGGCCTCAAGAAGCAGGTGCTGGACGTGATGCGCGGCACCGGCCTGTTCGAGATGATCGGCCAGGACAACATCTTCGCCACCGAGGACCTGGCCCTGGCCGCCATCTATGAGAGGCTCGGCGAGGACGCCGCGGATGACCTGTTCTGCGTGGTGCAGAAGCCCGCCGCGGTCTGAGTTCGAACATGCCGCCTCGCCTGGGCGTTGCATTGAGGTTGGCCGGCCCGGCGGGTCGGCGCGTTGCGTTTCCTGAGGGGGGATGGGCATGAGTGGAGTGCTGCGGACGGTGTTTCCTTTCCTGCGCTGGCTACCCCTGCGCGGGGCGGACCTCAAGGCGGACCTGATCGCGGGCGTCACCGTCGCCCTGGTGCTGATCCCCCAGTCCATGGCCTATGCCCAGCTGGCCGGCATGCCGGCCTTCTACGGACTGTACGCGGCCTTCCTGCCGGTGGCCATCGCCGCCATGTGGGGTTCGTCCAACCAGCTCGCCAGCGGCCCGGTGGCGGTGGTCGCCCTGCTGACCGCCTCCGCCCTGCAGCCCCTGGCCACCGCCGGCAGCGCCGAATACATCGTTTACGCCGTCCTGCTGGCGCTGGTGGTGGGCGTGGTGCAGCTCGGCCTGGGACTGTTGCGCCTGGGCGTGGTGGTCAACTTCCTCTCCCACCCGGTGGTGGTCGGTTTCACCAACGCGGCGGCCATCATCATCGGCCTGTCCCAGCTGAACAAGCTGCTGGGCGTGTCCATGCCCAAGAGCGATGTCTTCTTCAAGGACATCCTCGGCGTGCTGGCCCAGCTGCCCGAGACGCACATGCCTACCCTGATGATGGGGGTGGCGGCCATCGCCCTGATGTGGTTCATGAAGAAGCGCCTGCCCAAGTGGCCCAACGTGCTGGTGGCGGTGGTGCTGTCCACCCTGATCAGCTGGGGGATCGGCTACGAGGGCAAGAAGAGCCTGCCGGTGGAGGCCATCGTCCAGCCCGACGCCCAGCAGCTGGTGCAGGACTATCTGGCGCGGGCCGCCGAGGCGAAGAACAGCCAGGCGGCCCTCAAGCTGCGCGAGAAGACGCTCAAGGACCAGGCCGCCACCCTCAAGCCCCAGGACGCCATCCGGCTCAGGTACGAGATCGGCCTGCTGGAGCTGCAGGCCAAGGGCGAGGAGAAGGTCGCCCAGGAGATCCTCAACCAGCTCAAGAAACTGCATTTCGAGGCGGTCGGCCCGACCCTGTACATTACCGGCCTGGCGCCGGCCGGCGCCAAGGGCGACGGTAAGCGCTGGCGCATCAAGAAGATCGAGGACGGCAAGGTCAGCCTGGTGGCGGGCGGCGAGGTGGTGGGCTCGGTGCCGGCCGGCCTGCCCGAGTTCGGCCTGCCCGCCATTGACCTTGGCAAGATCCTGGAACTGCTCTCCGCCGCCATCGTCATCGCCCTGGTCGGCTTCATGGAGAGCATCTCCGTGGCCAAGGCCATGGCCGCCAAGACCAAGCAGCGCATCGACCCGAACCAGGAATTGATCGGCCAGGGCCTGGCCAACCTGGCCAGCAGCGCGTCCAGCGGCTTCCCGGTGGCGGGCGGCTTCTCGCGCACGGCGGTGAACATGAACGCGGGGGCCCGCACCGGCTTGGCCTCGGTGGTCACGGCGGCGATGGTGCTGATCGCCCTGCTGTTCTTTACCCCACTGCTCTATCACCTGCCCCAGGCGGTGCTGGCCGGCATCATCATGCTGGCGGTGGTCGGTCTGATCAACTTCGCCGCCATGAAGCACGCCTGGCAGGCCCACCGTCATGACGGCGTGGCGGCCGGGGTGACCTTCGTCGCCACCCTGGCGGTCGCCCCCAACCTGGACCATGGCGTACTGGTGGGGGCCGGGGTGGCCATCCTGCTCTACCTGTACCGCAGCATGCGGCCGCGCGTCGCCCGCCTCAGCCGCCACGCCGACGGCACCCTGCGCGACGCCCAGGTGCATAACCTGCCGGTGTCCGAGACCATCGTCGCGGTGCGCTTCGACGGCTCCCTGTATTTCGCCAACGTGCCCTATTTCGAGGACGCCATCCTCGGCGCCCTGGCCGACAATCCCAAGGCGAAGTACCTCCTGGTGGTGGGCGACGGCATCAACGAGCTGGACGCCTCCGGCGAGGAGGTGATCCACCACCTGGTGCACCGCCTGCACGAGAACGGCGTCACCCTGGTGTTCTCCGGGCTGAAGAAGCAGGTGCTGGAGGTGATGCAGCGCACCGACCTCTATGCCTACATCGGCGAGGAAAACTTCTTCCGCACCGAGGACATGGCCCTGGCGGCCATCTACAAGCGCCTGGAGGAGGCCGGCTACGACGCCACCCAGTGTCCGCTCAACCTCCCGGAGCGCAAGGAACTGTTCATCAGCTGAGACGGCGGCGGGGGGCGCACGGCCCGCCCCGCGCGCCTCTGGAATACGACCCGGTCGTCCCCATCTAGCCCGCTTTACGACACGGACCAGAGCGCCCCATGGCCCACCCCTCGACGACCCACCCCGCCCCCCCGCGCGAGCGCCTGCGCGCCTTCATCCAGCATGGCCGGGTGCAGGGCGTCATCCTCGTCCTGATCCTGGTCAACGCCGTCATCCTGGGCCTGGAGACGGTGCCCTCGGTCATGGCGGTGTACGGCGAGACCCTGATCGCCCTGGACAAGGCCATCCTGTCGGTGTTCGTCGCGGAGATCGCGATCCGCATCTACGTGCACCGCGGGGCCTTCTTCCGCGACCCCTGGAGCGTGTTCGACTTCATCGTGGTGGGCATCGCCCTCATCCCCGCCAGCGGCGAGCTGAGCGTGCTGCGGGCGTTGCGCGTGCTGCGGGTGCTGCGCATCCTGACCATCGTCCCCTCCATGCGCCGGGTGGTGGGGGCGCTGCTGTCCGCCATTCCGGGGCTGGGCTCCATCGCCCTGGTGCTGCTGCTGATCTATTACGTCTTCGCGGTGATCGCCACCAACCTGTTCGCCGCCGCCTACCCGGAGTGGTTCGGCCACCTGGGCCGCTCCCTCTATACCCTGTTCCAGATCATGACCCTGGAGAGCTGGTCCATGGGTATCTCTCGGCCGGTCATGGAACAGTTCCCCTATGCCTGGGCCTTCTTCATCCCCTTCATCCTCATCGCCACCTTCACCATGCTCAACCTGTTCATCGCCATCATCGTCAACGCCATGCAGGGCTTCAGCGAGGTCGAGCACCAGGACACGGTGGCAGCGGTGGACGCGGCGCGCGAGCACATCGAGACCGACCTGCACGGCGAGTTGCGCGCCCTGCGCGGCGAGATCGCCGAACTGCGCCGGCTGCTGGCGGAGCGGGGCTGACCGAGTCGCCCTGGCGGCTCAGTCCGCCGCGCCGAACAAGTCCTGCCGGGCCGCCTCGCTGATGGCCACCACGGCGGGATGGCGCAGTCGCCGCTCCACCGAGATGGCGTAGAAGTGTTCCCGCACCGCCTCGGTGCCGCCCAGTTCCACGACCCCATATTCCCTGGCCACGTGGTCGGCGATCACCGCGGGGGCCGGAAACGCCCCCGCGCCGCCCCGGCCGAAGGCCTTCATCAGGGCGCTGTCGTCGAACTCGCCGACGATGCGCGGCCGGATGCGCTGGGCGTCGAACCAGCGCATCAGCAAGCCGCGCAGGGCCGTGCCTTCGCCCGGCAGGAGCAGCGGCGCGTCGTCCAGCAGGGCGGGGAAGTCGCCGCGCAGGCTGGCGGCCAGGGCGGGCGTGGCGAAGAAGCGGATGCCGCAGTCGCCCAGCCGGTGGCTGTAGCCCTTCACCTCGGTGGCGGAAGGCAAGGGGCTGTCGGCCAGCACCATGTCCAGGCGGTGGATGGCCAGCTCGGCCAGCAGGTCTTCCAGCTTGTCCTCCCGGCACACCAGGCGGATCGGCTCCGGCAACCGGGTGGCCGGGGCGAGCAGCTGGTAGGCGATGCTCTTGGGCACCACGTCGGCGACGCCGACCCGGAACAGGACCGGGCGTCCCGCCGGCTGGCCGCGCAGCATCTCCTCCAGTTCGCCGCCCACCTGGAAGATCTCGTCGGCATAGGACAGGATCAGCTGACCGGTCTCGGTGAGCTCCAGACGGCGGCCGACGCGCCGGAACAACTGCATCCCGAGGTTCTCCTCCAGGAGGCCGATCTGCCCGCTGATGGTCTGCGGCGTGAGGTGCAGGCGTTCGCTGGCGCGCGCCACGCCGCCCGACTTGGCCACGGTCCAGAAGTAGTGCAGCTGCTTGTAGTTGAGCATGTCGTCAGTTCGGAATTAACGAATATATATTAAGGAATATTCGAATTTTATTGATGCCTGGCCGGCCTTACCATGGTTGCGTATTCAACCGGCAGGAGTCATATCATGCATACCGACATCCAGACCCAGGGCTTCGATCTCACCGACGGCCTGAGAGACTACACCGAGCGGCGCCTCGCCTACGCGCTGGGCCGCAGCGCCCACCACGTCAACCGGGTGGCGGTGCTGCTGGCCGACATCAATGGGCCGCGCGGCGGCGTCGACAAGCGCTGCCGCATCCGGGTGCGGCTGGCGCCCTCCCTGGAGGTGGTGGTGGAGGACACCCAGGCCGACCTCTACGCCGCCATCGACCGGGCGGCCGAGCGCACCGGGCGCACCGTGGCGCGCAGCGTCGGCCGCCAGCGCGGCTCCCGATTCGCGTCGCGGGCCGCGCGGAACATGGAACCGGAAACGGCGGTCCAGGCCTGATACCTCGCATTGATAGGGAGAACCCCATGAAACGCATCGTCCTGTTTCTCGCCACCAACCTGGCCATTGTGCTGGTGCTGTCGGTCACCATGCGGCTGTTGGGGGTGGAACCGTACCTGAACGGTCACCATGCGGCTGTTGGGGGTGGAACCGTACCTGAACGAACAGGGGCTCAACCTCAACGCCCTGTTGATCTTCGCGGCGGTGATGGGCTTCGGCGGCGCCTTCATCTCGCTGGCCATTTCCAAGTGGACGGCGAAGATGTCGGTGGGCGCGCGGGTGATCAGCGACCCGCGCACGGAAGCCGAACTGTGGCTGGTGCAGACGGTGATGCGGCAGGCGCGGGCGGCCGGCATCGGCATGCCCGAGGTGGCCATCTACGACTCGCCCGAGGTGAACGCCTTCGCCACCGGCATGAACAAGAACGCCGCGCTGGTGGCGGTGTCGACCGGGCTGCTCGCGAGCATGACGCGGGAAGAAGCCGAGGCGGTGCTGGGCCACGAGGTCAGCCACGTGGCCAACGGCGACATGGTCACGCTGGCGCTGATCCAGGGGGTGGTGAACACCTTCGTGATGTTCCTCTCAAGGGTGATCGGGCACACGGTGGACCGGGTGGTGTTCAAGAACGAGCAGGGGCACGGACCGGCGTTCTTCGTGACGATGATCGTGGCGGAGGTGATCCTCGGCATCCTGGCCTCCATCATCGTCATGTGGTTCTCGCGGCAGCGCGAGTTCCGCGCCGACGCGGGCGGCGCGGCGCTGGCCGGGCGGGGCAGCATGATCGCCGCGCTGCGGGCGCTGCAGCGGCAGCACCCGGCGCCGCTGCCGGACAAGATGGCGGCGTTCGGCATCGCCGGCGGTGGGGGCGGCGGTTTCAACCTCCGGCGCCTGTTCATGACCCACCCGCCCCTGGAGGAGCGCATCGCCGCCCTGGAGGCCGCGTCTCGCCGATCTTCTGGGTCGGCTTCATCGCCTTCGTCCTGGCCATGCTGGCCCTGGATTTGTTCGTCCTGGGCGGCAAGACCGCCCACAAGGTATCCACCCGCGAGGCCCTCGGCTGGACCATCGCCTGGGTGAGTCTGTCGCTGACCTTCTGCGGCCTGCTCTGGTGGTGGCTGGACGGCACCCAGGGGCGCGAGGTGGCCAACACCAAGGCCCTGGAATTCCTCACCGGCTATCTGATCGAGCTGTCCCTGTCGGTGGACAACATCTTCGTCTTCATCATGATCTTCACCTTCTTCGCCGTGCCGGCGGAGTATCAGCGCCGGGTGCTGATCTACGGCGTGCTGGGGGCCATCGTCATGCGCGCCACCATGATCCTGGCCGGCGCCATCCTGGTGACCAAGTTCCACTGGATCCTCTACCTGTTCGGCGCCTTC
>JALOTG010000167.1 GCA_025458005.1 Thiobacillaceae bacterium
TTCCGCCGTCCGAAGTCGCGAATTTGAAGGGCTCGGAAGCGCCTAGGTCGACCGTGTAGATAGTCGTGCTTCCACGGACTTCCTCGGTAACGCGGCATGAACGCGGCATGTGCCTTCATAAATGGCCACATCTTTCGCAACATTCGTGAGTTTGCATGTCGCAGTCTCACTTACTGTGATTCCCGCAGCCGAAACCGTGGAGGAGAACGCAATAGCGACGGCAGTGCCGATGAAGCGTTTGTATCCGTGCATGTCTTGACCCCTTTTCCAAATGAACCGTGTGTGAAGAAATGCCAGCCACGCTCGTGAGATATGCGGTGCCTAACCGTGAGCGAAACCATGCATCAAGATGTGCAAAGCTAGCATCGCTGCTGCAGCGGCCGCACCGGTGCCGGGCCAAATACTTTGGCAGACCAAACAATCTGTTCGGCCAGCCAACATTCCGGTGCGGCATCGACTTCCCGGTACGCCTTTCTCTGATAGTGGGTGCGCCGGGCGGACAATCCCTGGTCGAGCTGCCGGGCCAAGGCCATTGGTATCGCCGTCCCAGTGGTGACACCGCACGCGCTGTACGGCGAGCCGGCAGGCTCCGCGGGGGTTCGTCTCGCCGCCTATCGCGAGCTGTTCGAGAACGCATTGGACGCAGGATTTCTTTCAGCGCCTGCGCGACTGGAGCAGAGGCAGCGTCGGGCTCGGCAGCCCCCGGTTCGCGCGGCAGATCGCCGTCCTGGTCGGACGGAGAATCGGGAAGGGATCGCCGGGACGGCGGCCCAAAAAGGAAAAAGACAGCGAGCGAGGGAAGCTCGCCGTCTAAAACGTGGTCCGCCCCCGGTTTCCGCCCTACAGCACGGATAAGGACTTTACGACATTCACGGGCCTGTCGTGGGTCGATCCTCTCGGTTGAGGTGGCTGGAAGTAACTACGAGGAAGTTAGTGGTATCTGCAGGAGACGATCGTCAGGTAATCGTCGTCGACGGCGTAGACCAGGCGGTTCGAATCCTCGATGCGACACGACCAGAAGCCGGCCAGATTTTCGCGCAGGGGTTCCGGCTTGCCGATGCCGCTGAAGGGTTCCCGCGACGCGGCGTCGAGGAGTGCATTGATACGTTTCAGGGTCTTGCGATCCTGGCGCTGCCAGCAAAGACAGGTAAAGCCTTGGGCACCCGGTACCTGCCGAGCGCGGACGTAGGGGACAGGGCACGTTTCCTGTGTGGAAGTACCAGGTTCGAGCGGCAGATCGCCGCCTTGGTCGGCCGGAACATCGGGAAGGGATCGCCGGGACGGCGGCCCAACAAGGAAGGAGACGGCGAGCAAGGGGAGCTCGCCGTCTGCAACGTGGTGTCTCCAAGTCTTCAGCGCACTCAACGGGCTGGCTTCCTGGCCAGCGGAGAGTGCCCAGGCGACGGAGGTCTGCGGCGCCATGAATGAGACTGTTCAGCGGCTGGGAACAAGGCCCTGGCCCCGTCTATTCTGGTGCCCTGTCCGTGTCCGAAAAACGTGGTCTGTCCCGGTTTTCCCTACGGGCTAGGGGCTGGCGCCCGCGCGGCGGTTAGTCGGCCGCGCCGCGGGAGGCTCCCCCATCGCGCCGGCGCGCCCCGCCCGCCACACCCGCAGCCGCCAGGGTAGCCAACCCGGCGTCAAGACCAACCGCAGCGGCAGACGCACGAGTCGGGGCGGCAGCCGGACCGCGACATCCAGGGCGGTCAAGGCCCGCCGCCACCCGGGACGGGTCAGCACCCATTCCTGTAGCCACAGCTCCCGTCCGGCCGACGGTGCCCGCGGCAGGCCCGGCGGATAGGCCAGCCCCAGCCAGTCCTCCGCCTGCGCCAGGTACTCCAGCAAGACCCGGCGCCGCCGGGGGTGCAACCGCGCCAGCAGGGCCGGCCTCAGCACCTCCGGATGCTGTTGCGCCAGGGCCGCGAACTCCCGCAACTGGCGCAGATTCAGACGCCTTAAGCGACGCTGCCGGTCGGTGATCTGGGCATGGAGACAATTGTGCAGCAACCGGGTCCCGGCATCGGGCACCCGCACCCGCGCCCCAGGCGCCAGGGCATGGGTGGTCGTGGTCAGCCCGGCCTGGAGCCATGCGTCATCGCGGCGATGGGCCAGCAGGCGCCGGTGGAGTTCCACCTTCACCGGCCGCCACGGATGCACGAGCGCGGGCGCGTGATGCTGGCGTGCGGCGTCCCACGGCAGGGATGGACACGGGGCGGCCAGCGTGTTGGGCCGGTAGCCCAGGCCTCGCAAGGCGGCCACCACCGCCGCCTCCCGCGCGGGCGGTATCCACAGATCCAGGTCTCCGAGCACCCGATCCGCCGCCCCCGGATAGTCCCCCGCCAGCAGGGTGTTGGCCCCCTTGAGCAGCAGGGGTTCGATCCCGAGCGGATTCAACGCCCGGGCAATCTCCACCAGGGCCGCCAGCAGGTCGCGGTTGCGCAGCCGGTTGAGGTCGCGCATCCCGTCGAGATAGTCGCGGACCTCGGCCGGGAGGGCGGCGCAGCGTCCCGGCCGGCGCAGGGCCTCGGCCAAGGAGGGGGTCACCAGATGGGCCCCGGCCGTGCGCAGCAGGCGCGGCCAGTCCAGGTCCGGAGCATTCAGCGCCGCCTCCCGCTCGGCGGCGACGGGCCCCACGGCCAAGGCCGTGGCGAGCAGGCGCACAGGGTGGCTGGGATTCATGGATTCACCGCATCGGGTCAGACCGGTCCAACCAGGCGCGCGCCTGGTCCAGGTCGGGATAGGTCAGGCGCCAGGCTGGCAGGCCCTCCAGCCAGCGCGCCAGGGCGCTGAGCTTGGCCTGGGTCAGGTCGCGGCACACCGCCTCGGCCGTCACCAGTCCTTGCAGCGCCGCCTCCGGGCCGAGCGGCTCGGCCTGCAACGGCGCGTCCGGCCGCCAGCGGATCAAGACCAGCCGCGCCGGGGTCACCGGTCGCGGCGGGGCCGGGGTGCGCGCCGGCAGACAGCGCACCGGCTGGCCGAAGCGTTGCACCGTCGGGGCCTGGGCCAGGTCCGGGCGCCGCGCCGCCAGCACCGGCCAACTGCCGGCCTTGAGACAGAGTGGCAGGCCCAGCCCCAGCAGGTCGCCGTCGAGAGTCACCGGCACCACGTCGTCGCTCAGTAGCCCAAACCCCGCGGCGTCCAGGGCCGCGGCCAGGGTGCTCTTGCCGGACCCGCCGGGGGCGACCAGCAAGAGCCCGTGCCCGTCCGGCTGGACCAGGCCGGCGCCGTGGACCACCAGCAGCCGCTCGGCCGGGCGGCACCCCAGATCGGTGAGGGCCGAGACGACGGCGACCCGGGCGGCATCGGCATCGCTGCCGCTGGCCCGCGTCGCGTCGTCCAGGGTCAGGCGCCAGCCCGCGGCGGGACCCTGGAGCGCGAGCGCATGATCGACCGGCCCCGCCGCGCGGGGCGGGCCGAACCAGTCGTGGAGGGTCGCCCGCAGGTCCGTCGCGGCCACTTGGAGCGCGACCCGCCGATCGGCGGCAGCCAGCGACCAGGCCCCCGGCGGGCCGGGCCGCCGGCGCGGCGCGGGCCACACCGGGTCGTCCGGCCGGGCCAGGCGCAGGTCTGGCGGGGTGGCACGGTCAAGCAGGCCCGCGCGCTGCCAGTGGGCATACTGGGCCGCGACTTGGGCGCGGGCGTCCGCCGGGGGCAGACCGAACCGCTCGGTCAACAAGTCGGCCAGGGGGTCCGCCGCCCAACCGGCGGCGTGCAGGTCCCAGAGGGCGGCGCTGGCGGCATCGAGCAACCACTGCCGTCGCTCGCCCGGGCGGGCGAGCAGGCGGCTGGCGCCCAGGGCGGTAGTCAGCATCGGGCCACGCGGGCGAACGTCCCTCTTCCTACCACTCCGGCGTTCCCGGCAGGGATTCCGCCACGGCCCGCGGCGAGATCAGCAGGGTCATCAGGGTCGGCGCGGTGCTCGGCATCGGCCGGGTTGGCTGCCGCCAGGGAGGCGGTGGGGGCCGCGGCGGGAGGGGTGTCTTCGGGTCTCGTCATGGGAGGCGCTCCGGTGGGGAGACTGCGAACAGGATAGTCATTGGCTGAGGAACTGCCAGCTCAGGCTGCGCGTGCTGAGGGTCAGGCGTAGCCGATCGCCTTCGGCAAAGCGGGCGGCACTGTCTGGATGGATGGTGTAAGCCGGAAATGGACCCGCATGGGACTGGCCAAAGTGGGGATCATCGGCCATCCCGGTCTGCGGATGCCACGCGACTGGGTCCATCAGTGCGGCTGACCAAACAATTTGTTCGACCGGCCAATATTCTGCCGGTTGGGGGGCAGTTGACGGCTGGCAAACCCAAGCTTGGGGTCATGGCGCCGGACGCAGTGTGAGCAGGCCCCGTGCTATGCTGGCCCCGCTTCCTGATCCGCGAGGTGCCCCATGCGTTTTTTCAACACCGAAGGCCCGGTCCGACCCGCGGACCATTATTGTCTACCGCCCCTGGAACGTTGGAACCTGGCGGAGGTCCTGGGCCTGATCGACCAGAAAAAGTATTTCCTGCTCCATGCCCCCCGCCAGACCGGCAAGACCACTTGCCTGCTGGCCTTGATGGACCATCTGAACCGGGAGGGGCGCTACCGCGCCTGCTACGTCAATCTCGAAACGGCCCAGACCGCCCGTGAGGACGTCGGCCTGGGGATGCGGGCCATCGGCGGCGCCATTGAGGCCGCCGCCCGGCTATATTTGGACGATGACCGGCTCCCGGACTGGACCGAGGAGGCCTGGGGCCGGCGTGGCCAAAATGGCGTCTTGACCGGTCTGCTGGAACAGTGGAGTGCCGAGAGTCCGGCCCCCCTGGTCCTGCTGCTCGACGAGGTCGACGCCCTGATCGGCGATACCCTGATCTCCCTGCTACGCCAGTTGCGTGCCGGCTATCCCCAGCGTCCGACCCATTTCCCGCAGACCGTCGTGCTGTGCGGGGTGCGGGACCTGCGCGACTACCGGATTCATGCCCGCTCGGAGCGTGAACCCATCACCGGCGGCAGCGCCTTCAACATCCGGGCCGAGTCGCTGCGGCTGGGGGACTTTACGGCCGCCGAGACCCGCGCCCTGCTCTTGGAGCATACCGCCGAAACCGGTCAGGTCTTCACCCCGGAGGCCCTGGCGCGGGTCTGGGACCTGACCCAAGGGCAACCCTGGCTGGTCAACGCCCTGGCCTACCATTCCTGTTTCCGGATGCCGGAAGGCCGCGATCGCACCCGGGCGATTACGGTCGCTCTCATCGACCAGGCCAAGGAGCACCTGATCGTGAATCGCGTGACCCATCTCGACCAACTGGCGGACAAGCTGCGCGAGGAGCGGGTACGGCGGGTCATCGAACCGATGCTGGCCGGTACCGTGCCGGAATTGATCCCGACCGACGACCGCGACTATCTGGTGGACCTGGGGCTGTTGCGCCGCGACGGGGCCGGCGGGCTGGTGGTGGCCAATCCGATTTACCGCGAAGTGCTGCCCCGCGCTCTGGCCAGCGGGCCGCAGGATTCGCTGCCCCGCATCAGCCCCACCTGGCTGAACCCCGATGGGGGCCTGAACCCCGAGTGCCTGCTGGACGCCTTCCTCGCCTTCTGGCGCCGCCACGGTCAGCCCTTGTTGGGCAGCGCCCCCTATCACGAGATCGCCCCCCATCTGGTGCTGATGGCCTTCCTGCACCGGGTGGTCAATGGCGACGGGACCCTGGAACGGGAATACGCCATCGGTTCCGGGCGGATGGACCTGTGCCTGCGCTACGGGGCGGTCACGCTGGGCATGGAACTGAAGGTCTGGCGCGACGGCGCCCCGGACCCGCTGGCCGAGGGGCTGGAGCAGTTGGATGGCTATCTGGCCGGGCTGGGCCTGGCCACCGGCTGGCTGGTGATCTTCGACCGCCGATCGGGTCAACCGCCGCTTGCCGAGCGCACCGCGAGCCACCCGGCCATGAGTCCCCAGGGTCGGTCGATCCAGGTCATTCGGGCCTGAATCGGCGCGCCGGCGAGCGTGCGCCCCCCAGCGCAGTGGGGTTGAGCCGCCCCCGCCGTCGCTCGCCCGGGCGGGCGAGCAGGCGGCTGGCGCCCAGGGCGGTGGTCAGCATCGGGCCGCGCGGGCGACCGTCCCTAACTAAGACCCCGACCCCGGCGGTCCCGGCAGGTACTCCGCCACGGCCCGCGGCGAGATCAGCAGGGTCATCAGGGTCGGCGCGGTCCAGGCGGCGAGGGTGCCGAGTTTAGCCAGGGCGGCGCGGCGCTCGGTGTCGGTCGCGGCGTCCGCCGCCGCCGGCGCGGCGGGGGTGGTGGCGGGGGGTGGGGTAGCATCGGATTCGCGCATGGAGGTCTCTCCAGTAAAGGTCTGACGAAGCGGTGGGGTGTGGCGGCCCGGGGTCATTGGCCCAGGAACTGCCAGCTCAGGCGCCGGGTGCTGGTGGTGAGACGCAGCCGATAGCCCTCGGCATAACGGGCGGTACTGGGTTTGATGATCTGGCCGGTGTCGCGGTCGCGCAGACGCGAGCGCGCCAGCATCTCCGCCGGTCCCTCCCAGGTCAGCAGCACTTCGCCGCGCGGGGCATCGGCGCGGATCTCGAAGTCCCAGGTGGCCGCCGGCAGCTCCCCCACCGGCCGACCGCGAGGATTGATATTATAGAATTATCGGGTCTAAGACTATATGACGCAAAAACATGTTCTTAGGTTTACGCGTCTTGTCCAGATATCATATAAGGTGACTATACTAAGGACTCAACATTAATCGATTTATGTGGAGCTCCACATAAATCGATGAACTGGGGTACATGAACCTCAAGCCCGAGCATGCCAACGCCTTATTCCAACTGCTGGAACAGCGTTACGCCC
>JALOTG010000168.1 GCA_025458005.1 Thiobacillaceae bacterium
TAGGAGCGGACCCTGTCCGCGATTTGTTCGCGGCCGGGTACGGCGCCGGGTCGCGGACAAGGTCCGCTCCTACGTCATCGAGTTAGACAGGAGAAACGATGAGCATCCCCGCCGATCTGAAATACACCCAGTCCCACGAGTGGGTCCGCGCCGAGGCGGACGGCACGGTGAGCGTGGGCATCACCCAGCATGCCCAGGACCTGCTGGGCGACATGGTCTTCGTCGAGAATCCCACCGTCGGCCGCCAGCTCGCCCAGGGCGAGGAGTGCGCCGTGGTGGAGTCGGTCAAGGCCGCCTCCGACGTCTACGCCCCCCTCGCCGGCGAGGTGGTGGCGGTGAACGAGGCGGTGGAGTCCGCACCCGAGGGCATCAACCAGGATCCCTACGGCGCCTGGATGTTCAAGCTCCGGCCGGCCGACCCCGCCGAGCTGGACGGCCTGCTCGACGCGGCCGGCTACCAGGCGCACGTGGAGTCGGAAAGCCATTGATGGCAAGGGGGAGGTGCCTGGGCGCGCGCCTCGCATGCCCATCCCGCCTCGCCCCTCAGCACTGACGCCACGCGAATAACATGCCCTTCATCCCCCATACCGACCAGGACGTCGCCGAGATGCTGGCAAGCATCGGCGTCCCGTCCATCGACGCCCTGTTCGACGAGATCCCGGCCGCCCTGAAGTGCGGCGGCCTGGACGAAGTGCCCGTGGGCCTCACGGAGCTGCCGGTGACCCGCCTGATGCAGAGCCGCGCCGCCCAGGACGGCTTCTGGTCCAGCTTCCTCGGCGCCGGCGCCTACGAGCACCACATCCCGGCGGCGATCTGGCAGATCGTCACGCGCGGCGAGTTCTACTCCGCCTACACCCCCTACCAGGCCGAGGCCAGCCAGGGCACCCTGCAGCTGCTCTACGAGTACCAGAGCATGATGGCCAGCCTGACCGGCCTGGAGGTGTCGAACGCCTCGATGTATGACGGCGCCTCGGCGCTGGCCGAGGCGATCCTGATGGCGGTGCGGGCGAGCAAGGGCAGCGTCAGGCGGGTGCTGCTGCCGGCCACCGTCCACCCCCGCTACCGGGCGGTCGCCCGCGCCATCGTCGCCAACCAGGGCATCGAGCTGGCCGAGCTGCCCTACTGCGCCGAGCGCGGCCACACCCTGCCCGAGGCCCTGGACGGCCAGGGCGAGCCGGCCGCCGCCCTGGTCATCCCGCAGCCCAACTACTTCGGCGTGCTGGAGCCGGTCGACGCGCTCACCGACCGGGCCCACGCGCGCGGCATGCTGGCCATCGCCGTGGTCAACCCCACCAGCCTGGCCCTGCTCAAGCCGCCCGGGCAATGGGGCGCGGGCACGCAACCCCAGGGCGCCGACATCTGCGTCGGCGAAGGCCAGCCCCTGGGCGTGCCGCTCGCCTCCGGCGGGCCCTACTTCGGCTTCATGACCGCCAAGCAGGCCCTGGTGCGGCAGATGCCCGGGCGCATCGTCGGCCGCACCGTGGACATGGACGGCCAGCCCGGCTTCGCCCTCACCCTGCAGGCGCGCGAGCAGCACATCCGCCGCTCCAAGGCCACTTCCAACATCTGCACCAACCAGGGCCTGCTGGTGACGGCGGCCACCCTCTACCTGTCCCTGCTCGGTCCGCAGGGGCTGAAGAACGTCGCCCTCGCCTGCCACGACCGCACCCGCGCCCTGGTGGAGCGGCTGACGGCCATCCCCGGCGTCGAGCGCGTGTTCGGTTCCCCCTTCTTCCACGAGGCCGTCCTGCGCCTGCCGGCGTCCGCCGCCGAGGTGCTGCGCGCCCTGCGCGCCCAGGGCATCCTGGGCGGCCTGGCCCTGGCCGGCGACTATCCGGAACTGGCCGACTGCGTGCTGGTCTGCGCCACGGAGACGAAAACCGATGACGACTTGGACGACTATGCGCAAAAATTGGCGCGCATCCTGAGCCGGCGCCGCGAGGCGCCTCCCTGCGCCTACAAATCCTGACCCCCCACCCCGTAACCAAGGAGGCTGACAATGGCAACTGTGACCCTGGGCGGCGAGCCCATCTCCGTAGGCGGCAACTTCCCCCGCGCGGGCGACACCGCCCATTCCTTCATGCTGGTCGACAAGGAGCTCAAGGACGTCTCCCTGTCCCAGTTCTGGGGCAAGCGCAAGATCCTCAACATCGTGCCCAGCCTGGACACCGCGGTGTGCGCCGAGTCCACCCGCAAGTTCAACCAGGCCGCCTCCAGTCTGGCCAACACCGTGGTGCTGGTGATCTCCGCCGACCTGCCCTTCGCCCAGGCCCGCTTCTGCGGCGCCGAGGGGCTCAACAACGTGATCACCCTGTCCACCATGCGCGGCCGCGACTTCCACAAGGACTACGGCGTGATGATCATGGACCCGCCGCTGTCCGGCCTCACCGCGCGGGCGGTCGTCGTCCTGGACGAGCGCGACCGCGTCCTGCACGCCGAGCTGGTGCCGGAGATCAAGCAGGAGCCCAACTACGACGCCGCCCTGACCGCCGCGCGGGGAGAAGGTCTCTAATCGCGAGGGCGCGGGGTGAGGCGCGAGGGGTAGCCCCCCTCGTGCTCCCCCTCGCCCCTAACGCCTCACGCCTCACGAACAAATGCTGATCTTCGACCATTCCCGCCCCGGCCGCCGGGCCTGGGCCCAGTCTCCCGAATCCGCGCCGGCGGCGGACGACCTCCCGGCCGACCTGCTGCGGCGGGACGCGCCGCGCCTGCCCGAGGCCTCGGAGCTGGACGTGGTGCGCCACTACACCGGGCTGTCGCGCAAGAACTTCTCCATCGACACCCAGTTCTACCCGCTCGGCTCGTGCACCATGAAGTACAACCCGCGCGCCTGCAACAGCCTGGCCATGCTGCCCCAGTTCCTGGCGCGCCATCCCCTGGCCGACGCCGAGACCGGGCAGGGCTTCCTGGCCTGCATGTTCGAGCTGCAGGAGATGCTCAAGGCGGTCACCGGCATGGCCGGGGTGTCGCTGGCCCCCATGGCCGGCGCCCAGGGCGAGTTCGCCGGCGTGGCCATGATCCGCGCCTACCACCAGTCGCGCGGCGACGCGGCCCGGCGCGAGATCATCGTCCCCGACGCCGCGCACGGCACCAATCCGGCCACCGCCATCATGTGCGGCTACCAGGTGCGCGAGATCCCCACCGACCGGCAGGGCAACGTCGACCTGGAGGCCCTGCGCGCCGCCGTCGGGCCCCAGACCGCCGGGCTGATGCTCACCAACCCCTCCACCCTGGGCGTGTTCGAGGCGAGCATCGTCGAGATCCAGAAGATCGTGCACGACGCCGGCGGCCTGACCTACTACGACGGCGCCAACCTGAACGCCATCCTGGGCCGGGTGCGGCCCGGCGACATGGGCTTCGACGTCATCCACATGAACCTGCACAAGACCTTCTCCACCCCCCACGGCGGCGGCGGCCCCGGCGCCGGTCCGGTGGGTGTCTCGGAGCGGCTGCTGCCCTATCTGCCGATCCCCCTGGTGGTGGAGGAGCGCGGATTCCACCGCTGGGCGGAGGAGGCCGACCGGCCCCAGTCCATCGGCCGCATGAGCGCCTTCGGCGGCAACATGGGGGTGCTGCTGCGGGCCTACGTCTACGCCCGCATGCTGGGCCGCGAGGGCATGCACCGGGTGGCCGACTACGCCGCCCTGAACGCCAACTACCTGGCGGCGGAACTGCGCCGGGCCGGCTTCGACCTCGCCTTCCCGCAACGGCGCGCCAGCCACGAGTTCATTGTCACCCTGAAGCGGCTGAAGGAGACCACCGGCGTCTCCGCCATGGACTTCGCCAAGCGCCTACTGGACTACGGCTTCCACGCGCCGACCACCTACTTCCCGCTGCTGGTGCCGGAATGCCTGCTCATCGAGCCGACCGAGACGGAGAGCAAGGCGACCCTGGACGCCTTCGTCGCCGCCATGGTCAAGGTCAAGGACGAGGCAGAGAGCGAGCCCGAGCGGGTCAAGACGGCGCCGCACAGCCTGCCGGTGCGCCGGCTGGACGACGTCCGGGCGGCCCGCGAGCTGGACCTGGTCTGGAAGGGTTGAGCGTGGCGCGGCGGCAGGCGCCCGAGGGCGACGCCGGGCGCCCGGCGCCGGATCCGGTCGAGGGCGGCGAGGCGGGGCACCGGGAGAGTCCCCACAAGGGCAAGACCGGCCTGAGCCGGGTCTGGCGCGCCTTCTTCTACTCCCTGGACGGCCTCAAGGCCGCCTACCGGCACGAGGACGCCTTCCGCCAGGAGGCCCTCCTGGCCGCCGTCCTCATCCCCCTGGCCTTCTTCCTCACCCCCGACAACCTGGCCCGCGCCCTGATGGTGGGCAGCGTGCTGCTGGTGCTGGTGGTGGAGCTGATCAACTCGGCCATCGAGGCCACCGTCGACCGCATCTCCCTGCAGGACCACGTCCTGGCCAAGCGGGCCAAGGACATCGGCAGCGCCTCGGTACTGATGTCGCTGATCAACGTCGCGGTGATGTGGGCCTTGGCGCTGGCCTAGCCCGCCCGGCCGGCTGCCGCCGTCCGCTCAATCCGGCCAGCAGTAGTTGACCTGGATCTGTCCCTCGGCCGGCACGTCGATCATCCGGCCGACGGTGATGCCGCGCACCTCGCCGGTTACGTGGTATGGGCCCGGGGGCAGGCGGACGTAGAACCAGGGGCCGTCGGATGTGGTCCTGATCAGTGCCTTGCCGTCCGGATCGCGGATGGTCACCTGCACCCTGGCCAGGAAGGCGCCCTGCTCGCGGGTGTGGAAGACGAGCTTGAGGTTGTAGTCCTCGGCGGCCTGCCGCAGCCGCTCCCGCTCACCCTTGCCGACGCCGCCGCTCATGTAGGGCACCGGCTCGCCCGGATCGGTCCACGCGGGACTGGCGACGAGCAGGGCGCCGACGGCCAGCATGGCCATCCCGAACGCGCGCTTGGATTGCATGTTCAGCCTCCTGTCGCTGGTTGCGAGGCCCCCGTGTCCGCCCGGACACGGGGTGGACCTGCTGATACCAGTCTAGCCCGTCGACAGCTGCG
The DNA here is from genome assembly GCA_025458005.1 of Thiobacillaceae bacterium. Lineage (GTDB taxonomy): Bacteria > Pseudomonadota > Gammaproteobacteria > Burkholderiales > Thiobacillaceae > JALOTG01. The sequence continues at coordinate 5,008 of JALOTG010000168.1, forward strand.
CGATGTGCGCCACGCAGTCCACGCCGCGCCTTCTGGCAGCAGATGGACGCCCTGGTGGAAACCCTCGATGCCATTGAGGGTTCGCAAGGGATTGGCGCGATTGACGCCAATCACGCCAAATGACTGGCGCGCAAATTGACAATACGCGCCAAATGAGCTAGTAATATGGCGTGAATGAGGTTATTCGCGCCAATAAAAGGGTGAAGCGTGCCCAAAAAGCTTCCTGAAGACTTGAGTCTGCGAATAGAAGCCGAGATCGCCCGGCATCCCGATGGCATTGGCATCGACGACCTGCATGCCGCCCTGGCCGACCTCCTCAGCCGCCGCACCCTGCAACGTCGCTTAGGAGAACTGGTCGAGCGGAAACATATTTCGACAACGGGACAAGGCAAGGCCCGCTTGTACCGGGTACTCGGGAGTGTCGATGTTTCGCTCACTCGAACCGAGGCCGTCGCTTCGGGCACGCAGGTATATGCACCGGAAGTCGAGATCTACGTGCCCATCACGCCTGCCGGCCGGGAAATCCTCGACTACGTCCGCCAGCCCATCCAGCACCGCAAGCCGGTGGGCTTCGACCGCGAATTCATCGAGGCGTATCGCCCCAACGAAACGATCTATCTGCCGCCGGAAATCCGCGAGCACCTGCACAACATCGGCCGATCCCCCCACGGCGATCGCCCGGCGGGCACCTATGCGCGCGACATCCTGGGGCGTTTGCTGATCGACCTGTCCTGGGCATCCAGCCGGCTCGAAGGCAACACCTACACCCGGCTCGATACGCAAAACCTGATCGAGCTGGGCCAGGCAGCCGAAGGCAAGGACCGCCGCGAGGCGCAGATGATCCTCAACCACAAGGCCGCCATCGAGCTGCTGGTGGAGCAGGCCGAGGACATCGGCTTCAACACCTTCACCTTCTTCAACCTGCATGCGCTGCTGTCCGAAAACATGCTCGCCAATCCCAACGAGAGCGGCCGCATTCGCCAGCGCATGGTCGAGGTCAGCGGCACGGTATTTCATCCGCTCGGCATCCCGCAGCAGATCGACGCCTATTTCCGCATGATCCTGGACAAGGCCGACGCCATCGAAGACCCCTTCGAGCAGGCCTTCTTCATCATGGTCCACATCCCCTACCTGCAGCCCTTCGTGGACGTGAACAAGCGGGTCTCCCGGCTGGGCGCCAACATCCCCCTCATCCGGCGCAACCTCTGCCCGCTGTCCTTCATCGACGTGCCCGAGCGGGCCTATGTGGAAGGCACCCTGGGCGTGTACGAGATGAAGCGGGTCGAGCTGCTGCGCGACGTGTTCGTCTGGGCCTACGAGCGCTCCTGCCAGCGCTACATGGTCATCCGCGAAACCGTGGCCGAGCCCGACCCCGTGCGCCTGCGCCAGCGCGAGGCCCTCATCGCCATCGTGGCCGAGATCGTGCGCGGCCGGCAGGCGCCCGGCGAGGCGGCGGTGCGCACGATAGCAGCAGGCCTTGTCCCGCCGCAGGACCTGGACCGAGTCGTCGAACTGGCCCTGGAAGATCTGGCCCACCTGCACGAAGGCAACGTGACCCGTTACCGGCTGCGGCTGTCCGAGTACCGGGCATGGCGGCCGATGCAGCAGGGTGGAGGGGCATGATGGGGGGAAAGTTGAAACCTGGTTGGAAGGTATGGCGCTTTGAGCAGATCGTGTCACGCCTGGCCCGCGCCCTGATGGTCGGCG
>JALOTG010000169.1 GCA_025458005.1 Thiobacillaceae bacterium
TGCTCGCCTTCCTCATCGTGCACATCTACCTCACCACCGCCGGCCATACCCCCACCGCCCACATCAAGGCCATGATCACCGGCTGGGAAGAAGTGGACTAGACGCCATCTAACCCTCGCGCGACGCGGCGGACTCCCGCCGCGTTTTTTTTGCCCGTCGCGCCCGCGGCCAGATGCCTTTGAAGTGTCGGGAAGGATGGCGGGCGCTTATCATGAAAACTGGCAGCCATGAAGGAAACGGGCGGACCATGTCCGATCTAGGGACACGCATCAGACGACTGCTGTGGGCGGCCGACCTCCGCGCCCTGCCCGCAGCGAGGCGATGGTCCCTGCAGGCCGCCCGCATGCTGCACGCGGTCCTGCGGGACATGGCCGAGGGCCAGCTCAATCTGCACGCCATGAGCCTGGTCTACACCACCCTGCTCTCCCTGGTGCCGCTGCTCGCCCTCACCTTTTCCGTGCTCAAGGGCTTCGGCGTGCACAACCAGGTCGAGCCGGCGCTGCTCGCCCTGCTCGAACCGCTGGGCGAACAGGGCAAGGAGATCACGCGCGAGGTCATCGGTTTCGTCGACAACATCCGTGTCGGCGTGCTTGGCGCCGTGGGTCTGGCACTGCTGATCTACACCGTGACCACCCTGCTGCAGAAGATCGAGGACGCCTTCAATCATGTCTGGCACGTCCGGCGCGGGCGGCCCCTGGCACAGCGCTTCAGCCAGTATCTGAGCGTGGTGACCGTCGGACCGGTACTGGTGTTCGCCGCGCTGGGCATCACCGCCGCCCTGGTCAACACCGAGGTCGCGCGGACAGTGGCGGGAATCGAGCCGTTCGGCACGCTGATCGAAGTGGCCGGCCGGGTATTGCCCTACCTGCTGGTCATCTTCAGCTTCGCCTTCGTCTACGTCCTGATGCCGAACACGCGCGTGTCATGGCGTTCAGCCCTGGCGGGCGGACTGGTGGGCGGCGTCCTGTGGCAGACCCTGGGCTGGGGCTTCGCCACCTTCGTCGCCGCCTCGGGCAAATACACGGCCGTCTATGCCGGTTTCGCCGTGGTCATCCTGGCCATGATCTGGCTCTACCTGAACTGGCTGATCGTGCTGATCGGCACCACGGTCGCCTTCTATCACCAGCATCCCGAGCAGTTGGCCATGTCCCGGCAGCAAACCGCCCTCAGCAACCGGGTAAGGGAGAAACTCGCCCTGCTCGTCATGGCCTTGATCGGCCGCCAGTTCTACACCGAAGAACCTGCCTGGACGCTGCAGGGATTGGCCGAGCGCCTGGACATGCCGATCAACCTGCTGGAGCCCCTGGTGGACAGCATGAAGGCGAGGGGGTTCATCACCGAGACCGGCGACGACCCACCCCGCCTCGTGCCCGCGTGCGCCCCGGAGACCCATAGCGTCAAGGAATTGATCGACGCCGTGCGCGCCGTCAACGAGGGGGAAGGCCTTGCCGTCGACAGGCTTCCCCATGAACCCATGGTGGAACAGATAGTCGCCGGCCTGGACGCGGCCGTGGAGGCCGGCAGCATGGGGCTCACCCTCAGGGATCTGGCCGGCCAGCCCGCCCACCGGGACGACACCCGACCCGAATGAGGCAGTCTCAGCGTCCCGACTTTGCCGCCACATCCTTCAGGAACGGGGCGTAGTCCATCCAGCGGGCCACCGGGCCGGTGTGGGAGAAGACCACCACGCCGTGGCGGTCCAGGACGTAGGTGGTGGGGAAGGCCTTGGCCAGTTGCCGGTCGGTCAGGCGGGTGCCGTCGGCAAGCACAAATTCGCCCGCCTTGACGGTGGATTCGCCGCCGAAGTAGATCGGCATGCCGACCTTCTTCGTCTTGGCCCATTGCCGGGCGGCGTCCAGCGGCTCGCGCACCGGCAACAGCACGAAGGCCACCTGTTTGGAACTGGCGAAGCCGTCATGCAGCCGCTGCAGGTCCGGCATCTCGCGCTGGCAGGGCGGGCACCATGAGCCCCAGAAATGCAGCACCACGACCTTGCCGCGCAAGTCGGTGAGCTTGCCCGGCCGGCCCGCGGGGGTCTGGAAGCTCAGGTCCGGAAAACGCTGCCCCCGACGCATGCCCACCGGCGCCCGGGCCGCCTCGCGCCCCGTCAGGTAGGGCCCCCAGGACTGCGGCCAGGCCCGGGCGTCGAACACCAGCCGGTCGTTGACGGCATAGGTCACGCAGAGCTGATCGGTATGGCGCCTGCAGTCCTGCAGGGCAGCCTCGACCGCCATCTCCTCGCCGGGCTGTTCCGCGTGCCAGGCCCAGGTTCCGCCCGGTGCGATGGCGAAGGCCTTGTGTTCCTCCGCGCGCAGATAGTGCTGATAGGCCTCTTGACCGCGCTGGTCGAGTTGCGGCGGCTCGCCCGCCCCGGCGCCTGTCGCCAGCGCGGCGGCCAGCAGCCTGCCCAGGCCGAGCATCGCGCGCATCCAGATATTCCTCATTACCATCTCCCATCGATCCTGCCGCCGCTCTGGGCAACGGGCCTGGACACAGACAAGGATCCGTCACGCGCCGCCGGGATGCAATCCCGCCGCCGCCGGCACCGTGCCTGCGACGCCCAATGCCTGGATTGCATGCGATTAATCACATGGTATAAAGATATTGTTGTCTTTATTAATTATTCCCTCATGCCCCCCCGATGGCCGGTATCCGACCCGAACACGATAGCGGCCTCATCCGTGATGTCACCCGACGCGCATCGGTTCGGTTCACGGAACCGATGGGTGTCCCGCAGGAGTCGCGTACGAACGACTCAATCCACATGTCACTAACCAAGGAGACGACATGATCAAGGCAACCTCCCTCGCGATCGCCGCCCTCGCCTGCCTCCCCTCCCTCCAGGCGGCACTCGCCGCGGGACCCGCGGAGACCGACCGCCGCGTCAGGCTGCTGGCCGCCACCTGCATTACCTGCCACGGACCCGGCGGCCAGAGCCTGGGCGCCGTGCCCAGCCTGGCCGGCCAGGACAAGACCTATCTGCAAACCGCCATGCATGAACAGAAGAAGGGCGAGCGGGATACCACGGTGATGCGCAAGTACATGAAGGGCTTTACCGACGACGAGATCGCCAAGCTGGCCGACTACTTCTCCAATCTGAAATGAGCCTAGGCACAGGAGGAATCAAATGAGCATCAACCGCAGAGCGTTTCTCAAGTCTTCCGCCGCCTCCCTGGCCCTGGCCGCCGCCTCCGGATGCGCCCACACGCAGACCAGCCAGGCCCAGCCCCACGTGGTGGTGGTGGGCGCCGGCTTCGGCGGCGCCACCTGCGCCCGATACCTGCGCATGTGGGACCCCGGCATCCGTGTCACGCTGATCGAGCCGAACCCGCATTTCACCTCCTGCCCCATGTCCAACTGGATCATCGGCGGCATCCAGAGCTTCGACGCCCTGGTGAAGAGCTACGACAAGCTGCCCAAGCTCGGCATCCAGATGGTCCAAGACCGGGTGACCCGCGTGGACGCGGAGAAACGGCTGGTCCATACCGAGGGCGGCGGCAAGATCGCCTATGACCGCCTGGTGCTGGCACCGGGCATGGAATGGATGACCGAGACGGTGCGCGGCTTCGACGAGGGTTACCAGGCCAAGAAGGTGGTGCACGCCTTCCGCGCCGGCCCGGATACCCTGCTGCTGCGCAAGCAGCTGGAGGCGATGCCCGACGGCGGCGTGTTCGTGATCGCCTCGCCGCCGCCCCCCGGCCGCTGCGTGTCCGGCCCCTACGAGCGCGCCTGCATGGCCGCCCACTATTTCAAGCAGCACAAGCCCAGGTCCAAGATCATCATGCTGGACGGCCACATCGACGTGGTGTCCAAGGGCCCCATGTTCAAGGCGGCCTGGAAGGAGCTCTATCCGGGCATGATCGAGCACCGGCCCAACAACCTGGCCGTGGCCTTCGACCACAAGACCATGACCGTCAGCACGGAATTCGAGGACGTCAAGGGCGACGTGGTCAACATCATCCCCCTGCAGCGCGCCCCCAAGCTGTGCAAGGACGCCGGCGTTCGCAACGACGCCCTGGACCGCTGGTGCGGCATCGACTACGTGACCTATGAATCCACGTCCGTGCCCAGGGTGCACATCATCGGCGACCCGGTGCTGTCCAACATGCCCAAGTCGGCCCACGTCTCCAACAACCAGGCCAAGATCTGCGCCGCGGCCATCATCGATCTGCTGCGCGACCGCCAGCCCGAACCCGTGCCGGTGATCGGCAGCACCAGCTACTCGGTGACCTCCGACAAGACCTCCGGCGCCATCGCCGTGGTCATGCGCTACAACCCGGAGAAGAAGGTCTACGAGCGCCAGCCCGAGGGCGGTGCCAACCCGCTGCACAGCGAACTGGACTTCGCCTACGGCCTGTCCTGGCACGAGAACATCTGGGCGGACACCTTCGGCTGAAGACCTCGCGACGCACGCAGCAAGACAACGCCCGCCCGAGCGCGGGCGTTGTCTTGTTTGCCGCGGGTCACGGGATTACAGCACCTGTGCCTCGGTCATGTTCTCGTGCACGAAGCGGCGCACTCGATATAGACGGGAATGCTTACGTTGGCCCAATCCCAGAATGGGACTAAGATGCGATCATGCGTATCGTGGCCATCAAGGTACTCCGTGATTTCTGGATGCGTCATCCGGTCGCGAAGCCCCATCTGGAGGCATGGATCGATGAAGTCCGCAAGGCGAATTGGCAACAGCCCGCGGAAATCAAAGCCTTGTATCGCAACGCCAGCGTCCTGAAGAACCGCCGCGTGGTGTTCAACATCAAGGGCAACGATTACCGCCTGATCGCCGCCGTGGCCTACCGCTTCGGCGCGGTTTACATCAAATTCATCGGCACCCATGAGGACTACGACGCCATTGATGCCGAAACCGTGGAAATGGAGCTATGAACATGGACATCCGTCCCATTCGTACCGATGCCGACTACCGCGCCGCCCTGCGGGAGGTCTCAGCCTTCTTCGACCAGGAGCCGGAGCCCGGCACCCCGGAAGGCGACCGCTTCGACATCCTGCTCACCCTGGTGGAGGCCTACGAAACCAAGCACTTCCCTGTGGACCTGCCAGACCCGGTGGAGGCCATCAAATTCCGCATGGAACAGGGTGGCCTGACGCCGAAAGACCTGGAACCCATGATCGGGCGGATGAACCGGGTCTATGAAATCCTCAACCGCAAGCGACCACTGACGCTGGCGATGATCCGCCGCCTGCACGAGCAGTTGGGGATACCGGCGGAGAGCCTGATCAAAAAGGACGAAGCAGCGCGCATGACCTGAACACGGCCAATACTTCCCCAACCGCTAAAGGGGGTCGAGTAAGCCAGCGGACATACGGCGTCAAACCACCTCCGCCTCGATCACGTTCTCGAACACGAAGGCCCCCGCCTCGACGTCCACGCGGATCAAGTCCTTGGGCGCGAACCGCCCGGACAGGATCTCCCTGGCCAGCGGGTTCTCGATCTCGCTCTGGATGGCGCGCTTCAAGGGCCGCGCGCCGTAGACCGGGTCGAAGCCGGCCTTGGCCAGTTCGGCGATGGCGGCGTCGCTGACCTCCAGCTTCATCTCCATCTGCGCCAGGCGCTTCTCCAGGAGCTTGAGCTGGATGCGGGCGATGCTGGCGATATGCCGCTCGTCCAGGGCGTGGAACACCACCGCCTCGTCGATGCGGTTGATGAACTCGGGCCGGAAGTAGTTCTTCACCTCGGCCATCACGGCGAGCTTGATCACCTGGTAGTCGTCGCCGGCCATGCTCTGGATCATCTGGCTGCCCAGGTTGCTGGTCATGACGATGACGGTGTTGCGGAAGTCCACGGTGCGGCCCTGGCCGTCGGTGAGCCGGCCGTCGTCCAGCACCTGCAGCAGGACGTTGAACACATCCGGATGGGCCTTCTCCACCTCGTCCATGAGGATCACGCTGTAGGGCTTGCGCCGCACCGCCTCGGTCAGGTAGCCGCCCTCCTCGTAGCCGACATAGCCGGGCGGCGCGCCGATCAGCCGCGCCACGGAGTGCTTCTCCATGAACTCGCTCATGTCGATGCGCACCATGTGCTCCTCGGAGTCGAACAGGAACTCGGCCAGGGCCTTGCACAGCTCGGTCTTGCCCACCCCGGTGGGGCCGAGGAACAGGAAGGAGCCATAGGGCCGGTTCGGGTCGGACAGGCCCGCGCGGGAGCGGCGGATGGCGTCGGCCACCACCCGCACCGCCTCGTCCTGGCCCACCACCCGCCGGTGGATGCGCTCTTCCATGCGCAGCAGCTTGTCGCGCTCGCCCTGCATCAGCTTGGCCACCGGGATGCCGGTGGAACGTGAGACCACCTCGGCGATCTCCTCGGCGCCCACCTCCTTCCTGAGCAGCTTGAACTCGCGTTTGCCACCGGTCGTTGCGTCCACTCCAGCGGCCTCGGCCTGGTGCAGCTGGGCCTCCAGGGCAGGCAACTTGCCGTACTGGATCTCGGCCACCTTGTCGAACAGCCCCTTGCGCTGCAGCTCGGCCATCTCGGCGCGCAGGTGGTCGATCTCCTCCTTGACGTGCTGGGCGCCCTGCACCACCGCCTTCTCGGCCTTCCAGACCTCGTCCAGGTCGGAGTACTCCTTGGACAGCTTCTCGATCTCGTCCTCCAGGAGCGAGAGGCGCTTCTGGCTGGCCTCGTCCTTCTCCTTCTTCACCGCCTCGCGCTCGATCTTGAGCTGGATCAGGCGCCGGTCGAG
>JALOTG010000170.1 GCA_025458005.1 Thiobacillaceae bacterium
CTTGAGGAAGCGGCCCTGGGCGTCCTTGGGGTTGTCCGACAGGTGGGCGTTGATCTTGGTGAGGGCGGCGGCATGCTGGCCCTGCTTGAACAGCTGGCTGGCGTCCTGCATGCTGGCCGTGGCGGCCAGCGCCAGCAGGGGAAGGGCACAGATCAGGGCGATGGAAAATCGATTGATAGGCATCGGTGCTATAATTTTCGCAGTTGTCTGCGGTGGAAGACCGCGCCAATTCTAGCAGTCTGACGGCCAATTGCCACCGCATGCCAGCGCATCCTCCCCAGCCCCGACATTCCGGATCATGAGCGACAACGCACGGGACAACGCCCCGGTCCAGCATTTCATCCGCGCCATCATCGACGCCGACCTGGCCACTGGCAGGCATGCCACCGTGGTCACCCGCTTCCCGCCCGAGCCGAACGGCTACCTGCACATCGGCCACGCCAAGTCCATCTGCCTGAACTTCGGCCTGGCACTGGATTATGCCGGCACCTGCAACCTGCGCTTCGACGACACCAATCCGGAGAAGGAGACCACCGAATACGCCGAGGCCATCCAGGAGGACGTGCGCTGGCTGGGCTTCGAGTGGAGCGGCCGGGTGCGCTGGGCATCGGACTATTTCCAGCAGCTCTACGACTACGCCGAGGAACTGATCCGCAAGGGACTGGCCTACGTGGACGACCTGTCCGCCGAGGAGATGCGCGAGTATCGCGGCACCCTCACCGAGCCGGGCCGCGCCAGCCCCTGGCGTGACCGCCCGCTGGAGAAGAACCTCGATCTGTTCCGGCGCATGCGCGCGGGCGAGTTCCCGGACGGCAGCCGCACCCTGCGCGCCCGGATCGACATGGCGAGCCCCAACATCAACCTGCGCGATCCGGTCATCTACCGCATCAAGCGGGCGCACCACATCCGCACCGGCGACGCCTGGGTGATCTACCCGATGTACGACTACACCCACTGCATCTCCGACGCCCTGGAGGGCATCACCCATTCCCTGTGCACCCTGGAGTTCGAGGACCACCGGCCGCTCTACGACTGGGTGCTGGACAACATCACGATCCCCTGCCACCCGCAGCAGATCGAGTTCTCGCGCCTGGAGATGCACTACACCGTGACCAGCAAGCGCAAGCTCAACCAGCTGGTCGCAGAGCGGCGCGTCTCGGGCTGGGACGACCCGCGCATGCCGACCATCCACGGCATGCGCCGGCGCGGCTACACCCCTGCGGGCATCCGCGAGTTCGCGCGGCGCATCGGCATCTCCAAGTCGGAGAACGTCGTCGACCTGTCGGTGCTGGAGGGCTGCATTCGCGAGGACCTGGAGGCCAAGGCGTCGCGGGTGATGGCGGTGATTCGCCCGCTCAAGGTGGTGTTGACCAACTACGAGGAGGGCGTGACCGCCAGTCGCGAGGCGGGCTTCCACCCCAACCACCCCGAGTTCGGCGGCCGCGAGGTGCCGATCTCACGTGAGATCTGGATTGAGCGGGACGACTTCAGCGACGCCCCGCCGGAGGGCTGGCAACGCCTGAAGCCCGGCGGCGAGGCGCGCCTGCGCTATTCCTACGTCATCCGCTGTGACGAGGTGATCCGCGACGCCGAGGGCAATGCCGTCGAGCTGCGCTGCTCGATCGATCACGACACCCTGGGCAGGAATCCCCAGGGGCGCAAGGTCAAGGGTGTCATCCATTGGGTGTCGGCCATGCACGCCCTGCCAGTCGAGGTGCGCCTCTATGACCGGCTGTTCACCGACCCCGACCCGGACGGCCATCGCAACCGCGACTTCCTCGACTTCCTCAACCCGCATTCGCTGGAGGTGGTCCAGGGCTGGGTGGAGGCCTGCGTGCGCGACGTGGCGCCAGAGACCCGCTACCAGTTCGAGCGGCTCGGCTATTTCTGCGCCGACCGCTTCGACCACCGGCCCGGCGAGCGGCTGGTGTTCAACCGCACGGTCGGCCTCAAGGACTCCTGGGCGAAGGAACAGACCCAGGCCGCGTCATAGGGGAAACGGGATGTACCAGCGCATCGTGGTGGCGATAGACGGCAGCGACACGGCCCGGCGCGGCCTCGATGAGGCGATCCGGCTGGCGCGTCGGGACGGCGCCCGTCTCCTCCTGCTGCACGTCACCGAGGCGCCGCTGCCCTTGATGCTCAACGGCGACTGGACCCTGCCGGCGATCCCCGTCGAGACCTACGCGGAGGCCGGCCGCAAGCTGCTCGATGCCGCCCTGGCCGAGGCGCGGGCGGCGGGGGTCGAGGCGGAAGCGCTGCAGGCCGACGCCGATGGCCGGCGCGTCGGTCCCCTCATCTCCGAGCGGGCGCGCGCCTGGCGGGCCGACCTCCTCGTCGTCGGCACGCACGGCCGCCGCGGCCTCGACCGCCTGCTGCTCGGCAGCGTTGCGGAGGGCGTGATCCGCACCGCCGCCCTGCCCGTCCTGCTGGTGCCGGCGGCCGAGACCACCCCGGCGGCCTGATCCGCGCCGCGTCGGCCTGGCCGGTCCGCGAGCCCCCTGCCTGCTGCCTCGACGCGCGGGATCACCGGTTCGGCGGGGTAAAGTCGTGCGGCCCGTGGCAGCTCAGGCATTCGGCGGGGTTCCTCGGGTGTTTCCGATCGTTCAGGGTCGCGCCATGGCAGGTCAGGCAGCGGTCCTTCGGCACCCGGTAGCCGGTGATGCCGCTGCTCGCCGTGTAGCCGGTCAGGTTCGGCTTGACCTTGCCGACCTCCGCCGCCGTGTGCGTGCCGTGGCAGGCATTGCACTTGACCATGACATGGGTCATGTAGGAACGGGCGTGGCTGTCCAGGAGCGGGGTGTTGTGCTCGTGGCAGCCGGACAGGCAGCTGGCCTCGTACTCGACGGCGAAGCTGGTGTCGTAGGTCCCGCCATGGGCCGCGCCGGCGCCCCACTGGAAGCCGTTGCCGGCCGACGCCGCGGCGGCGAAGGCGCATGCCAGTCCGAGCCCGGCCGCGTGCCGGGCGATCTCGATCAGGGTCTTCATCTCGGGTCTCCTCTCAGGCCTTGGCGAGCCGCACGGCGCAGTGCTTGTAGATGGGCTGGTGGCTGACCGGGTCGACATAGTTGATGGTCAGGCGGTTGGTCGCCACCCTGCGGCCGGCGTTCCGCGCGACGTCGGTCGGGTCGAGGTCGCCGAAGTGCATCGGCATGAAGCAGGCGCCGGGCATCACCGTGTCGGTGACCTTGGCCTGCACCGTGACCGCGCCGCGCCGCGAGGCGACCGTGACCAGATCGCCGGAGACGAGGCCCAGGTCGGCGGCATCGTCCGGATGGATCTCGACGTAGCTGTCCGGGACCATCTCGTGCAGCTGCGCCACGCGCTTGGTCTTGGTGCGGCTGTGGAAGTGCTCGACGACGCGGCCGCTGTTGAGCCAGAAGGGATAGTCGGCGTCCGGCACCTCCGGGGGAGGCGCGTAGTCGACCGCCCAGAGGTAGGCGCGGCTCAGTCCGTCCGGGTCGATCCACGCGGCCGCCGGCGTCTTGCCGTACTGGGCGCGGTCCCAGTTGGTGTTGAACAGTCCGTCGGCGTAGAGACGCTTGCCGCCCAGCACGCTGCCGGGCGTCGACGGCCAGGGGATGCCGTTGTTGGACTCGATGCTCGCGTAGGTCATGCCGCTCATGTCGCAGGGGCGGCCGACGGACAAGGCCTTCCACTCGTTGAACGCCGCCTCGGTGCTGGCGAAGCCGATCAGCGACCGGCCGTTGCGGTCGCCGAAGCGCGCCGGGTCGAGGGCGGCGAGCTTGTCGGCCACCTTCCTGATGATGTCGAAATCCGAATAGGCGCCGTGATCGGGCCGCAGGTCGTAGCCGGGCGGATTGACGGCCTGCCGGCCCAGGTTCACCTTGCGCTCGGAGCAGGTGTAGGTGCCGGTTTTCTCCGCCCACATCGCGGCGGGCAGGAACAGGTCGGCGAAATGCGCCGACTCCATCGGGTAGTAGATGTCCTGCACCACGACGAAGGGCCGGGCGGGATTGGCGAAGTCCAGGTAGGAATAGAGCCGGTTCAGGTCGGGCAGGGTCACCGCCGGATTGGTGCAGGCCACCCAGAACACCGCGAGCCGCCCGTCGCGCATCATCTCCACCATGGAGTCGATGGCCTGGTGCTCCCGGTTGGAGGTGATGGGCGTCGTCGCGTGGGTCGGGATGCGGCCGGCGGGGATATTCCAGCGCGCCTCGATGTCCGCCACATGATCCGGGTTGTAGACGTTCCGGTAGGCGGCGAATCCCGACGAGCCGCCCGCCTCGCGATTGCTCATGGCGGTGGTCTGGCCGGTGATGGAGAAGGGCGCCGAGCCCGGCCGGCCGATCTTGCCGGTGACCAGGTGCATGGCGCAGAGCAGGCGGACGGTGTCGGTGCCGCCCATCGACTGGTAGACCCCCATGACGAACAGGGACAGGACCTCGGGCGAGGTGCCGATCCATTCCGCCGCCAGGGCGATGTCGTCCGCCGGCACGCCGGTGATGGCCGACACGTGATCCGGCGTGTAGGCGGCTACCTTGGCGGCCAGGGCGGCGAAGTTGCGCGTGTGGGCGGCGATGTAGGCGGCGTCGATCCAGTGGTTGGCAACCAGCTGCTGTAGGAGGCCGTTCATCAGGGCGACGTTGGTCCCCGGCCGCAGCCGCAGGTGCAGGTCGGCGCTGCGGGCGGTCTGCGTGCGGCGCGGGTCGACGACGATCAGCTTCGGCGCGCGCGCCGCGCGACGGGCATTGGCGATGCGTCGCCAGATCTGCGGGTGCATCTCCGCCGGGTTCATGCCCATGAGGAAGAAGCAGTCGGTGTTCTCGATGTCGTCGTAGCAGCCCGGCGGGCCGTCGCAGCCGAAGGTGGTCATGTAGCCGTACACCGCCGAGGCCATGCACAGGCGGGTGTTGGAGTCCATGGTGGCGGTGCCGATGGCGCCCTTGCCCAGCTTGCCCATGGCGTAGTACTCCTCCAGCGTCCACTGGCCGGTGTTGTAGAGGCCGACGGAATCCGGGCCGTGGGCGTAGACCGCGTCGCGGATCCGGCCCGCCAGCAGGGTGGTCGCCTGGTCCCAGGTGATGAGGTCCCAGCCGCCGGAAGCATTGCGCAGCATCGGATATTTGGCGCGCTGGCCGACGCGCAGGTCCCGGTCGTTGAGGACCTTGTGCTCGTAGAGCCCCTTGACGCAGACCCGGCCGGCGTTGGTCGGGTGCCGGTCGTTGCCTTTCACCGCCACGGCCGCGCCGGCGGCGTCGACGCCGATCTTCAGTCCGCAGCCCACGGAGCAGTAGCCGCACACCGAATAGACCCAGGTCTTCACATTGGCGAAGGTGTCGTCCGCGTGCGCCGCGCGGGTGAGCAGGTTGAGCGTGCCGCCGCCGACGACGGCCCGCGAGGTGAGCAGGGCGCTCCATTTCAGGAAGGTGCGCCGGCCGTGGTTGCTAAGCTGGCCGTCACGCGACAGCCGCGCCAGTTCCGCGCGGCTGAAGCTCTCGGTGTATGGCTCCGGGGTGTCCGACATGGGGTGTGCTCCTCGACTCTGGACAATCAACGGGATGCGGCGGGCTTTCCCCCGCGCTGTCCGCGAGGGCGCCGCCACCTGGCGTGAAGGATTTCCGGTCGCGCGGGACGGGACAATGACAAATGACACTTGCGTCCCCTCCGCGTCGGAGCGGGTGCGACGATATGCCGCGGCGGCCGGGCTTGTCCGGCAGGACGCGGCGCTTTACAAGATGGGCTCCCGCAACACCGCGAACGACTCCGAACCTTGCACGACATCCACCGCGCCGGCCCTTGCCGTCACAAGCCGGTGCAGGAAAGATGCCTGTCCTGCATCCTGGACGAGTCGGACTATTTCCGGGAGTTGACCCTCGCCGCCAAGCTGGCCATGCAGCCAGGCATGCAATACCGGGCGTATGAACGGCGCGAGGTGCTGTATCGGGAATCGGAGCGCAACGACTACCTGTACATCCTGCTGCACGGCGAGGTGAAGGTATACAAGGCGGCCGGTGACGGCCGACAGCAGATCCACAGGATCGTCGCCATCCCCGGCGACCTGATCGCCTGCGAGGACCTCTATCTCGAGGCTGCGGGCAGCACGGCGGAGGCGATTCTGGACACCGCCGTGTGCCGGCTGCGGCGGGACTTCCTGAAGGAAGTCGGCCGCCTCGAGGGGGAGATCACCGAGGCGATCCTGCGCGCCATGGCGCGCAACCTGAACGCCTATATCCGTCACATCGCCAACCTGGGGGCGAAGACCGCCCTGGAACGGGTGGCCTCGTATCTGCTCTATCTGCACGACACCCACGTGCGGCGCGGCAAGGCGCTGGGCCTGCTGGAGGAGTCGCTGACCCGGCTGGAAACCGCGGAGATGCTCGGCATCACCCAGCGCACCCTCATCCGCAGCCTCCGGAAGCTGGAGGCCCGGAACGTGATCGGGCTGGCCAGGCAGGGGTATGTGATCGGCGACCTTCCCGCCCTCGCCCACGTCGCCGACGGCGACGCCTAGCTCCCGCGAGACGCCCCTCCAGGCCGCGAGCGGGCGCGGTCCTGGCCTGTGTCGAGGCGCATTCCGATAGAATCCGAAATTCCCTGGCCAGACCCCAAACCGTCCTCGTCATGCTGACCGTCCACAACTCGCTGACCCGCCGCAAGGAAACCTTCGCGCCCATCCTGCCGGGCGAGGCGCGCATGTATGTCTGCGGCATGACCGTCTACGACTACTGCCAC
>JALOTG010000171.1 GCA_025458005.1 Thiobacillaceae bacterium
ACTCGAAGACCTCCTTGAGGGGCGCCTCGTAGCGGCGCTTGATGCTGTCCGCCAGTTCCGCCGCGTCCGGCACATTCAGCCCGTGCACCAGCAGGTGGCTACGGTCGGGCGCCAGGCGGGCCGTGAGGGTGCCCGGCGTGAGGCAGATGGTGTTGGCCAGCAGGCTGATGGCCAAGTCCGTGGTCAGGTCCAGGGGCACCGCGACGAAGGCCGGCCGCAGGCGCTCGGGGCGGCCCAGGATGAGCCGGGCCACGGTCAGGTTGGCCACCACGATGTCCCACAGCACCACCCCGGTGAAGCGCAGCAGGGTCAGCGGCCGGCGGATGCGCACCCGCTCCGGCCAGAAGCGCAGGGTGAAGAGCGGGATGGCCCAGCCCAGCAGCAGGCCGAGCAGGATGTGGCCGGGGGACAGGCTGTTGTTGAGCAGCAGCCAGATCGCCGCCAGCAGCGGGGTGAGCAGGGGATGGGGCAGGAAGCGCATCAACGCTCCCCCCCGCCCAGCACGGCGTGGACGTAGTGGTAGGGCTGCAGGATCTGCTCGGCGGTGGCTCTGGCGTAGTCCGACAGGGGGCCGGCCGCCACGGTGAGCCCCACCCCCAGCAGCAGCAGACCGGCGAACGGGGCCAGCTCGGCGGTCAGGCCAGCCTGGCGGGGCGGCGGCGCGCCCTCCGCCGGCCGGGCGCGATAGAACAGCAGGCTGCCGCTGCGCGCCAAGGCGATCAGGCCCAGCAGGCTGCCGGCCAGCACCGTGCCCAGCACCCAGGGCCACCAGGGGTGATCCAGGGCGGCACGCAGCAGGAGGAACTTGCCCAGGAAGCCCGACAGCGGCGGCAACCCCGCCATGGCCACGGCGGCGACGAAGAACAGGCCGCCCAGCAGCGCGTGGGCCGGCAGCGCCGGGCCCGGTTCGAACCGGTCGGCCAGCTCGCCCCGCCGCCCGGCGATGGCGTCCGAAATCAGGAACAGGGCCGCGGCGGCGAAGGTGGTATGGGGCAGGTAGTAGAGCCCGGCGGCGATGCTGTCGGCGGTGTTCAGACCGAAGGCGGTGAGCAGCGAGCCGGCCGAGGCCACCACCAGGTAGGCCACCTGGGCGCGCAGGCGGGTGCTGGCCACTGCCCCCAGCATGCCCACGACCAGGGTAGCCAGGGCCAGGGGCAGCAGCCAGCCGCCGAGCAGATCGGCGAGCGGGCCGGCCCCGGCGCCGAACATCAGGGTGGAGACGCGCAGGATGGCGTAGGCCCCCACCTTGGTCATGATCGCGAACAGGGCCGCCGCCGGGGCGCTGGCCTGGGCATAGGCGGCCGGCAGCCACAGGTGCAGCGGCAGCAGGGCCGCCTTGAGGGCGAACACGCCGAACAGCAGCAGGCCCGCGGCGCGCACCACCGGGACGTTGTCGGCCGGGACGGCAGCCACCTGCCGGGCCAGGTCGGCCATGTTCAGGGTGCCCGTGACGCCGTAGAGGGTGCCCACGGCGAACAGGAACAGGGTGGAACCGGCCAGGTTGAGCACCACGTAGTGCAGTCCGGCCCGGGTGCGCGCCCGGCCGCCGCCGTGCAGCATGAGTCCGTAGGAGGCGAGCAGCAGGACCTCGAAGAAGACGAACAGGTTGAACAGGTCGCCGGTGAGGAAGGCGCCGGCCAGGCCGAACAGCTGCAGCTGGAACAGCACGTGGAAATGCCGGCCGGCCACGTCGATGCCGCGCAGGGCATGCAGCAGCGCGAACAGGGCGAGCAGGGCGGTGGTCAGCACCAGCCAGGCCGACAGGCGGTCGGCCACCAGGACGATGCCGTAGGGCGCCGGCCAGTCGCCCAGGGCGTAGACCAGGATCTCGCCGCCCGACACCGCCAGCAGCAGGGCCACGGCCAGGCCGATCTCCGCGACCACGGCCGCCACGCTCAGGGCGCGACGCAGCCGGATGTCCCCGTGCCGCAGCAGCAGCAGCAGGATGCCCGCCAGCAGCGGCAGCAGGACCGGGGCGATGGCCAGGTGGCTCACGATTCGCGCCCGTCCACGTGGTCGTTGCCCAGCTCGGCGCGGGCCTTCAGCGCCAGCATGATGACGAAGGCGGTCATGGCGAAGCTGATGACGATGGCGGTGAGCACCAGGGCCTGGGGCACCGGGTCGGTGTAGCCGGCCGCCGCGGCGTCGATGACCGGCGGCCGGCCGATGCTGAGCCGTCCCATGGCGAACAGGAACAGGTTGACGGCGTAGGACAGGTAGGTCAGCCCCAACACCACCGGAAAGGCCCGCGCGCGCAGGGCCAGATACACCCCGCAGGCGGTGAGCACGCCGATCATCAGGGCGAGCAGGGCCTCCATCAGCGGGCCTCCTCGTCCGGCCGGAGCACGTGGCTGGCGCCGTGCATGAGCCCCAGGTAGATCAGGATCAGCAGGGTGGACCCCACCACCACCAGATAGACCCCCAGGTCGAAGACCATCGCGCTGGCCAGCTCGAATTCGCCCACCAGCGGCCAGTCGAAGTGACCGAAGGTGGAGGTGAGGAAGGGATGGTCGTAGGCCCAGCTCGCCAGCCCCGTGCCGGTGGCGACGGCCAGGCCCCAGCCGATCACCGGGTGCAGGTTGGGCGGCAGGCGGGCATGGGTCCAGGCCGCGCCGTTGGCCAGGTACTGCATGATCAGCGCCACGGCGGTGACCAGGCCGGCGATGAAGCCGCCGCCGGGCAGGTTGTGGCCGCGCAGCAGGATGAACACCGAGGTCAGCAGGGCCAGCGGCAGCAGCAGCCGGGTCAGGGAGGCCATGATGGCCGGGTGCGTGTCCCAGTCCCACGGCCGCCCCTCGGCGTCCCGATCGGGGCCGGGCAGCTGCAGGCGCTCCAGCATGGCGTAGATGCCCAGGCCGGCCAGGGCCAGCACGGTGATCTCGCCCAGGGTGTCGAAGCCGCGGAAGTCCACCAGGATCACGTTCACCACGTTGCGGCCGCCCCCCTCGGGCACGCTCTGGGCAAGAAAATAAGGCGCGATGCTCTCGTAGGGCCGGGTCAGCACCGCCCAGGCCAGGGCCGCCGCCCCGCCGCCGGCGGCCAGGGCCAGCAGGGCGTCCCGGCCGCGCCGCGCCAGGCCCGATTCCGCCGGCGTGCGCTGGGGCAGGAAATAGAGCGCCAGGAGCAGCAGCACCACCGTCACCACCTCCACGGAGAGCTGGGTGAGCGCCAGGTCCGGGGCGGAGAACTTGATGAAGACGAGGGACACCACCAGCCCCACGGCGCCGGTGAGGATCAGGGCGGCGAGGCGCCGGCGGTGCAGGGCGACGGCCCCCAGGGAGGCAGCCAAGAGGCCCAGGGTGGCCAGCAGGCTCACCCCGTCCACCGGCAGCAGCGCCCGTCCCCCCGTCAGCGGCGCCTCGCCGCCGAGGAAACCGGCCGCGCCGAGGAGCACCGCGCTGGCGACGAACAGGGCGATCAGGCGCTGCAGCGAGCCGATGTCCAGGGCGCGGGTGACCCCGCCGGCCAGGGCGAACAGACCCTGCAGCAGGCGCTGGTAGAGGGCGCGCGCGTCCAGGCGCCCCTGCCAGCGGTCGGCCAGGACGAACAGCGGCTTGCGGGCGGCATACAGCAGCAGGCCGCCGGCCAGGGCGAGGATGCTCATCAGCAGGGCCGGGTTGAAGCCGTGCCAGAGGGCCAGGTCGTGGGGTGGCACCGGGCCCTGCAGCACCGAGGCGGCGGCCATCGCCAGGACGGGTTCCACGGTCACCGCCGGCAGGATGCCCACCAGCAGGCAGAGGGCCACCAGCACCTCCACCGGCACCTTCATCCAGCGCGGCGGTTCGTGGGGGGTGCGCGGCAGGTCGACGGGCTCGCCGTTGAAGAACACGTCGTGGATGAAGCGCAGGGAATAGGCGACGGCGAACACCCCCGCCAGGACCACCGCCACCAGGAGCAGCCAGCCGTGGGTGAGGCCCGCCGACAGGTGCACGGATTCGGCGAAGAACATCTCCTTGGACAGGAAGCCGTTGAACAGCGGCACCCCGGCCATGGACGCGGCCGCCACCATGGCCAGGGTGGCGGTGTGCGGCATGTACTTCCACAGGCCGTTGATGCGGCGCATGTCGCGGGTGCCGCACTCATGGTCGATGATGCCGGCGGCCATGAACAGTCCGGCCTTGAAGATGGCGTGATTGATGATGTGGAACACCCCGGCCACCGCGGCCAGCCCGGTGCCCATGCCGAAGAGCAGGGTGATGAGGCCCAGGTGGCTGATGGTGGAGTAGGCCAGCAGGCCCTTCAGGTCGTGCTTGAAGAGGGCGAAAAACGCCCCCAGCAGCAGGGTGAAGCCGCCCGCGAGGATCAGCAGCCAGGCCCATTCCGGCGTGCCGGACAAGGCCGGAAACAGCCGCGCCAGCAGGAACACCCCCGCCTTCACCATGGTCGCCGAGTGCAGGTAGGCGGACACCGGCGTGGGCGCCGCCATGGCGTGGGGCAGCCAGAAGTGGAAGGGGAACTGGGCCGACTTGGTGAGCGCCCCCAGCAGCACCAGCACCAGCATCGGCACATAGAGGGGGTGGGCGCGGATCGCGTCGCCGGAGGCCAGGATGACGGACAGCTCGTAGCTGCCGGCGATCTCGCCGAGCAGCAGGAAGCCGCCCAGCATCGCCAGCCCGCCCGCCCCGGTCACCGCCAGGGCCATGCGCGCCCCGTTGCGCGCCTCCTCGCGGCCCTGCCAGTAGCTGATGAGCAGGAAGGAGGCGAGGCTGGTGAGTTCCCAGAACAGGAACAACTGGATGAGGTTCTCGGACAGCACGATGCCCAGCATGGCGCCCATGAACAGCAGCAGGTAGGCATAGAAGCGCCCCATGCTGTCGCGCTCCGAGAGGTAGTAGCGGGCGTAGAGGATGATCAGCAGGCCGATGCCCAGGATGAGCAGGGCGAACAGCAGGGCCAGGCCGTCCAGCCGGAAGGCGAGGTCCAGGCCCACCGCCGGCAGCCAGGCCAGGCGCTGGACGACCGTGGCGCCGGCGAAGGTCGTGGGGGCGTGGGGCAGTAGCCAGGCCAGGGCCAGTCCGGCCACCAGCGCCGCCACCCAGGCCGAGTGCAGCCGCCCGAAGCGCGCCACCCAGGCCGCCAGGACGGCGCCCAGGTAGGGGATCAGCACCACCAGGCCGAGGCTCATCTCGGTGGCTCCACTGCTCATCCCGCGACCTGCGACATATGAAACCGCGCCGCCGGCAAGAGGCCCGCTCGCGGGCCGAACCGCTCGCGCCGCAAGCGGACCGCCCGCCGATCGCGGCGGACTCTTTCGCTTTGGAACGCGCCGGTCACAGTTCCGACAGGGGCCTGACCGCGGCGCTCTCGTCGGCGACGTGCAGATGGGCAATCAGCTCGCGCAGGTCCTCGCCGAGCCGTTTCAGCGTCGCTTCCGGCATCTGCTCCAGTGCCTGGGTCAGCACGCCGGCCAGTGGGCGCGGCGCCCGGTCCAGGATCCTGGCCCCCTCCTCGGTGAGGAACAGCTGCACCACGCGCTGATCGGCGCTGCCGCGTTGGCGGCGCACCAGAGCGGCCTTTTCCATCTTGTCCAGCAGGTTGCTGGCGGTGGAGGGATGGATGGCCAGGGCACGGGCCAGCTCCGTCACCCGCAGCCCCGGCGTCTCGGCCAAGGCGGCCATCGCCCAGATCTGCGCCCCGCCGACCCCGCAGGCCTTTTCCACCGCCTGGGAATGCTTGCGCACCGACCCGTAGATAATGCGGAACAATTTGAGGGCTTCCCGGGTGAGCTGTTCGTTCATGTTCGGTGCGACGGCCATCGGGCCTGGGTTTGTGCGAAACAGTATTGTACCGTTTCCGCTCGCGCCGATCCGGCCCGGCGCGCGCCGCGGGCCGCCCCAGCCGCGCCACGCCCTATACTGGAACAGTCGCTGCCCAATCCAACGGAGGCCATGCCATGCGCTTGCCGCTGCTCCTGCTCCTCTGGCCCCTCCTCGCCCTGGCCGCGGACGACCTGCCCCTGGGCGAGATCCGGCTGCCGCCCGGATTCGCCATCGAGCTCTACGCCCGGGTGCCCAACGCCCGACAGATGGCCCTGGGCAAGCGGACCCTGTTCGTGGGCAGCATGGCCGCGGGCCAGGTGCACGCCCTGCCGCTGCGCGACGGCAGGCCCGGCGCGCCGGTGGTGGTGGCCAGCGGACTGGAACTGCCGGTGGGGGTGGCCTTCCGCGACGGCGACCTGTACGTCTCTGCCGTCAGCCGCATCCTGCGTCTGCGCGACATCGAGGCGCGGCTCGACCGTCCGCCGGCGCCCGAGGTGGTCCACGCCGTCTACCCCGCCGAGCGCCACCACGGCTGGAAATTCATCGCCTTCGGGCCGGACGGCCGGCTCTACGTGCCGGTCGGGGCGCCCTGCAACATCTGCGCGGCGGACCCCGAGCGCTACGCGGTGATCACCCGCCTGGATGCCGCCAGCGGCCGCGTCGAGACGGTGGCGCGGGGGGTGCGCAACACGGTGGGCTTCGACTGGCACCCGCGCACCGGCGAGCTCTGGTTCACCGACAACGGCCGCGACTGGATGGGAGACGATGCCCCGCCCGACGAGCTCAACCGCCTGGACCGCCCCGGCCGGCACTTCGGCTACCCCCATTGCCACGGCGCCCGTCTCGCCGATGCGGAGTTCGGTGGCCGGCCCTGCGCGGAGCGCAGTTTCCCGCCGCCTATCGGCACGCCATCTTCGTCGCCGAGCACGGCTCCTGGAACCGCAGCCGCAAGGCCGGCTACCGGGTCATGGTGGCGCGCCTGGACGGCAACCGGGTGGTGGACTACGCGCCCTTCGCCAGCGGCTGGCTGCGCGGCGAAACGGTCTGGGGCCGCCCGGCCGACGTGCTGGCGATGCCCGACGGCAGCCTGCTGGTGAGCGACGACCACGCCGGGGCGATCTACCGCATCACCTACCGCCCCGCCACGCGGCGTTAAGATGCGGATGCTCGGCCAACAGGGGAGAAGGACATGAATCTGGAAAAGGTCGTCTTCGGCTTCGTCATCATCCTGGCCATGACGCTGAACTTCGGCTTCGTCATCGGCGAGCTGGACAACCCCGACCACCACCACGTCCACGAGCTGTTCGCCGCCGTGGTGGTCAACCTGATCGCCACCGTGCTCAAGTTCGGCGAGCGCACCCAGATCGGCGCCATCCACCTGGCCGCCAGCCTGGTGGCCGACCTGCAGCTGATCGCCGCCGCCAGCGTCTGG
>JALOTG010000172.1 GCA_025458005.1 Thiobacillaceae bacterium
GAGCCGCTCCGAGGCCTCCATCCTGCGCGAGATCGAGGAGATCCGCGACAAGACGCCGGGCTTCACCGGCATCATCTCCGACCTGGGCGGACCGACCGCCAACATGTATCGCCTGGCCTGCAAGGATCCGAAGATCGAGTCCGCCTGCCGGCGCCTGTCCTGCGTGTTCCCGGACATCTGCCCCAACATGGGCACGGACCACGGGCCGCTGATCCAGCTCTACCGCAAGGCGCGCACCCTGCCCGGCATCAAGAAGGTCCTCATCGGCTCCGGCGTGCGCTACGACCTCGCCGTGCAGTCGCCGGAATACGTCAAGGAGCTGGTCACCCATCACGTCGGCGGCTACCTCAAGATCGCCCCGGAACACACGGAAGAGGGTCCCCTCCAGCACATGATGAAGCCGGGCATCGGCGCCTACGAGCGCTTCCGGCAGCTGTTCGAGAAGTATTCACGGGAAGCGGGCAAGGAGCAGTACCTGATCCCCTACTTCATCGCCGCGCATCCAGGGACGACGGACGAGGACATGCTGAAGCTCGCCCTCTGGCTGAAGCGCAACAACTTCCGCCTCGACCAGGTGCAGACCTTCCTGCCCACGCCCATGGCCCTGGCCACCACCATGTACCACACCGAGCTGAACCCGCTGAAGAAGGTGCTGGGCGGCAGGGGCCGCGCCGTGCCAGTGGTGCGGGCCGGCCGCACCCGCCGCCTGCACAAGGCCTTCCTGCGCTACCACGACCCGGACAACTGGCCCCTGTTGCGCGAGGCCCTCAAGGCCATGGGCCGCGCCGACCTGATCGGCAACGGCAAGCAGCACCTGGTGCCGGCCTGGCAGCCGGCCGGCACCAGGGGACAGCGCGAGGACGCGATGCGCGCCCCCGGCAAGGTGGCCAGCCGGATGGACAAGCGGCAGACGCCATCGCCGCCGCGCGGCGCTCGGCGGTCGCCGAAGTGAGCCGCGGCCGGGCTGGCCGGATCAGCGCCCGACCGGCACCGGGGTGAGCCTCCAGATCTCCGCGTTGTAGTCGCGCATGGTGCGGTCGGTGGAGAACTTGCCGCTCGCGGCGGTGTTGAGGATGCTCATGCGCGTCCAGCGCTCGCCGTCGCGGTAGGCCGCGTCGGCGCGATCCTGGGCGTCTACATAGGCGCGGAAGTCGGCCGCCACCAGCCACGGGTCGTGGGGGCTGCGGATGGCGTGGATGATGGGGTCGAACAGGCCCGGCTCGAGGTGGTTGAAGTGGCCCGACTCCAGCAGCGCCATCACCCGCTTCAGGTCCGGGTCGGCCTCGATGATGGCATTGGGGTCGTAGTGGTGGCGGGCCGCCTCGACCTCCTCCGCGGTGAGGCCGAACAGGAAGAAGTTGTCGTCGTTGCCGGTCAGCTTCATCAGCTCCTCGCGGATCTCGATGTTGGCCCCGTCCAGGGTGCCGATGGTCACCGCGCCGTTCATCATGAACTTCATGTTGCCGGTGCCCGAGGCCTCCTTGCCGGCGGTGGAGATCTGCTCCGAGAGGTCGGTGCCGGGGGCGATCACCTCCATGGCCGAGACCCGGTAGTTGGGCAGGAACACCACCTTGAGCCGGTCGCCCACCTCGGGGTCGCCGTTGATCATCTCCGCCACCTTGCAGGTCAGGGTGATGATGCGCTTGGCCATGAAGTAGCCGGGCGCCGCCTTGCCGCCGATCAGCACGCAGCGCGGCGTCCAGTCGCCCGCCTCGCCGTTCTTCAGCCGCGCGTAGAGGTGGATGGCGTGCAGCAGGTTGAGCTGCTGGCGCTTGTATTCGTGGATGCGCTTGACCTGCACGTCGAACAGCGCGTCGGGGTCGAAGGCGACGCCGCAGTCGCGCCGCACCATCTCCGCCAGACGCACCTTGTTGGCGCGCTTCACCGCCCGCCAGCGCTCCCGGAAGGCGGGGTCGTCGGCATGCCGGGCCAGGCCGCGCAACTCGTCCAGGCGGGTGATCCAGCCGTCGCCCAGGGTCTCGGTGACCAGCCCCGCCAGGCTGGGGTTGGCGGAGGCCAGCCAGCGGCGCTGGGTGACGCCGTTGGTCTTGTTGTTGAACTTGTGCGGCCAGAGCTCAAAGAAGTCGCGGAACAGGCCCTGGCGCAGCAGGTCCGAGTGCAGCTCGGCGACGCCGTTCACCGAGTAGCTGCCGACGATGGCCAGATAGGCCATGCGCACCTGCGGGTCGGGGCCTTCCTCGATGAGCGACATGCGCGCCAGGCGGTCGTTGTCGCCCGGCCAGCGGCGCGCCACCTCGGTCAGGAAGCGGGCGTTGATCTCGTAGATGATCTCCAGCAGGCGCGGCAGCAGCTGGCCGAACAGGCGCACCGGCCACTTCTCCAGGGCCTCCGGCAGCAGGGTGTGGTTGGTGTAGGCCATGGTCCGGCTGGTGATCGTCCAGGCCTGGTCCCATTCCATGTCGTGCTCGTCCATGAGCAGGCGCATCAGCTCGGGCACCGCGCAGCTCGGGTGGGTGTCGTTGAGCTGGAAGCAGTTCTTCTCGGCGAATCGGCTGTAGTCCGGGCCGTGATAGTGCTCCCAGCGGTACAGCACGTCCTGCAGGCTGGCCGAGGCGAGGAAGTACTGCTGCTTGAGGCGCAGCTCCTTGCCGTTCTCGCTGGCGTCGTTGGGGTAGAGCACCATGGTGATGTTCTCGGCGGCGTTCTTGGCCGCCACCGACTCGGTGTAGGAACCGGCGTTGAACTCGCCCAGGTCGAACTCGTCGGTGGCCGCCGAACTCCACAGCCGCAGCACGTTGACGGTGTCGTTCTTGTAGCCCGGGATGGGGATGTCGTAGGGCACCGCCAGCACGTCGTGGCTGTCCACCCAGCGCGCGCGCAAGCGGCCGTCCGCGCCGCGCTGGAATTCGGTGCGGCCGTAGTACTGGATGCGCCGGGTGAGCTCGGGGCGCTCCAGTTCCCAGGGATTGCCGTCGCGCAGCCAGTGGTCCGGTTCCTCCATCTGGCGGCAGTTCTCGACGTGCTGGCGGAACATGCCGTATTCGTAGCGGATGCCATAGCCCATCACCGGCAGCTGCAGGGTGGCGCAGCTGTCCAGGAAGCAGGCGGCCAGCCGGCCGAGGCCGCCGTTGCCCAGCCCGGCGTCGTGCTCGACGTCGATCAGTTCCTCCACCTCCAGGCCGAGGCGGCGCAGGGCCGACTCGGTGGTCTCGCCGAGGCCCAGGTTGAGCAGGGCGTTGTTCAGGGCCCGACCCATCAGAAACTCCAGGGACAGGTAGTAGGCGTGCTTGGCGTCCTGCTCCTCGTAGGCGTAGCGCGTGCGCTTCCAGCGCTCCATGAGGCGATCGCGCAGGGACAGCACCAGGGCCAGGTAGGGATAGTGGGAGGAGCGGCAGTGCCGGTCGCGGCCGAGGAAGTAGGCGAAATAGCGGCGGATGTCCAGGGCCAGGGCGTCGCCGTCCATGCCCAGTTCGGGCAGCCGGAACAGTTCGGCGGTGGGCTTGCTGGCGCGCAGCGGTCGCAGCGGGTTGGGGGTGTTCGGGTAATCCATGAGCGGGTTTGTGTCTTGTTGGGGGGGGTGGGGCAAGAATAAAGGCTGGCGCGCCGGTTGGAAACCGGAGATGCATACCCCCGTTAGGCCGCGCATGCCCCGCTGGCCAGCCATTCCACCAGCTGATGCTGCCGCGGCGTGAGGGGCCAGACCACGTAGGCGCGACGCCACTCGGGGCACAGGCCGTGGGTGCCGTGGTCGACGATCTCCAGCGCGCCGCCGCGCCAGAACCTGCCCAGCAGGGCCTCCAGCGTCGGCAGCCGGTCCAGTTCCACGGGGCCCTCCGCGTCGGCGGGTCGCCGAGTGGAGACCACGTCGTGGTAGCTCGCCCAGTCGCGGCCTGCCAGGGCCTTGACCACCTCCGCCGGCTGCACGGACTGACTGGCCGGTAGGCCCTGCCAGGCCTGGCCGAGCAGGTTGCAGAACAGGAAGGCGGCGTCCGGGAAGCGACGTGGCAGATCGGCCGGGTCGCGCAGCGGTTCCGCCCGGTCGAACACGACGCCGGTGAAGCGGCGGCGCAGGACGGCGCGCGCCAGGGGGTCGGGCTCCAGGACGGTGACGCGGGCAAAGCAGGCGAGGAATGCCTCGGTCAGGGTATATCCGCCGCTGGGGCCGACCAGCACCAGATGCTTGGGTGGCGGCCGCCAGTCCTCCAGCCAGGACGCCACGGCGCGCCGGTAGGGGCGCCAGAGGCCGTCGCGGTAGCGCAGGGCGCGCAGGTGATAGCGCAGCCCGCCGCTGGGGTGGAACAGGCTCGTCGTTCCCGGCATGAGCGGGCTCGCGGTCGCGGCTATCTGGACGCGGCCCGGAGCCGTGCCAGCCTGGCCTTGAGTTCCGGCATCACGGCGGCGGCGGCCTTCTCCCCCTCCAGGATGGCCAGGTGGCGGTCCTCGAAGCTGGTGCTGCTGACCGCGAGGGTCCGCGGCCGGATCACCAGGTCGGCGTCCTCCAGCTCGTGGCGACTGATGGCGTGGCCCATGATGGCGAAGGTCTGCAGCAGGATGTCGAGGGTGCCACTGAGCTTCTCGCGTCGGCCGACGTTGGAGATGTCGACGGCGATGACGAAGTCCGCCCCCATGCCGCGCGCGGCCTGGGCCGGCACCGGCGAGGTGAGGCCCCCGTCGACGTAGTCGCGGCCGTTGATCTGGACCGGCTGGAAGACGCCGGGCACCGCGCTGGAGGCGCGCACCGCCATGCCGGTGTTGCCCAGACGGAAGAGCACCGGCTCGCCGCTCTGCAGGTCTGTGGCAGTCACCCCGAACGGCCGGGCCAGCTTGTCCAGCGAGCGGTTGCCGACCTTCTGGTTGATGAAGTCCTGCAGGGCCTCGCCCTTCAGCACCCCCCGGTCGGGCAGGGTCCAGTCCGACACCATCGCCTCGTCCAGGGACAGTGCCAGCTGCTGCAGCTGGAAGCCGGTCATGCCGCCGGCATAGAGGGCGCCCACCACCGAGCCGGCGCTGGTGCCCACCACCAGGTCCGGCACGATGCCCTGCGCCTCCAGGGCCTTGATCACGCCGATGTGGGCGAAGCCGCGCGCCGCGCCGCCGCCCAGGGCCAGGGCGATCTTCGGCGGCGGGGGTGGTGGCTTGGGGGTGACCAGCGGCGGTGTCGGGGGCGGCGCCACCGGCGGCGGGGCCTTGGGCGGCGCGGCGCAGCCGGCGATGAGGTTCAGCAGGGCGACGAGGAGGACGAGGCGAGTCGACATGGCACGGATGCGCGCTTGGGCGGGATGCCTTCAGTAAAGCACAAAGCCGCGCTCGACGCGGCACGCTTCCCCGGCGAATAGAATACGGGTCTGGATCAGTCCATGGAAACCCTCATGTCCGACGTCGATGACACCCTGCGCGCCAGGCTCAACGCCGAGACCGGCCGGCTCGCCTGGAAGGAGCTGGAGCGCCACTTCGCCCGCGGCGTGGTGATCCGGGTGGCGGCGGACCTGGACCTGGTGGAGGTGGCCGCGCGCGTCGCCCGCGATGACCAGGCCGCCGTCCAGGCCTGGCTCGCGTCGGGCCGCGTCGCGCGCGCCACCAGCGACGATGCCGTGGACTGGAACGCGCGCCAGCCCGTGTTCTGGGCGGTGGTGACGGCGCCCTGGGTGCTGGTGCAGGAGGCCGGCGACCATCCCCAGGCCTGATACGTCGCCGATGGGCCCGGTAGCGCGGCCACGACGTGTTAGCAAACGTCATGACGCGGGCATAACATTCCACCTGATCGACCGCCCACCTGTACACGGAGACCCACCATGGCCCACCCCCTTGCCGGACAACCCGCCCCCAAAGACGCGCTCACGGACGTGGCCGCTCTTCTCCAGGCCTATCACGACCAGCCGGACCTCGCCGATCCCGCCAGGCGCGTCGCCTTCGGCACCAGCGGCCACCGCGGCAGCGCCTTGAACGGCAGCTTCAACGAGGCGCACATCCTGGCCATCACCCAGGCGGTGTGCGAGTACCGCGGCCAGCAGGGCATCACCGGCCCGCTGTTCCTGGGCATGGACACCCATGCCCTGTCGGCGCCGGCGCAGCGCACCGCCCTGGAGGTGCTGGCCGCCAACCGCGTCGAGGTCCACTACCAGAAGGACGGCGGCTACAGCCCCACGCCGGTCATCTCGCGCACCATCCTGGCCTGGAACCGCGTCCACCCCAACGTGCGCGCCGACGGCATCGTCATCACCCCGTCGCACAACCCCCCGGCCGACGGCGGCATCAAGTACAACCCGCCGCACGGCGGTCCGGCCGACACCGACGCCACCGGCTGGATCGAGAACCGCGCCAACGCCCTGATGGCGGAAGGCAACCAGGGGGTGAAACGGCTGCCCTACGAGCGGGCCCTGGCCGTGCCGAACTGCCACGCCGACGATTTCATGGCCCCCTACATCGCCGACCTGGACCAGGTCATCGACTTCCAGGCGATCCGCGACGCCAGGCTGAGGATTGGCGTGGACCCCATGGGCGGCGCGGCGGTGGCTTACTGGCGGCCGATCGCCGAACGCTATGGGCTGAACATCCACGTCGTGAACGAAAGCGTCGACCCGGCCTTCGCCTTCATGACCCTGGACCACGACGGCAAGATCCGCATGGACTGCTCCAGCCCCTACGCCATGGCCGGCCTGGTGGACCTGAAGGACCCATCCACTACCTGCTCACGCACCGGCCGCAGTGGTCGCGCGAGGCGGCGGTGGGCAAGACCCTGGTCAGCTCCGCCCTGATCGACCGGGTGGTCAATGGCCTCGGACGCAAGCTGGTGGAGGTGCCGGTGGGCTTCAAGTGGTTCTCGCCCGGCCTGCTCGACGGCAGCTTCTGCTTCGGCGGCGAGGAGAGCGCCGGGGCGAGCTTCCTGCGCCGCGACGGCACGGTGTGGACCACCGACAAGGACGGCATCATCCTGGGATTGCTCGCCGCCGAGATCACCGCCGTCACCGGCAAGGACCCCGGCCGCTACTACCTGGACCTGGCCGCCCAGTACGGCGCGCCCTTCTACGTGCGCATCGACAGCCCGGTGAACCCGGCGCAGAAGGCCGCCTTCAAGCAACTCACGCCGGAGCGGGTCGCCGCCGCCAGCCTGGCCGGCGATGCCATCACCGCGCGGCTCACCAAGGCACCCGGCAACAACGCCTCGATCGGCGGGCTGAAAGTCACCACCGACAATGGCTGGTTCGCCGCCCGGCCCTCGGGCACCGAGGACATCTACAAGCTCTACGCCGAGAGCTTCGTCAGCGCCGAGCACCTGCAGCGCATCGTCGCCGAGGCGCAGCGAATCGTCAGCGACGCCCTGGGAGGCTGACTTTCGGGGTGCATCCGGGGGGCAGACCGGCTATAAAGACATCGAGGTCTTTTGTAACGCGGCCCCCTGGTCCGGCTCCTGACACAATCCGCGTTGCCTGTTGAGTCGGAGGGCGTGGCCGACCACGGACAGGAGTCAGTTCATGAAACACGCCCTCCCCCTCGCCATCGCCCCCCTCGCCCTGTTCTGCGCCATGCCGCTGCAGGCCGCCGACCTCGTCGTCGATCGCGACCTGTCGGGGGCCTATGCCCAGGCCAGCGCCTCCGTGCGGAGCACCGCCGAGCAGACCGCCCAGGATGACAACGCCAACTACAACGTCTATCAGGTCGGTGCCTCGTCGTATGCCAGGGTGCCGCCCGACCCCGATCCGCCGGTCGTGATCGCCAATCCGGGCGGCGGTTCCTCTTACGAATACAACATCCTGGGCAGTGTCTGGGACGTGAAGGCGGCCCACTTCTATGGCGGCATCTCCGGCTGGAGCAAGGATCCCGGAGGCAACATCCAGGCCGGCTGGCGGAGCGGCACCGGCATCGGTTCGTCGGGGACCAGCGAGGGCGTCTACCTGCTCATCCAGCCCGAGGCCGGCGAGACTGTGGGCATGCCCATCGCCATCGACTTCACCTGGCACGGCAAGGTTTATTGGTCGCAGGCCCCCGCCAACTTCAACGGCATGACGCAATCCGTGTCGCTCGACGGCGGCGCGGGCTACGACGCCATCACCCTGACCCTGACCTCCGGCGGCGTCACCTCCGTGCTCTGGCAGCGCGACGCCATCGTCCTGAATGACGGCGGCGACTTCGAGGAGACCCTCAGCGGCACCCTGCACGCTCGTATCGGCGACCGCATCGGCGTGCACATGGGGGCGGGCATGGACATGACCGTGCTGGGCAACGGCGGCTCGGTGCTGAATTTCCAGCGCAGCCTGACCAGCGACTTCGCCTTCGTCACCCCCAGCGTGCCGGAACCCGGCATGCTCTTGATGCTGCTGCCGGGCCTGCTGCTGGTCGTCCTCGCCGCCCGGGCCAGGCGCGCCGGCTGAACCGGCCGACGTCCGTCCTCAGACGCAGCCGCCTTCGGGCCGCGCCAGTTCGGCGAGCACGGCCTTGAGCAGGGTCCAGCAGCGCGCCACGGAGGCGATCTCCACCCGTTCCCCCGGCGCGTGGGCGCCTCGGATGTCCGGGCCGAAGGAGATCATGTCCAGGCCGGGATGGCTGGCAGCCAGGAGGCCGCATTCCAGGCCGGCGTGGATGACCTGCGGGCGGGCCGTTCCGCCGAACTCCCGCGCGTAGGCGCGCTGGCACAGCGCGAGCAGGGGCGAGTCGGGATTCGGCGTCCAGCCCGGGTATTGCCCGCTCGCCTCGGCCTCCAGCCCATGCGCGGCGGCGTGGTGGACGATGGCCTCGCCGAGCGCCACGGCTTCGCCATCGCGCTGCGAGCGCACCAGGAAGGTGGCGCGGCAGGTGCCCTCCTCGAGGCGGATTACCCCCAGGTTGTCGGAGGTCTCCACCACGCCGAGGAAGGCCTGACTCATCGTGTGAACGCCATTCGGGGCGTCGCCCAGGAAGGCGAGCAGCGCGGCCTGGTCGGCGCGGGCGAGGGCTACCGGCTCGATCGGCTCGATCGACTGGCAGGCGATGCTCACGCCGTCGTCGACGCCGGCGAAGCGTTGCCGCCATTCGGCTGACTTCCGCACCACCACCTCATGCAGTCGGTCCGTCGCGCCGGCCGGCAGGGCGATCACGGCCCAGGCCTCGCGCGGGATGGCGTTGCGCGTGCTGCCCCCCTCCAGGGCGACGAGGCGCGCGTCCGTCAACCCGGCCAGCTCCGTCAGGCCTTCCACCAGCAGCCGGATGGCGTTGCCGCGCCCGAGGTGGATGTCGATGCCGGAGTGGCCGCCCAGCAGGCCGCTCACCTCCAGCCGCCAGGCGCGCAGGTGGGCGGGCAGCGGCTCGACGCGGCAGGCGCGCCGGGCCTCCACGTCCAGGCCGCCGGCGCAGCCGAGATAGAAGTGGCCCCACTCCTCGGTGTCCAGGTTGATCAGGCACTGCCCGGCGAGGCTGTCGGCCGCCAGGCCGCGGGCGCCGTCCATGCCGGCTTCCTCGTTGACCGTGAGCAGCACCTCCAGCGGCGGGTGGACGAGGGCGTCGTCCTCCAGGGCGGCCAGGGCCAGGGCGACGCCGATGCCGTTGTCGGCGCCCAGGGTGGTGTTCTCGGCGATCAGCCAGCCGTCCCGAAGCGTCGGACGGAGCGGGTCGGCGTGGAAGTCGTGCAGGGTGCCGGCATTCTTCTGGCAGACCATGTCCAGGTGGCCCTGCAGCACCACGCCGGGCCGCCCCGCGCAACCGGGGCTGGCGGGCTTGCGCAGGACGAGGTTGCCGACCGCGTCCACCTCGGCCTCGAGGCCGAGCGCCGCGGCCCATTCGACGAGATGGGCGCGCAGCGCCGCCTCGTGCCGGGAGGGGCGGGGGATGGCGCAGAGGGTGGCGAAGTGGGCCCAGACGGCGCGGGGCTCCAGGTTCTCGAAGGGCGACTCGGGCATGGCGAGGAGGGTCGGTGGAAGTCTGGCAGGGGAGTCTACCGCTTCGGCGGGATGGGCTGGCGCCCGCCGGGGTTGTAAAGGGTGCCGCCCCGGCCGGCGTAGAGGCGCAGCACGGCGGCGGCCTCCTCGCCCAGCACGTCGCGCGTGACCTCGATGCCGCGCGCGCCGAGGGCCTCGACCCAGTCCGCCGGCTTGGGACCCTCGTCGAAGCCGATCGCCTCGGCATCCTCGCCGCGCGCGCCGCAGACCAGGCGGCCGACGCCCGACCAGAC
The DNA here is from genome assembly GCA_025458005.1 of Thiobacillaceae bacterium. GTDB lineage: Bacteria > Pseudomonadota > Gammaproteobacteria > Burkholderiales > Thiobacillaceae > JALOTG01. Next base: position 10,103 of record JALOTG010000172.1, read on the forward strand.
CACGGCGCCCAGGCACATGGCGCAGGGCTCGGTGGAGGCGACCAGTTCCAGCCGCGCCTCGGCGTGGGTCCCCAGGTCGTAGTTGCCGAGCCGCTGCTGCGCCAGGGCGATGGCCAGCATCTCGGCGTGCAGCAGGGAACAGTGGCCGGGCACCACCTGGTTGACCGCCGGCATGAGCAGTTCGCCCCGCCGGTCGAAGATGGCCGCCGCGAACGGGCCGCCGCCGCGCGCGACGTTCTCCCGCGCCAGGCCGATGACCAGGGCCATGCGCGCCTCCGGCCTGGGGAAGCGCGTGGCGTGACGCTCCAGCCAGGCCGGCAGCCAGTCGGGCAGACGGATGTTGAGCTCGGGCAGATGCATGAATGGCTCGATTGGGGTGGACGGGGCGAAAGGCCCGACCTCCTTTTTCAGGATAGCCGCCCGCGCCGCAACCGCCGCGCCGGGGCGGGTGGAGGCCCGGCCTGCATCAGCCTGACCGAATCCGCCTGAATTTCCGGAGCGCTGCACTAGGATGAATCAGGACGACAGGTCCGGCTTCGGGAGGCTGCCGTGAACCCACTACTCGCCACCCTCACCCGCGCGCCGCCCCTCTGCGGCCCGCGCTGCATGCGCCATACGGTCCGTTTCCTGTGGGGCTTCCTGCTGCTCTATCCCGTCCACCAGTACTACCTGTACGGCGACGAGTACACCCAGTGGGATCTGCTGCTGTTCAGCGGCGTGCTGCTCTTCATCCTGGGCCTGAGGCTGGTGGAACAGTTGCCCGGCCGCCTGACGCTCACCCTGGAACGCCTGCGGCGCCGCCACGTGCTGAACTTCGCGGAGGGGGGCGAGGCGCGTTTCCTGAGCCGCTTCCAGCGCGAGGGCGACCGCTGGGCGCGGGCCATGGGCGTCATCTGCGCCCTGGCCATGGCGCTGGCCTTCGCGTCCGCCCTGGTCCAGGCCTTCCGCTGGGACCGGCTGCTGCTGGGGCTGGCCGAGTGCGTCGGCGCGTACATCTGCGGCAATTATCTCGGCCGCATGATCGGCTATGGCCGCCTCGGCCATGCCCTGCGCCGCCACGAGGGCAAGGGCGTCAGCATCGACGTCGACCCGCTGCACGTGGACGGCGTGGGGGGCTTCAAGCCGGTGGGCGACTACTACTTCCACCAGGCCATGATCGTCTCGCTGCCGGCCTTCTTCCTGGGCGTCTGGTGGTTCCTGTTCCCGATCTGGCCGCGGGACTACTCGCATTGGCAGCACGCCTATCTGGGGCTGTTCCCGCTGGCCCTGGCCGTGGAGGTGCTCGCCTTCCTGCTGCCGATCTGGTCCTTTCACCGCATCATGCGGGCCCGGAAGGAAGCCTTGCTGGAACTGGCCGATCAGCTCAGCGCCCAGATCCACGCGCTGCTCCATGAGCGGATGAACGCCCCCGCAGCCGTGGACGGGGGCGGGCAGGCGGTCGACATCGAGGCCCTCAAGACGCGCTACTGGGCCTACGAGAACATGCCCACCTGGCCGGTGGACCTGCCCACCTGGCGCAGATTCCGGGTGAACAACCTGCTGCTGCTGATCCCGCTGCTGGCCGACATCGGCAAGCGCGGCATCGACTGGAAACAGGTCACGGCCATCCTGCAGTCCCTGCTGACCTGACCGCCCGGGCGACATGCAAGCCGAGATCCACGGGTGTCCGGGGGTACACGGGGCGCGGATTGCCATGGAGTGGAATGAGGCCTTACTTGCTAATACTACGGAAAGTAAAGTCTTGAATGGCTTTAGGAAGCGCTTAACAAATGCCCATTCGATCACGATCTGGCGCATGCAGGACCCGAGCTGCTCAAAGTTTGAGCAAATGGAGTCCAATTTGCCTGATTTCCGGGCAAAAGGCGGCAATTCCCGGC
>JALOTG010000173.1 GCA_025458005.1 Thiobacillaceae bacterium
CATCGGTCAGCGAGGCGGCAGCCGGGGTCCGGGCCACCTGGTTCTGGATTCCGGCTTGCGCCGGAATGACGACTTCATGCAGGTTCTCCAGGGTCATGTCGATGGCCTGGAAGTTCAGCTCCGCCAGCCGTTTGCTCTTCCTGCCGTAGGTCTTCTGCACCGCCGCCTTGATCGCCGCGATGGCCGCTTCCCTCGGCAGGATGCCGGAGAGGGCGAAGAAGCAGGTCTGCATGATGGTGTTGATGCGCCGCCCCATGCCCGCCGCCTCGGCCACCCGGTAGGCGTCGATGACGTGCAGCGCGAGCCCCAGGTCGAGGATCCGCCCCTGCACGACCGTCGGCAGGCTGGCCCAGACCGCTTCCGGCGCCGCCGGCGTGTTGAGCAGGAAAACCCCGCCGGGCGCCGCGTGCGCCAGCATGTCGTAGCGTTCCAGGAACACCGCCTGGTGGCAGGCCACGAAGCGCGCCGCGCCCGGCGCCACCAGGTAGGCGGAGCGGATCGGGCGCGGTCCGAAACGCAGGTGGGAGACGGTGACCGCGCCGGACTTCTTCGAGTCGTAGACGAAGTAGCCCTGGGCAAAGAGGTCGGTGGCCTCGCCGATGATCTTGATCGAGTTCTTGTTCGCCGACACCGTGCCGTCCGAGCCCAGGCCCCAGAACACCGCCGCCTGGCAGGCCTCGTCCGCCGCCGTGCGGAAGCCCTCGTCCCAGGGCAGGGAGAGGTGGGTGACGTCGTCGTGGATGCCGACGGTGAACTGCCTCCTCGGCCGGTCGCGCGCCAGCTCGTCGAACACCGCCTTGACCATGCCCGGCGTGAACTCCTTGGAGGCCAGCCCATAACGCCCGCCGATCACCCGCGGCATCGCCCGCGCGCCGTCGGCGGCGGCCTGGGCGAGGGCCGTCAGGACGTCCTTGTAGAGCGGCTCGCCGTCGGCGCCGGGCTCCTTGCAGCGGTCCAGCACGGCCACCGCCCGCGCGCTCGGCGGCAGCGCGGCGAGCAGCGCCTGGGCGGCAAAGGGGCGGTAGAGGCGGACCTGGACCAAGCCGACCCTGTCCCCCCGCGCCGCCAGGTGCTCCACCGTTTCCCGCGCCGTCTCCGCCCCGGAGCCCATCAGCACGACCACCCGCTCGGCGTCCGGCGCGCCGGCGTAGTCGAACGGCCGGTAGGTCCGCCCGGTAAGCCGCGCGAAGCGGTCCATCGTCCCCTGCACGATGGCGGGGAAGGCGTCGTACCAGGGGTTGGCCGCCTCGCGCGACTGGAAGAAGACGTCCGGGTTCTGCGACGAGCCGCGCAGCACCGGATGCTCCGGACTCAGGGCGCGGGCGCGGTGCGCCGCCACCCAGGCCGGGTCGATCATCGATCGCGCAACCGCCTCGTCCAGCGTCGCGATCTTGGCCACCTCGTGCGAGGTGCGGAAGCCGTCGAAGAAGTGCAGCACCGGGATGCGTCCCTCCAGGCTGGCGGCCTGGGCGATCAGGGCCAGGTCCTGGGCCTCCTGCACCGAGCCGGCGGCGAGCAGGGCGAAGCCGGTGGCGCGGCAGGCCATCACGTCGCCGTGGTCGCCGAAGATGGACAGGGCATGGGTGGCGATGGCGCGCGCCGCCACGTGCAGGACGAAGGGGGTGAGCTCGCCGGCGATCTTGTACATGTCCGGGATCATCAGCAGCAGCCCCTGGCTGGCGGTGAAGCTGGTCGCCAGCGCGCCGCCGGAAAGCGCCCCGTGCAGGGCGCCGGCGGCGCCTGCCTCGCTCTGCATCTCGATGATGCGCGGCACCGCGCCCCACAGGTTCGCGCGTCCCTGGGCGGCCCACTCGTCGGCCAGCTCGCCCATCGGCGAGGCCGGCGTGATGGGGTAGATGGCGATGACCTCGCCGGTCAGGTAGGCGACGCGCGCGGCCGCCTCGTTGCCGTCGATGGTGACGTGGGTCGTCATGGCGCTCCCGCTCGGGGTGGGGACACTCCGCATTGTAGGCCGTCGGCGCGGCTTCGCCCGGCCACGGGGCCTCAGCCGGAGGCGAGCCGGTGCGCCCGGCGCGTGGTCTCCGGCAGGCGGTAGCGCGTCGTGCAGGCCAGCACGAGACGGACCGCCGTCTCCAGGCAGACCCGGTGGCCGACGGAGACGTACAGCGGCTTCACCCCGCCACGGCTGCGCAGCACCGCGCCGATCACCTCCCCGCCGTCCGTGAGCGGCGTCCAGCCGCCCCTCTCCGCCGGCGGCTCGGCGTGGCTGCCGGTGAGCCGGGTCTTGGCCACGCCGATGCTGGGCGTGTCGGTGAGCACCCCCAGATGGCAGGCGATGCCGAAGCGGCGCGGGTGGGCCAGGCCCTGGCCGTCGCAGAGAAAGACGTCCGGCCGCGCCCGCAGGCCCTCCAGCGCCGCCAGCACCGCCGGCAGCTCGCGGAAGGAGAGCAGCCCCGGCACGTAGGGGAAGCGGGTGGCCAGGCGCGCCACGGCCTCATCGACCGGCGCCAGGTCCGGGAAGGCGAGCACCGCCACCGCCGCGCGGGTGACCCGCCCGCCGTCCTCGAAGCCCACGTCCACCCCCGCCACGCGGCGGATCGCCGGCAGCCGGTCGACGGTCTCGACGCGCCCGCGCAGGGCCTGCTGGAGGGCCACCGCCTCCTTCGGGGTGACGTCCCAGGCATGGGCGGGTAGAGTCGGAGGCATCTCCTGGCGATCCACGGGCATGGTGCAACGATACTCCCACGCCGTCGGCTTCGACGACGCCCCCTTCGCCCGCGCCCACCGCGGCGACGTGCCGGTGGTCGGCGCGGCGCACGCCGGGGCAAGGCTGGACGGCGTGCTCTTGACCCGGGTGCGCCGCGACGGGGCCAACGCCACCGACCGGCTGATCGCCTGCCTCGCCGCCTCCCGCTTCCTGCCCCAGCTGCGGGTGATCCTGCTGCAAGGCATCGCCTTCGCCGGCTTCAACGTGGTGGACATCCACCGCCTCAACGCCGCCACCGGGCTGCCGGTGCTGGTGGCGGCGCGCCGCACCCCGGACCTGGACGCCATCCGCCGCGCCCTGCTCGCCCAGGTGCCGGGCGGGGCGCGCAAGTGGCGGCTGATCGAGGCGGCCGGTCCGATGGAGCCGGTCGGCGGCATCTGGGTGCAGCGCGCCGGCCTCGATCCGGGCGCGGCGGCGGCTCTGGTCACCGCCTGGCAGCTCCACGGCAAGCTGCCCGAGCCGCTGCGCACGGCGCACCTGATCGCCGGCGGCGTTGCGGGCGGCGCCAGCCGCCAGCGCGCCTGAGGGAACCCGCCCGGATCAGTGGTTGCGGACGAGCAACCGCGCCACCTCCGTCGCCGCCAGCGGCGGTCCGGTGAGGTAGCCCTGCGCCACGTCGCAGCCCAGGCGCCGCAGGCAGTCCAGTTCCGCCTCGGTCTCCACGCCCTCCGCCACCACGGTGAGGCGCAGGCCCCGACCCAGGGCGACGACCGACGCGATGATGGCGGCATTGTCCGGGTTATGGTCGCATTGGCCGACGAAGGCCCGATCGATCTTGAGCCCGTCCAGGGGCAGGTGCCTGAGGTAGCTGAGGGAGGAAAACCCGGTGCCGAAGTCGTCCACCGAGACGCGCAGCCCCAGTTCCTTGAGCGCCCGCAATTGCGCCTCGGCGCGGTCCAGCGCCAGGGCCCCCTCGGTGATTTCCAGTTCGAGGAAATAGGGGCTCAGTCCGGCATCGGCCAGGGCCACGCGCACCGCGTCCTCCAATCCCTCCCGCTCGATCTGCAGGCTCGACAGGTTCACCGCGATCTGTTCCAGGGCCAGGCCCTCGGCCAACCAGTCCGCCATCTGCCGGCAGGCGGCGCGCAGCGCCCAGGCGCCGATCGGCAGGATCAGCCCGCTCTCCTCCGCCACGCCCAGGAAGGCCGCCGGCGCCAGCAACCCACGCCGGGGGTGACGCCAGCGCAACAGCGCCTCCACGGCGAGCACCTGACCGGTGACGAGGCAGACCTGGGGCTGGTAGCGCAGCTCGAACTGCACCTCGGCCAGGGCGACGCGCAGCTCGGCCTCCAGCTCCACCCGCTCCAGGGCGCGCTGGGTCAGCTCGGCGGTATAGAAGCGGAAGGCGTCGCGGCCCTCCTGCTTGGCCAGGTAGAGGGCCGCGTCGGCGTTCTTGACCAGATGCTCGGCATCCCGGCCGTCGCGCGGATAGAGGCTGATGCCCACGCTGCCGGCCACGTACAGGTCGCGACCGGTCAGGCTCACCGGACGCCGGCAGGCGTCCAGCAGCTTGCTGGCCACCACGGCGGCGTCCGCGGCGTCCTGGATGTCCTCCACCAGCACCACGAACTCGTCGCCGCCCAGGCGGGCCACCGTGTCCTCGCCGCGCACGGAGGCGCCCAGGCGCCGGGCGACCTCGACGAGCAGCTGGTCCCCCACCGGATGGCCCAGGCTGTCGTTGACATGCTTGAAGTGGTCCAGGTCCAGGAACAGCACCGCCAGCTGCCGCCGCTCCCGCTCCGCGCGCTGGATGGCGTGGCCCAGCCGCTCGTTGAACAGCAGCCGGTTGGGCAGGCCGGTGAGAGGGTCGTGATAGGCCAGGAAGTCGAGCTGGCGCTGGGAGAACTTGATGCTGCTGATGTCGGAGAAGACGCCGACGAAATGGCTCAGTTCGCCAGTCTCGTCGCGCACCGCGCTGATGCTGAGCCACTCGGGGTAGATCTCGCCGGACTTGCGCCGGTTCCAGACCTCGCCCTGCCAGCGGCCCTGCTCCAGGATGGTCCGCCACAACTCGCGATAGAAGGCCGTGCCGTGCCGCTCGGACCGGAGCATGCGCGGGTTGCGACCGAGGGCCTCGCTCTCCGCGTAGCCGGTGATCTCGGTGAAGGCGGCGTTGACGGCGAGTATGGCCCCGTGGGCATCGGTGATCATCACCCCTTCCGTGGTGTTGGCGAACACGGTGGCGTCCAGCCTCAGCTTCTCCTCGGCCTGGGCGCGCTCGGTGATGTCCAGGCATACGCCGATGACGCCCTGCGCCCGCCCGTCCGCCCGACGCAGGGGGACGGCGTGCAGCTCGTGGCGCCGCGCGCCGATCGTCGCGCTGGTCTGCACGGTCTCGCCGCCCAGGGCCCGGACGCACTGGGCGGCCAGCTCCGGGCTGGCCGGAAAGGCATCGGCCACGCTGCGCCCCAGGAGTTCATCCGGCCGCAGGCCCAGGGCCGCCAGGCCCCGGCCCTGGATGAAGGTGAAGCGCCCCGCCGCGTCCGTGCTCCACAGCACCAGGGGGGCCTCGGTCACCACCAGGCGCAGGTGGCTCTCGCTCGCCTCCAGGGCCGCGTTGGCCGCCTGCAGCGCCTGGGTGCGTTCCGCCACCCGATCCTCCAGCTCATCCCGAGCGCGGGCCAGGGCCAGGCGCTGCTCGGCGCGTTCGCGGATCACCGCGGTGACCAGCAGCATGGTGGCGGCGCCGACGATGACGTAGATCACCAGCAGCCAGTAGGTCTCCAGATAGGCCGGCCGGACGAAGGGGCCCAGGCCCAGGGTGGTGGACAGCACGGCGACCGCCGCCACCAGCAGCATGGCCGCCGTGCCGCCGCGCTGGCCGAAGCGCAGGGCCGCCCAGACGACCACCGGGAAGGGCAGATAGGCGAGGGGATAGCGGGCCTCGGCCGGCATGCCAACCCAGCCGAAGGCCAGGCCGGCGACCAGGGTGGTGGCCAGCATCAGGCCGAGCCATTCCACCGCGCTGCGCGGCGCCATGTTCGCGTGGCGGGGCGCCATGCCGGACAGCAGGGCGGGGGCCACCAGCAGCACTCCCGCCACGTTGCCCATCCACCAGGTCAGGGCGATCCAGGGCAGTTCCGCGAGGGGCACGCCAGCGAGGGCCCCCAGGGCCAGCGCGCCGAAGCCGGCGCTCAGCAGCGGGCCGGCGAGGCCCCCCGCCGCCATGAAGCGCAGCGTCCGGTCCGGGCCGCCCAGGGGATCGCCGGAACCCGCCAGGCGGCGGTAGAGCCACAGGCCGGCCAGGGGTTCCAGGGTGTTGCCCAGGGCGATGGCCAGGATGGCGGCGGACGGCGCCGAGGTGGTCAGCACCACCGCCGCCGCCCCGAGGAAGATGCCCGGCCAGACGCGCGGGCCGAACAGGAAGGCGGCGGCCAGGGCGAGGCCGCTGGCGGGCCAGATCACCGAGGTGTTCTCCTGGATCTGGGCCCAGTGCAGGCCCACCATGCCCAGCAGCCAATAGCCCACCGCCACGGCCAGCCAGACGGCCGGACGGCCGAGGCGGTGATCCATCCAGCTCAGCTGGCGAGAGACATCCGCGTCAGGCAATTCAGACACTTTCCGGAAAGAGGTTCAGAGTGCACAGACGCATATCGGCTGTCCGGGACCCGATCTGAAGTTCGCGCGGGCACACCACGAGGGGTCAGGCCTCCCGCCCGTCGGGATGGACCTCGATCCTCTGCAGGTCCCCCGCCGCAACGACCGCGAAGCGCGCCGGCAGGAAGCGCTCGATCAGCCACATGGCGGTGCGGGCGTGGGAGCTCAGCTCCCGCACGGTGAAACGAGACTCGCCCCCGGCCAAGGCGGTGTAGACCAGCAGCTGGTCGGCGGCGTGGAGGTCGACGGCGGCGCCGCTTTCCAGGTCGGCGCGCAGCGCCCCGCCCGCCGCCTCGCCCAGACTTTCGGC
>JALOTG010000029.1 GCA_025458005.1 Thiobacillaceae bacterium
GACGTCTACTTCCAGATCGGCCTGATCACCCTGATCGGCCTGGCCGCCAAGAACGCCATCCTGATCTTCGAGTTCGCCGTGATGAAGCGCGCCGAGGGCCTCTCGCTGCTGGAGTCCGCCGTGGAGGCGGCCCGCCTGCGCCTGCGCCCCATCGTCATGACCTCGTTCGCCTTCATCCTGGGCGTCGTGCCGCTGGCCATCGCCACCGGGGCCTCCGCCAACAGCCGGCATTCCATCGGCACCGGCGTGATCGGCGGCATGCTGGGGGCGACCCTGATCGCCATCTTCTTCATCCCCCTGTTCTACGTCCTGCTCGGCCGGCTGAGCGAGCGCCTGGGACGCAAGGCGGCCCCGTCCCGGGAGGGAGACTGAAATGAAACAGCCCCCCGCCGCTGGTAGACCCTCTCGGCCCGCCAGCGGGCCTCCTGCAGTGGCTGCCTGTTCATGCGTCGCGGGCCGCGCGATGCGCGATGGGGTCACCGACATGCGCGTCCTGCCGATCATCCTGTTGCTGCTGGCCGCGGGCTGCGCGCCCCTCGGGCCGGATTACCAGCGCCCCAAGCTGGACAACCCGGCGGCCTTCCGCTACGCCGAGGCCGAGGCGGCCGACCTGGCCAACACGCGCTGGTGGGAGCAGTTCGGGGATCCGGCCCTGGACGACCTGATCGCCGAGGCCCTGGCCGGCAACCTCGACCTGCGCATCGCCGCCGCGCGCGTGGACGAATACGCCGGGCGGCTTGCCGTCGCCCGCTCGGGCCTCTACCCACAGATCGGCTATCAGGGCGGGGTATCGCGCGATCGCGGCAGCGAGCGCCTGGCCACGCCTGTCCCGTCCGGGATCGCCAACCCGCAGACCACCGACACGGCCGTGCTCAACGCGTCCTGGGAGATCGACCTGTGGGGCCGGTTGAGAAGGCTGGACGAGGCGGCGCGCGCCGACCTGCTGGCGAGCGAGGAAGGCCGGCGGGGGGTGATCCTGTCCCTGGTCGCGTCGGTGGCGAACGGCTACATCGCCCTGCGCGACCTCGACCGGCAGCTGGAGATCGCCCGCCAGACGGCCCGGTCGCGCGAGGCGGCGCTGCGCCTGTTCGAGCTTCAGCACCAGGGCGGCGTCGTCTCCCTGCTCGAGGTGTCCCAGGTGCGTTCCGAGCACGAGGCCGCGAATGCCCAGGTCATCGCCCTGGAGCAGGCCGTCGCCCAGGCCGAGCACGCCCTGTCCTACCTCCTCGGCCGGTCGCCGGGCCCCATCCGGCGCGGCAGGACGATCGACGAGCTGGCCTATGTCGCCGTGCCCGCCGGCCTGCCCTCGGACCTGCTGGAGCGCCGGCCCGACATCCGCCAGGCCGAGCAGGACCTGGTCGCGGCCAATGCCCGGATCGGCGCCGCGCGTGCGCTCTACTACCCGACCATCTCCCTCACCGGCCTGCTGGGCGTCGCCAGCGAGGAACTCGGCAAGCTGTTCTCCGGCCCGGCGCGGACCTGGAGCTTCGCCGGGGGACTGGCCGGTCCCCTGTTCACCTTCGGCGCCGTGGAAGGCCAGGTGGAGCAGGCCGAGGCCCGCCAGCGGCAACTGCTGGCCGCCTACCAGCAGAGCATCCGGACTGCCTTCCGCGAGGTGGACGACGCCCTGGTGGAGCAGCGCAAGGCGCGCGAGCGCGCCGAAACCCAGGCCCGCCAGGTGGCCGCGCTGCGCGATTACGCCCGTCTGGCGCGGCTGCGCTACGAGAACGGCTACACCAGCTATCTGGAGGTGCTGGACGCCGAGCGCGGCCTGTTCAACGTCGAGCTGCAGTACACCCAGACGCGCGGCGATGCCTTCACCGCCCTGGTCAACGTCTACAAGGCGATGGGCGGCGGCTGGGTGGAGACGCTCGATCGTGGCATGCATCCGCCACGGCCGGCATCGCCCGACCGCTCCGCGGCCCGCTGACGCCCGTCGTCCTCAAGCGAACAGCGGGCCTGGCTGTGTCACGGGAGGGGGCACCAGTCCCAGCCTGGCACGCGGCAGTCCGGAGCACGCTGTCATGCCCAGCGGAGACCGGCAATCTGGGCTATAGAAATAGGCAAGGCAACAGGAGACCAAGCCATGACCCGCACCTTCAAACAACCTGCCCTGCGTTACGCGCTGATCGGCCTGTTGTGCTCCCCGGTCCTCGCGCTGGCGGCTGGGCAGGCCGAAGCGGACGCCAGCGCGCCTAGCGAGTCGGCGCAATCGCTGTGCCAGCCCGAACCCGCCCTGGAGAAACAGCTGGCAGATGCCGAGGCCGCGTTGAGCAGGATCTTCATGGGCCCCGGCGACGAACACGCCAAGCTCAAGGCCGCGGCCGCGGATGCCTATGCCGTGCTGGTCTTTCCCAACGTCGCCAAGGTGGGCTTCTTCCTCACCGCCGCGCAAGGCAAGGGCGTGCTGAGCGTCAGGGAGCCGGACGGGCACTGGAGCCATCCCATCGTGGTATCCGCCCGCGTGGCGAGCGTGGGCCCCCATTTCAGCATGCAGACCATCGACACGATGATCGTCGCCAGGAGCCACGAAGCCCTGCTCCGTCTGCTCGCCGGCGGCGCGCCACGGCAGCCGGTCGAGGCCCAGGGCGTGGCGGCGCAACTGGTGACCTACTCGAGCAACCGCGGCCTGACCGCCGGTCTGTCGCTGGACAATTTCATGATCAGCGTCGACCAGCAGGCCAACCAGGGGCTCTACTGCCAGTCCATCCTGGCGGAGGACCTCGTCAGGCAGGGCCACATGCTGACCCTGAAGCCGCCCCCTTGCGCGCAGAAATTCGCCCAGACGATGAACCGCGCCTCGGGCCGGGCGCCCATCACCAGGCAGTATTGAAGACCACCGATCGAGTCTTTCGGGAAGGAGTCGCAGGCATGAACAAGCACCCGCATCGCACCACACCGCCGGCAAGCATGAAGATCATGCTCCTCGCAACGCTGCTTTGCTGCGGCGGCCTCGCCGCGGCCGACGAGTTCAAGGGCAACCTGCTCTTCCCCTGGGAGGCGCACGGCAAGGTCTATGACGCGGGTCCGGACACCCTCATGTTCGTCGGCGAGATCGAGGGGACCCTGTACGCCGAGAGCGGCCAGGCCGCCCTGGACGCCGCTTTCATGATCTGTCCCATGCTTTACGAGATCGACACGGCCAGCGGCGAGACTCGCGGCGAGGGACGCTGCGCCATCTACCCCAAGGATGTCGGGGCGGTGATCTATGCCACCTATTCCTGCCGTGGCCAGATCGGCGCCTGCGCGGGCCGACTGGACCTCACCGGCGGCAAGGGCAAATTCGAGGGCATCAGCGGTTCCGGCGACATGTCCTCCCGCACCGGCGCCAGCGCCCTGGCGGTCAGGCTGGGCCCGGGCGGCGGCATTACCAACGCCGAGGGCATGATGACCCTGAACGGCTTCGCCTACCGGACACCCTGAGCCGCATCGGTTTCGCTCACCGCAACGCGCCGCCGCGCTGACTTCCGGGGCGCCGTGGACTCAAGTTCCATCCCAATGGCGCCGTTAATCGCCATTGGGAAAAAACCATAGAAACGACTTGCATCCATGGCACTGAAACAGTTCCTCGCCACCGGCGCGTCCGAGTCGCATCTGAACTACGAGGCGATGCGCGCCCTGGTCGTGGATGACTATCCGGGCATGCGCAGCGCCTTCAAGAACACGCTCGCCAACTTCGGGCTGTCCCGCATCGACCTGGCCACCTCGGCGTCGGAGGCCATACACCGGGTCAAGAACAGCAGCTACGACATCATCATCTGCGACTACAACCTGGGCGACGGGCGCGACGGGCAGCAGCTGCTGGAGGAACTGCGCTACCGCCAGCTGATGAGCCTGGAGAGCGCCTTCGTCATGGTCACCGCCGAGTCGCTCTACGAGAAGGTGGTATCCACCGCCGAGCTGGCGCCGGACGATTACCTTATCAAGCCATTCAGCGCCGAGGTCCTGCGCAGCCGGCTGGAGGTGATCCTGCTGCGCAAGCGGGCCTTCGCCGAGGTCTACCGCCTGTTCGCCAACCGCGAGCTGGAAGAGGCCATGGCGGCCTGCGACAGGCTGATGCAGGAAAACCCCAAATACGTGGTCGACGCGCTGCGCTTCAAGGGCGAGCTGCTCAACGCCATGGGCAAGTTCGAGGAGGCCGAGGGCCTCTACAAGCGCATCATCGAGATGCGCGCCGTGCCCTGGGCCCGCCTCGGCCTGGCCAAGGCCCTGCACTCCCAGGACAAGGAAGAGGAGGCGGAGGAACTCCTCTCGGACATCATCGACAACAACCCCGAACTGGTGGCGGCCTACGACCTGCTGGCCGACGTGCGCCTGGCCAAGAAGGACACCCACGGCGCCCAGGCCGCCCTGCAGCAGGGCGCCACCATCTCCGCCAAGACCGTCACCCGGCAGCAGAAGCTGGGCGACATCGCCTATCGCAACGGCGACCTGGACACCGCCAAGAAGGCCTTCTCGACCGCCCTGGAGAAGGGGCGCCACTCGGTGTTCGTGACCGCCAAGGACTACGCCAACCTGTGCCGCGTGCAGGTGGACCAGGGCAACATCTCCGGCGCCGCCGACACACTCCGGGGCGCCAAGGCGGTGATGCGCGAGAGCGAGGAAGGCAAGCTGGCCGCCGCTATCATGGAGAGCATCGTGCACACCAAGGCCGGACGGGCGGAGGCCGCCAAGCAGGCCTTGGACGAGGCGACCCGCCTGCACAGAAGCGGCGTGCGCGGCGAGGACCGCCTGATGATGGACCTGGCCGAGAGCTGCATGCTGAACGGCCGCCACGACGACTGCGACGCGGTGGTCAGCGAGGTGGCCAAGAACGCCCACGACAGCGAGGTGCTGCTGGCCAAGGCGCGCAAGATCTACGCCGACGCCGGGCGCGAGGACATGGGCACCCAGGTGCTGTCCAAGGCCACCGCGGCGGTGCGCAAGCTCAACAACGAGGGCGTCATGCTGGCCCAGAAGGGCGATCTGGCCGGCGCGGTGGAGAAGCTGCTCAGCGCCAACCGCGAGGCTCCCTACAACCCCCGCATCGCCATGAATGCCGCCTGGATCGTGCTGCGCTGCATCGAGCAGCAAGGCATGGACCACGACATGCTCAACGAGGCCATCCGGCTGATCGACGACGCCGCCCACCTGGCCCCGGATCACGCCCGCATCCCCGGCCTGCGCAGCAAGATCCGCGAACTCGAGGCGCAATATGGCATCAACAGGAAGTAGGCGATGAAATTCGAGACCACCGACCTGTTCGCCGCCCTGCTGCACGAGATGAAGAACAATCTCGCCCTGCTGTCCATGACCCTGGACGGGCTGAAGCAGACCGACGACAGTGAGCAGGCCGAACAGCTCTACACCGCGCGCCTGCTCTGCCAGCGGGTCATCGACCGCCTCAGTCAGTCCCTGCTGCTGTACAAGAAGGACCAGCAGCGCTTCGTGCTGAACGTGGACGCCAACGCCACGGTCGACTTCGTCCGCGAATTGGCCAAGACCGCCGCTTCCCTGGCCGGCGGACGCTTCGAGATCGAGGCCTCCATTGACGACGACGTGCCGGCGCTGTGGTTCTTCGACCGCAATATGGTGGAGATGGCCATGATCACCGCCATGCACAACTCCCTCAGCTACGCCGCCCGGAAGATCGAGATCGGCGCCAGTCTGCTGGACGGCCGGCTCTGCCTGACGGTCAAGGATGATTCGGATGGCTTCCCGGACCACATCCTCGCGTGCCTGGCCGAAGACCGGCCGTTCAGTGCCAAGGGCACCGGCCTGGGCCTGACCTTCGCCAGGCTCATCGCCGAAGCGCACGACAACCAGGGCCGGACAGGCGAACTGCGGCTGGCCAACGAGCGCGGCGCGGTGTTCAATCTGCTGCTGCCCTGAACTGCCGCCACGAAACGTCATGAAACAAACCGATCAAGTCGCCATCCTGATGGTCTGCATGGGCAACATCTGCCGTTCGCCCACCGCCGAGGGGGTGTTCCGCAAGCGCTTGCGCGAAGCCGGGCTGGAGCATGCCGTGCGCCTCGATTCGGCCGGCACCCATGCCTACCATGTCGGCAAGTCGCCCGACCGGCGCGCCCAGCAGGCCGCCACCGGGCGTGGCTATGACCTGTCCGACCTGGTCGCCCGCCAGGTGAACATCGAGGACTTCACCCGCTTCGACTACATCCTGGCCATGGACCTGGACAACCTTTCCGACCTGCAGCGCGTCTGTCCGCAAGAGCATCGTGACAAGCTCAGGCTGTTCCTGTCCTTCAGCCCAACCTACGCCGGCCAGGAGGTGCCCGACCCCTACTACGGCGGCGCGCAAGGCTTCGACCTGGTGCTGGACATGGTGGAGGACGCCGCCGCTGGCCTGCTGGATGCCGTGCGCCGGGACCTGGGCCCGATTGCCTGATCCGTGCCGCTGACGGGCCTTGAGGGTCCCCAGTGCGCGGCTGCCCGAGCCGAGCGAAAAAAATCCTAAAGTTTTTTCGCCCGGCGCCGATACCCGTTTCGAATCGCGTAAACGCGCGACCTGAAAAAGGCAAACCCATCGAAAGGTGGGGACGCAAAGTCACCGGTCTAAAGGGTCCACACCCCAGGACGGCGGGATTACCAGGCACGAACGGTCCGTTCCGGCGCCGTTCTCCCTTGCGTCTCTTCCCCTTGCGTTGCCCCAGGTCCACGCGTGGGACCGCTCCGTCTTCCATGGCGCGAAGACGAGGCTGTCCCGAGCGAGCGTCGTCATCGAGGACACGACATTGGGAAACCACGGCAAGCACAACACGGATCGCGCCCCCTCCAGCCCCGCCCGAGGGCCGGAGCAGTCCGACCCTTCGGACCAGCTGCGGGAATGCGGCGAGATCGCGGCCGTGCGGCTGTCCGCCGCCTTGTCAGAGTCGCTACGGCAGGCGGCGGACCTGCTGTTCGGGCAGGCCACCCAGGCCAGCGGCCCCCATGAACGGGAACCCTTCCTGGACGCCGCGGAACTGGCCCGGATGCGGCGGCAGCACCTCGAATCGGATTTCCGGCGGCATTTCGAGCAACGCTACGAGCGGGCCTGTCGGCAGCGGCCCGATGCCCTCTCCGCGGTGGTCATCGATTTCGATGCCAGCCAGTTGAGGATCGTCGAGCATGACCGCCTGGAGGACACCCTGGACGCGGGCATGCTCACCGAGGCCATCGAGACAGCCTGCTGGGAAACGCTCTATGACCTGACCGGCTGGTTCCGCGGGCAGCTCGGCCTGGAGGAACTCAAGCCCAGGGATGTCCCCATCGGACCCAGACTGATCGGCGCCGCGGTCACCGATGCCCTGCGCGACCAATTGTGGCGGCACGAGGCCAAGCACCGGCTGGCGCGCGCCCTGTGCCGGCATCTGCCCGGCCGGGTCAGCCTGCTCTATCGTGACCTGCTCGATTACTACGGCAAGCGCGCCCCGGTCCCGGCCATGGCGGATGGCGGCCATCCGGACGGCCCCATGCTGCCGGACGGCGGGCCCGGGGACGGGCAGCCCGAGCCGCAAGCAGAACCGCTGGCCGCCATGCCATCGCCGGCCAGCACCCGCCCGACCTTCGCGGCGACCGAAGCCCCCACCTCGGCGTCGCGCCAGGCCGCCGAGGACGCGGTGCGCCGCTGCCTTGCCGACGCAAGCCTGCCGCCCGCCATCCGCGACTTCCTGAACGATTCCTGGCGCGTCCTGCTGGCCCGCATCCATCTGACGCAAGGCCCCGACAGCCCGGCGTGGCGGGATGCGATCGGCACCATGACGGATCTGGCCTGGAGCCTCGCCGCCAAG
The DNA here is from genome assembly GCA_025458005.1 of Thiobacillaceae bacterium. Classification (GTDB taxonomy): domain Bacteria; phylum Pseudomonadota; class Gammaproteobacteria; order Burkholderiales; family Thiobacillaceae; genus JALOTG01. The sequence goes on from JALOTG010000029.1 coordinate 7,770, forward strand.
CCCCGCCGGGAAGACTGCATGCGGCTGATGGAGAGCCTGCCGGGGCTGCTCAGGCGGCTCGACCAGGGACTGGAGGTGCTGGGCGCATCGTTCGAGACGCGCAACCGCCTCTTCATGAGCCTGTCGGCCTGTCACGCCGAGGTGGTCACCGCCGGCCTGTCCGGTGCCGACGGTCTGCCTCCCGCCACCCCCCTGCCCGCCCCCGCCCAGGCCGCGGCCGAGGATTCCATCGCCGGCCCGGCGCCAAGCGGCGACCGGGGCGACCGCGCCGACACGGCTGGCCGGAGCGAGCCGTCCGGCGGGAATGAGCCGTTTGGCGTTCATCGCCACGCGGCCCTGCTCGGCAGGCTCTGCATGGGGATGTGGCTGCGTATCAGCGAGCCGGAAGGTGGCGAGAAGGACCTCAAGCTGGCCTGGATCAGCCCGCACCGCAGCGTCTACCTGCTCACCAACCGGCAGGGCAAGCGCGCGCTGTCCCTGACCGCGGAGGATCTCGCCGACCTGTTCCGGACGGGTCGCGCCCGCCTCATCCCACCGCCCCAGGCCAACGCAGATGACGCCGGACCGGCACCACGCTACCGGAACTCCGCCTGAACGCGGCGCAGCATCCCAGGACACACGAACATGCCCATCACGCAAAACCTCAGCCCCGCCCCCGAGCCCCTGCGTCATGTCCCCGGCATCGGCGGTCCGCGCCACCCGGAGGAGGATGCCCGTGTCGCCCTACCCCGCTTTCTCACCCGCCAGCCCCTGCTGGACAGGGAATACCGGGTTGTCGGCCACGAGCTGATGATCAATGGCCACACGCCGCTGCCGGTGCTGCCGGGCGCCACCAGCCTGCGGCAGATCGAGGACGAGATCCTGCTGGTGGGCGTGCTGGACCTCAACGACCGCCAGGCGATGCACAAACGGCTCAGCCTGTTCAAGCTGCCGATGAGCGCCCTGGAGCATCCCCTGCTCGACAGGCTGCCGCGCGAGGGCACCCTGCTGGCCGTGCGCCCCGACGCCGCCGACACCGAGGGGCTCGCCCGCTGCCAGGCCCTCGCGCGCCAGGGGCTCGGGCTCGTCCTGGACGAGGTCGAGCCATCGCCGGCCCTGCTCCCGCTCATCCGCGACAGCCGCTACCTGCGCCTGGACATCTCCGGCGCCGAGCCGTGCCGCCTGCGCGATCGGGTGCGCCACCTGCGGGCCGCCGGGGCATCCCGCCTGATCGCCAGCAACGTCGAGACGGAGGAAGCATTCGAGGCCTGCCGCAAACTCGCCTTCGACCTCTTCCAGGGCCATTTCTACACCCAGCCGCGGCCCGCCGGTCCGCACCGCATCGACACCAGCCGGTTGCGCATCATGGAACTGCTCAACCTGGTCACCAGTCGCGCCGAATACGCCCGCATCGAGGCCCAGTTCAAGCTCGACGCCGGCCTGACCATGCGCCTGCTGCGCTACATCAACTCGCCCGGCGTGGGTCTGCGCTACCCGATCCGCTCCATCGGCCACGCCCTGCTCATGCTCGGCCACGACACGCTCTATCGCTGGCTGACCCTGCTGCTGTTCAGCCATGAGCGCGGCGACCAGCGCAGCCAGGCCCTGCTGCGCAATGCCCTGGTGCGAGCCCGCTTCGCCGAACTCCTCAGCCAGGAGCGTCTCGCCCCGGCCAGCCGCGACGGCCTGTTCATCACCGGCATCCTGTCCATGCTTGACGCCCTGCTCAACGTCCCGATGGCGGAAGCCATCGCCTCCCTCAAGCTGGTCCAGCCCATCGTCGATGCCCTGCTGCGCGGCGAGGGCATCTACGCCCCCTATCTCATGCTGGCGATGGCCTGCGAAAGCGACGACCCGATGGAGATCGCACGCCTGTCCGCCGTGCTGGACCTGGCCCCGGACGAGGTCAACCTCGCCCACCTCAACGCCCTGATCTGGTCCGAAACTCTGGGGCAGTAGCGCGCGTCCAGCCGACCGCGGGCCGCCGGCTTCCGACCCTTCCCCCGCGCCGGGAAAGGGTCTCGGACTGGACTGGCTGATCCCGGACCGGGTCATTCTTGACCCGCATCCGGGTCAAATACGTGCAAACCCTTGCCTGTCCTCGCCCAATGGCTCGCGCAGGGACCTTTTCCGGCCGGCCAGGGTGGGTGGAATCCGCTACGCCACGTTCGCCCACGCAGCCTGAATGCCATCGACCACGTTAACGTCACCCCGACGCGGAACGTGGCCCGGCAGCTAGATCTTGCTGATTCCCGCCAGGGTTGGCGCAATGCCTTCTGACATCCCAGTCGGCCCTGGCACGGCCCTTGCATCACATTCGTCAACGCCCATGACGAAGCCCCATGTCCCCACTGCCGCCCGATCACGTGCAAGACCTCCAGGAGGGGATCCTGCGCTATCTCGCCGACCACCCGGATGCCGCCGACACCTGCGAGGGCATCGAGGCCTGGTGGCTCGGCGGTGGGCGCGGCGACGCGTGCGGCGATGAGCTTCGTCTGGCCCTGGAGGCGCTGATCCGTCGGCGTGTCCTGATGCGCGAAATCCTGCCGGGCGGCGCCGTGATCTATCGCGGCGCCCAGGCACAGGATGTCGCGCGAATCGAACCCGAGCGCCAACCCTGACAGGAGGAAACATGCCGGCCACACTCACCTACCCAGGCGTCTACATCGAGGAACTGCCCAGCGGCGTGCGCACCATCACCGGTGTGGCCACGTCGCTGACCGCCTTCGTCGGCCGTGCCCTGCGCGGGGCCACCGACGAGCCCGTGACGCTGAACAGCTACGCCGACTTCGAGCGCGTCTTCGGCGGGTTGTCGAACGATGCCAGCCTGTCCTTCGCCGTGCGCGACTTCTATCTCAACGGCGGCAGCCAGGCCATCGTCGTGCGCCTGTACCGGGCCGAGACCGGCGCCGGCGCCAAGCCCGCCAAGGCCAGCCTGGACGCCAACGGCCTCAACCTGGAGGCGGCCACGCCCGGCGCCTGGGGCAACAAGCTGCGCGCCCGGGTGGACACGGACGTCAGCGCCGAGGTGGCGACCGCCCTGGGCGTGGCGTCGAATGCGCTGTTCAACCTGACCGTGCGCGACACCCAGACCGGCGTCGAGGAGCAGTTCCGCAATGTGACGGTGGCGGAAAGCGTCCGGCGGGTGGATCGCATCCTGACCGCGGAATCGCAGCTGGCGCGGGTCAAGGGCGCCCTGTCCGGCAGCGCGCCGACCGCTCACGTCGCGCCCGCCGCCGACAAGACGGTCTGGACCGACGACAACGCCTCCGACCCGGTGCTCGCCGCGGCGCAGGCCTCCGACGGCCTGGAGCTGAATTCCGACGCCTTCATCGGCACCGGCAAGCAGGCCGCCAAGGAAGGGCTCTATGCCCTGGAGAAGATCGACCTGTTCAATCTGCTCTGCATCCCGCCCTACAAGTCCGTCGCCGGCGTTGCCAACCAGGACGTGGACACCACGGTGGCGGGCGCCGCCGCCAAGTACTGCGAAGACCGTCGCGCCCTGCTGCTGCTCGACCCGCCCAGCGGCTGGACCAGCAAGGCGACCGCGAAGACCGGCATGGCCGACACCGCCACCAATCTGGGCACGCGCAGCAAGAACGCGGCGGTCTACTTCCCGCGCATCAAGGCGGCCAACCCCCTGCGCGGCAACCAGATCGAGACCTTCCCCGGCTGCGGCGCGGTGGCCGGCGTCATCGCCCGCACCGATGCCAGCCGGGGGGTGTGGAAGGCACCCGCCGGGCTGGAGGCCGGCCTGAACGGGGTGACCGCCCTGGCCGTGCCGCTTACCGACCTGGAGAACGGCGAGCTCAACCCGCTCGGGCTCAACTGCCTGCGCGCCATGCCGGCGGCCGGCCCGGTGGTCTGGGGGGCGCGCACCCTGCAGGGCGACGACCGCCTGGCCTCGGAGTGGAAGTACCTGCCGGTGCGGCGGCTGGCCCTGTTCCTGGAGGAATCCCTCTACCGCGGCACCCAGTGGGTGGTGTTCGAGCCCAACGACGAGCCGCTCTGGGCGCAGATCCGGCTCAACGTCGGCGCCTTCATGCAGAACCTGTTCCGCCAGGGCGCCTTCCAGGGCACCAGCCCGCGCGAGGCCTACCTGGTCAAGTGCGACCGGGAAACCACCACCCAGACCGACATCAACCTGGGCATCGTCAACATCCTGGTCGGCTTCGCGCCGCTCAAGCCGGCGGAGTTCGTGGTCATCAAGATCCAGCAACTGGCCGGCCAGACCCAGGCCTGAGGAGCGACAAATGGCGCAATTCACCGTCAACACCCACCGTTTCGATCCCTACAAGAACTTCAAATTCCGCGTCAAATGGGACGGCCGCTACGTGGCCGGCGTCAGCAAGGTCTCGGCCCTGAAGCGCAGCACCGAGGTGGTGGAGCACCGCGAGGGCGGCGACCCCTCCACCAGCCGCAAGTCGCCCGGCCGCACCAAGTACGAGGCCATCACCCTGGAGCGCGGCGTCACCCACGACCCGGAGTTCGAGCGCTGGGCGAACAAGGTGTGGAACTTCGGCTCCGGCCTGGGCGCGGAGAGCTCGCTGAAGGACTTCCGCAAGGACCTGATCATCGAGGTCTACAACGAGGCGGGCCAGCTGGCCCTGGCCTACAAGGTCTACCGCTGCTGGGTGTCCGACTACCAGGCCCTGCCCGACCTGGACGCCAACGCCAACGCCGTGGCCATCCAGTCCCTCAAGCTGGAAAACGAGGGCTGGGAGCGCGACTACGAGGTGACCGAGCCCAGCGAGCCGAGCTTCACCGAGCCGGCCTGAGCGCCCCATGACCGACGCCGCCCGTCTCCTCGACGCCTGGGAAACCGCCCTGCCACTGTCCGCCACGGACCGGGCGGTGGCCCTGCTGGGGGCCTGGCTTGCGGACACGGACGCGGCCGCCCTGCCCGTCGGCGTGCGTGAAAGCGAACTGTTGCAGATGCGCGTCCGCCTGCTGGGCGATGCCCTGCCCTGCGAGACGTGCTGCCCGGCCTGCGGCGAGGCGGTGGAATTCACCCTGTCGGCGGCGCGATTCCTGACCGAACCCGAACCCGGCCCCTGCACCCTGGAGATGGACGGCTGGCGGGTAATCTGCCGCCCGCCCGACAGCCGCGACGTGGCGTGGGCGATGACCCGGCCGGACGGCGAGCGCGCCCTGCTGGAAGCCTGCGTGCTTGAAGCCTGGCAGGGTGATGCGGCAGGCAGGGTCGCCGACTTGCCGACGGACGTCGTCGCGGCCATCGAGGCGGCCCTGGAAGAAACCGGCCCCCTGGCCTGTCCCCGCCTGGACCTCACCTGTCCCGCCTGCGGCCATGCCTGGCAGGCGGACTGGGATATCGCCGCCCATGTCTACCGCGAGATGCAGGATTGGGCCGAGGACCTGCTGGACGAGTCGGCGCGCGTCGCGCTGGCCTACGCCATGCCGCTCGACCAGGCCCTCGCCCTCACGCCCTGGCGGCGCCGCTTCCTGCTGGAGCGCGCGACATGACGGCCGGCTACTTCACGGGGCTGCTCGCCCGCGCGCGCGGCGACATTGGCGGCATCCGGCCGCACGTCTCGGCGCGCTACGCCGGGGCGGAGTCCACCACTTTGGAAGCCACGGTCCAGGCCGCTGCACGGCGCCCCGAGGGACCGCCCGCCGTCAGGACACCCGCGCCTCCGACCCGGACACCTCCCGCCATGCCATCGCCCGAGACGCGGATGACGGCGGGCCTGGACCCAGAGCGTCCGGCCCCGTCGGCCAACCCAGGCCTGACCATGCAGACCCCGCAGACCCCGCGGAGGGCCCAATCCCAGCCAGCACACCGCCAGGAACCATCGGATGCGGGAGCGGCCTTGCCGGCGATGGTTTCAGCGGATGTTGAAGGGATCGCGGGCAAGCCCGCTCCCACCATCTCCACGCCCATGGCGCGCCGAGTCTCCGAGACAGCGCCCCCCCGGCTGGCCAACCGGCCGCCACGCCCCGTGCGGGCGCATGAAGCCACTCCGCCCTCACCCGTCGCGACCGAGACCGCCGAGGTCCACGTGCACATCGGCCGGGTGGAGATCGTCGCGCCGCCCAGCGCCACGATCACCTCGCCGGTGCGCGCCGCGCAATCCTCCCAGCCGCCCCAGCGGCCCCTGTCCCTGGACGACTACCTCGCCGGCCGGAGGCGGCCGTGAGCACCGCCCTGGCCATCGCCGCGGTCAGCGCGGCCCTCAAGAACCTGCTCAGCGACGGCCTGCTGGACGCCGACCTGGCCCCCGCCGTGGGCGACGTCACCGTCTCCGCCCTGCCGCCGGACCGCATTGCCGTGGACGGCACCGACGCCCGAAGCCAGCTCAACCTGTTCATGTACCAGGCCACACCCAACGCCGCCCTGCGCAACCTGGACCTGCCGGTCCGCGACGCCGCCGGCGAGCGGGTCAGCAACGCCCCCCTGGCCCTCGACCTGCACTACCTGCTGTCCGCCTACGGCACCAAGGACCTGCACGCCGAGATCCTGCTCGGCTACGCCATGCAGCTCCTGCACGAAACGCCCCAGCTGGCCCGCGACGCCCTGCGTAACGCGCTGGCCACCGCCACCGCCGAGTCCGGCCTGCCAGCCCACCTGCGCCCGGTGGGTGCCTCGGAACTGGCCGAGCAGATGGAGCTGGTGAAGCTCACCCCCCAGGCGCTCTCCGGCGAGGAGCTTGCCCGGCTGTGGTCGGCCTTCGGCGCCAAGTACCGTCCCACCGCCGCCTACACCGCCTCGGTGGTGCTCATCGAGCGGCGCGCCCGGGTCCGGGCGGCCCGGCCGGTGCTGGCCCGCAACCTGCTGGTGCGGCCCCTGCGGCGGCCCTTCATCGAGACGGTCATGCCCTCCCTGGCCGAGACCGGCGAGGCTGTCACCCTCATCGGACGTGGCCTTGCCGGCAGTGGCGCCTCGGTGCGCTTCGGCGACTTGGCCGCCGTGCCCACCCGGGTCGCGGACGATGCCGTCGAGGTGGACGTGCCGGCCGCCCTGCCGGCCGGCGTGCACACCGTGTCGGTGGTCCAGACGCTGGACTTCGGCACGCCGGTGGAGCCGCACGCAGGACTGGTGTCCAACGCCGTCGCCCTGATGGTGCTGCCGCGCATCTCCAGCCATCCCGCCAGCGTCGCGCGGGGGGGCAGCCTCAGCCTGCGGATCGCCCCCGAGGTGGACTTCGATCAGGAGGCCGCCGTGCTGCTCGGCGACACCCTGCTGCCCGTCCCGCCGCGTCCCACTCCGCCTAGCGGACCGGCGCGCGGCGCCACCCTGGCCTGCGCCGTGCCGGCTGACTTCGCCACCGGCGACCACCTGCTGCGGGTGCGCATCGACGGCGCCGACAGCCGCCTGGTGGTCGACACCAACCCGGCTTCGCCCACCTACGGGCAGTTCGTCGGACCAACGGTGAACGTGACATGAATGCGCCCGCTCCGAACCTCAAGCCCGTGGACCCGGACGCCTGGCTGGCCGGCAACCAGGCCATCCTCGCCGCCGACCTCGACTGGCTGGCGACGCTGCTGACGCACCCCGCCGGCACCGACGAGACAGGCCGCCAGGCCGCCCGTCGCGCGCACGCGGGGCCCGCCGCCCTGGACGAACTGACGCGACGCTGCCGGCTTTCCGCCTTCGAACGCGACACCCTGCTGCTGGCGGCGGCGCCCGAGCTCAGCGGCGAACTCGCCGAGCGCCTGCGCCAGGCAGGCCATGCCCACGTCAGCTTCGGTCTCGCCCTGGCCCTGCTGCCCGAGGCCCACTGGAGCGCCCTGGAACCGAACGCCCCGCTGCGCGCCTGGGGCCTGCTGCGGCCGATCGGCGACGGTCCCCTGGCCGACTGCCGCCTGCGGGTGGACGAGCGCATCCTGCACTATCTGACCGGCCTCAACCGGATCGACGCGCGGCTGCTGGAGTGGCTGACGCCCCTGTCAGGCGGCCCGTCCGCTCCGAACGAGGGGCCCGACTCGCTGACGCGCCGCCTCGCCGACGCCTTGGACGACCCCGCCGCGCCCTTGCCCTGGCTCACCGGCGGCGACCGCGACGCCCGCCGCGCCGTCCTCGCCGCCGCCGCGAGCGAGCTCTCCGCCCAGGCCTGGCGCCTGGTCCCGCGGGCCCTGGAGGACGCCGACTTCGACCTGGCCGAGTTCCTGCGCCTGTGGCGCCGCGAGGCCCTGCTGGCGCCGCAGGTGCTGGCCGTCGAGCTGGACGGTCTGGACCGTCTTCCCGCCCGCTGGGCCGAAGCCCTCGTACGACTGCCGGCCATGGCCGTGCTGTCTCCCGCCCCCCTGCCTTTCGACGGCGGCCGCCCGGTCCTGCCCCTGACCCTGACCGAGGCGGACCATGCGGCTCGCCTGGCCGCCTGGCGGACCGCCCTGGCCGGCCACGCGGTGAGCGACGCCTTTCTCTCGCGCCTGGCCGCCATCTTCCGCCACCCGCCCCACTCGATCGCCCTGCCCGCCCGACTTTGCGGCGCGGAGGCCGAGGCGGAGCTCTGGCGCGCCTGCCTGACCCTTACCCGCGCCGGCCTGGAGAGCCAGGCCGAATGCCTGACGCCGCGCGCCGCCTGGGCGGACCTGGTGCTGCCGGAGGAACAGGCGGCCCTGTTGCGGCGGCTGGTGGAGGCGGCCCGCTGGCACGGCCGGGTGGCGGACGAATGGGGCTTCGCCGGACGCAGCACGCGCGGCCTGGGCATGGCCGCCCTGTTCGCCGGCCCGTCCGGCACCGGCAAGACCCTGGCCGCCGAGGTGGTGGCCGGGGCGCTGGAGCTGGACCTCTACCGGGTGGACCTGGCGCGCGTGGTGAGCAAGTACATCGGCGAGACGGAAAAGAACCTGGCGCGCATCTTCGACGCCGCCGAGGCGGGCGGCGCGGTGCTGTTGTTCGACGAGGCCGACGCCCTGTTCGGCAAGCGCTCCGAGGTCAAGGACAGCCACGACCGCTACGCCAACATCGAGGTGGCCTACCTGCTGCAGCGCATGGAGGCCTACCGGGGCGTGGCCATCCTGACCAGCAACGCGGAGGCCAACCTGGATGCCGCCTTTGCCCGCCGGCTGCGCTTCGTGGTGCGCTTCCCCTTCCCCGACCAGGCGGCGCGCCGGGCCATCTGGCAGCGCGCCTTCCCTCCCGCCGCGCCCCTGGACGGCGTGGACTTCGAGCGCCTGGCGCGGCTGCCGCTGTCCGGCGGCGGCATCGCCAACGTGGCCTTCGCCGCGGCCTGCCGGGCGGCCGCCGCGGGACGGCCCATCGGCATGGGCGAGCTGCGCGAGGCGGCGCGGGCCGAGGCGCAGAAGCTGGAGCGCCCCTGGTCGGACGGTTGGCTCAGGGACCCGGCATGAGAGTGGACCTCCACATCGACCGATTGCTGATCCGCGGCGCGGACCCGGTCGCGGCACGCGAGGCCCTGGCCCGTCTGCCCGACCTGCTGAAGAACCTGTCGACCGGCACCGCGGGTGGCCGGCGTCTGCACGCCCTGAGGGTCGCCGCGGGCGCCGCCGATCCCGACACACTCGCCCGGGCCCTGACCACCGCCCTGACCGAAGCGCTGGCCGGCCACGAGGCGGCGATGCCCCCTACTTCCCCGACCCGCCACGCGGGCGGCACTACAGAAGCACTACCGACGACACAAGGAGGCTGATCATGAGCGACGAGACACTGAGCCTGGGCTGGATGCGCGACCTGCCAGACGTGCGCGACTACATCTCTGAAACCAAGGAGATCGCCGGCATCCTGAAGCAATCGAAGCCCCTCAAGGGCACCCTGAAGGCGGCGCCCGCCAGCGTGGACCTGCGTCCCTGGTGCTCGCCGATCGAGAACCAGGGCGGGATCGGCTCCTGCACCGCCCACGCCGGGGTGGGCATGATGGAGTACTACCAGCGGCGTGCCTTCGGCAAACACCTCGATGCCTCGAGGCTGTTCCTCTACAAGGCCACCCGCAACCTGCTCGGCTGGACCGGCGACACCGGCGCCTACCTGCGCGACACCATGAAGGCCATGGTCCTGTTCGGCATCCCGCCGGAGTCCCACTGGAAATACGACACCGCGAAGTATGACCAGGAACCCTCGGCCTTCCTCTACGCCTACGCCCAGGCCTACCAGTCTCTGCGCTACTACCGGCTCGACCCCGCCGGCACCTCGACCACCACTCTCCTGGACCGCGTCAAGGCCAATCTGGGCGCCGGCCTGCCTCCGATGTTCGGCTTCACCGTCTACAGCAGCATCCCCGGATCGGGGGACGGCAAGGGCGATATCCCCTTCCCGAAGGCGGGCGACAAGGTGCTGGGCGGCCACGCCGTGCTGGCGGTGGGCTACGACGACAACAAGAAGATCGGCGCCCACAAGGGCGCCCTGCTGATCCGCAACTCCTGGGGCACCGGCTGGGGTGCATCCGGCTATGGCTGGCTGCCCTACCAGTACCTGCTGTCGGGCCTGGCGGTGGACTTCTGGTCCCTGATTCAGGCCGAGTTCGTCGACAGCGACCTGTTCAGGTGAGTGAGGCGGCCATGACGTCCAGGGTCATCACCACCCGGCCGGGCCCGCAGCCGGTGCACCGCGAAGAAGACCGCGAGCGCAAGCGGGCGCCCTGCCCCAACTGCGCCGCCCGGTTGTCGCGCAGGGCGCGCCGCGACGAGGCGGGCGGTGGCCTGGCCCCGCCCGCTGTCCACGAGGTGCTGGGCTCGCCCGGTTCGCCCCTGGACGCCCGACTGCGCGCCGACATGGAGCCCCGCTTCCGCCACGACTTCTCGGCGGTGCGGGTTCACAGCGGCGAACTGGCCGCGCGTTCGGCGGAGGCGGTGCAGGCCCTGGCCTATACCGTAGGCACCCACGTCGTGCTGGGCGATCGGGTCAGCCCGGCCGACCGTCCCGCGCTGGCCCATGAACTGGCGCACGTCGTGCAGAACGGTGGACGGCAGCCGACCGGCGCCCTCCGCGTCGAACCCGCGCATTCCCCTGTCGAGCAGGGCGCCGAGAACATGGCGCAATCCGCCCTGAGCGGTCATGCGCCGCCGGCGGCCACGCCGGCCGGATCGTCCCTCTTCCGGCTCGGCGCGAATCCGAGCTGCTCGACTGGCCAGGCCGCCACCGTCCGCCAGGCCATCTACGACGCCCGCAGCTGGGTGAACAAGGCGGTGCGCAAGCTGGCCGACTCGCCGCTGGCGGCGGCCACCCTGCGCGCCCTGCGGCACAACTTCGGCGCCACCCACGGCACCGCCGCCAACGCGCCCACCGCCCGCAACCGGCTGGAAACCGCCCGCACCGAGTTGGGCAGCATCCCATTCGCCTGCAACAGTACCGATGCGTTGTGCACCGCCGGCCATTGCGGCTTCTCGACCGCCGGCAGCCACAGCGCCACCATCTGCAATGGCACGATCGGCAGCGCCAGCGCCGTGTTCCGCGCCGGCTGCGTGCTGCACGAATCGCTGCACGCCGCCTTCCCGTCGTTCACGGGCGATTCCTACGGCGGCTGGTTCGGCCATTCCAGTTCCACCGCCGGCTATCCCGGCGGGGATCCGCTCAACAACGCCGATTCCTACACCATGCTGGCCATGGAGCTGTCCTAGAGATGAGCCTCTCGCCCCGCCTCCTCAAGGCCGGCCTGGTGGCCCTCGATCCCCAATCGGGCAACCTGCGGCGCGTCATCCCGCTGCAGTACAACCCGGACAGCCTGACGCGCAGCGTGGAGCCCCGCTTCATGGCCGTGCCGGAGCAGGGCGGCGCGCTGCGCTTCGCCGGACCGGCGGACGAGACCCTGCGCCTGGAGGCGGAACTGGACGCCACCGACGGCCTGGAGCGGCCGGACGAGCACCCGGACACCGCCAAGTACGGCGTCGCCCCCCTGATCGCCGCCCTGGAGACCCTGGCGCAACCCTCCGGCGCGGATCTCAACCGGGTGGCCGGGCTGGCCGCCGCCGGGGTGCTGGAGATTGCCGCGCCCGAGGCCCCGCTGGTGCTGTTCGTGTGGAGCGCGGAACGCGTGACGCCGGTGCGCATCACCGAGCTCTCCGTCATCGAGGAGGCCTTCTCCCCCGGACTGCAGCCGCTGCGCGCCAAGGTCTCGCTGGGGCTCAAGGTGCTGAGCGTCACCGACCTGGGCTTCGGCCACAAGGGCGGCAGCCTGTACCAGCTCTATCACGCCAACCGCGAGCGCCTGGCCGCCCTGGAGAC
>JALOTG010000001.1 GCA_025458005.1 Thiobacillaceae bacterium
CAACAGGGCCCGATGGTAAGGCGCATCACACACCATCACAACCTTGTGCCGTGCGCATCATTTGGCGGGCTCGGGGCAGAACCGGCACCAGGGATTCTTCGCGGTGCCGATTTCGGGGCTGGTCGGTGAGCTGATGGCGGCCTCCGCCTTTTCCGGAGCCTCCGCCTTGGCCACCGGCGTGGTTTCCTGCGGCACGGCCGTGTCCTGCCCAGCGCCGGGCGTCGCCTCGGTGGGACTTGCCGCGCTCGGCGTCGGCGCGGCCGTATCCGCCTTGCGGGCGGCCGGCTCGGGATAGGGCAGCTGCCCGCCCAGCTTGCCGTAGAGGCGTTGCAGGCCCGGGTTGTCGGGGACCTGGCGCAAGCCCTCCGTGACGATCGCAAGGGCCTTGTCGTTCAGCTTAAGCTTCGTGTAATGCTCGGCCGCCATGGCATAGCCCCGCGCCAGGCGCGGATCCATCTCCACGGCCTTGAGGATGTCGCTGATCGCCTCCGCGTCCTTCTTCATCAGGGAATAGACCAGGCCGCGGTGCAGGTAGACCTCCGGCATCAGGCTGTAGGTGGGGCTCGCGTGGGAAATCATGTAATTCAGGTTGCCCATGGCGTCCTGCAACGTGCTGGCCTTGGCGCGTTTCGTGCGCGCGCCGTAATGGCGGTTGATGAATCCTATTGCGTAGCAGAAGTGGTGCGTGTGCAGGAAATCCTGCCCCAGGATCCCTTGCCAGTGCCTGTATTCGGCCGGATCCTTCTTCATCCTGGCCGCGCAATAGGGCGGCATCGCCTGGATCTCGCTGTCGGTCCATTTCGATGCCTGCGCGTTCAGGCTGAGGCTGGCCATGATCAGCATCGTCCAGCCTAGATTAACCCTAGCCATGGTTCATTCCTTCGATCAGCGTGTATTTGAAGAAGCCCCGATCGGAGCACCCCGCTCCATGATCATGGATCCCGGGCGAAAACCGCCTCCAGTTCGGTGCGCGCGCCATCAGGATGGCAGCGGCAGCAGCCAGGCCAAACCGGACACCCTGGCCAGACGCCAGAACCTGCGGATCGCCCTGATGCGCACACGCCAAGGCCTGAGCGCATCTCCGAGTTCCGCCGTGCTCGGGAAGCGCAGCTCCTGGTTCTGCTGCAAGGCAGCGTTGTAAAGCTGATGTATCGCCTCAAACGCGGAGGAGGATAGCGCAACATCCGCGATGAAATTGCTGCGATGCGTCTCCAGCAGGCAGGCGCGTCCCTCCGCCGTGCGCGCGGCCAGGGCGGCCAGGGCGCGCTCGGCGCGATGTCCGCGCTCCGGCTCTAAGTAGTCCGGCCGCACCACATAGCCCACCCCCGCGCCCCGCAGGCCGTTGTGGAACGGTCCCGCGTCGCAGTCCGGCACCCCGTCCGCGTTGCGGCAGGCGCTGCGCAGGCCGGGCGTGACGACGAACTCGATCCCCTCCCGCGCCCACGCCCGCTCGACCGCCTCGTTCCAGACGAAGGTGGGCGGTACCGCCACGCGCGGCCGCTCGCCGAAGATGCGCTCGTACAAGCGCACCTCCTCGGCCACCGCGGCAGCGATCCGCTCGGGCGGCAGCGGCCGCGAGGGCAGCACCGAGGCATCCGTCCAGCGGCTCTGCAGGGGGGAGGGCAGCCGCTCGGTGATGGCCGGCGCGTCGCCCTCCAGCCAGGCCCTCACCGCCGGATCGGGCGAGGCCATCAGGGCGTCCGGCCAGTAGTGCTCCAGGCCGTGCAGCTGCAGGGCAAACACGCCCGCGGCGCGGCCCCGCTCGATGGCCTCCCGCACCGGGGCGAACATCGGGTCTTCGAGGGTGAGGCGGTGGTAGCGGCCGTCGCGGCGGATCGACGGTCCGTCCGGCACGGCCAGCACCAGGGCCAGGGTCATCACCGGGTGGCGGCCGGTGCGGTCCTTGAACTTCGTCAGCAGCTCCACCAGCTGGTGGAGCGCCCTGGCCTGGGCCTCCACGGGGCCGGCGCCCCAGTCGTCGCTCTCGATGATCAGCACCGGATGGCGCAGCACCGGCTCGCGCCAGGCGGCCAGCAGCTCGCGCCGGTACCAGAGCAGGATGGCCGAAACCACGGTCAGCCAGGCAAGGGGGATCAGCCAGATCAGGTTCATCATTTCGGACGAAGTGCCGGGCCAGTGTAGCATCCCCGATTCATGCCTCCCGCTGTCGATCGGACTTCCCGGCCATGGCCCAATCGTACAGTTCGCCGCGCTTGCGGCCGGTAAGGCCGGCGGCGATGCGTGCCGCCTGGCTGGCGGGCAGTTCCGTGAGCAGGGCATGGAGGATGCGGCGCGCCTCCGCCTCGTCGGGCGTGGCGGCCTCGCCCGCCCCGGCCACGATCAGCACGAACTCGCCCCGGCAGCGGTCGCCGTGCGCCTCCAGCCAGGCGACGGCCTCGCCCAGAGGCAGACTCACCACCTGCTCGAAGCGCTTGGTGAGCTCGCGGGCGAGGGTCAGTTCCCGGTGCGGTCCCAGCACGACGGCGAGATCCGCCACGCATTCCACCACCCGGTGAGGGGCCTCGTAGAACACCAGGTGCCAGGGCTGGGCGGCCATCCCCTCCAGGACCTGCCGACGCGCCCTGGCCTTGGCTGGCAGGAAGCCATAGAACAACCAGTGGGGGGCGGCGACCCCCGCCGCGGACAAAGCCGTGGCGGCGGCGCTCGGGCCGGGCACGGCCACCACTGGCAGCCCTGCCTGGCGGGCCAGGCCGACCAGGTGGGCGCCGGGGTCGCTCACCAAAGGGGTGCCGGCGTCGCTCACCAGGGCGACGCTCCTGCCGGCGCGCAGTTCGCCCAGCAGCTTGTCGGAGACGGTCCGCTCGTTGTGCTCGTGCAGGGCGGTCAGGCGCGCCTGGATGCCGTAGGCGGCGAGCAGGCCCTGGGTCACCCGGGTGTCCTCCGCCGCCACCAGGTCGACGCTCCTCAGCACGTCCAGCGCATGCAGGGTGATGTCGCGCAGGTTGCCGATGGGCGTGGCGACGACGTACAGGGTGCCCGGCTGGGCGGGTTGCTCGGCGGGTTGCATGTCACTCGGCGGTCATTGCTGCTGGCGATGGCGTGGGGTGGATCGGTGGCCAAGGTGCGATAAGTAATCATGTTATCGCCCTGGAGCGAGTGAACCTTTAGCCGCTGACGCTGCCAGTCAACCAGGTCATGGACCCGAAACGCATGCAGCCGGCCTACGACTGGATTGCCACGTCGGCTGCGCCTCCTCGCAATGACGTCATCGCGAGGCGGGCAGCGCCGTGGCGATCCAGGGTATATCAGTCTGCGGGGCTGGTGAACCCTGCTGCTCGGTGCGATAGTTCACCCATTGCATCGAGGGGAGCAGCATGTCGCGCGGAGCCGACGCCGAGACCCGCGCCGCCGCCCACCTGCAGAGGCAGGGCCTGACGCTGGTGACGCGCAACTGGCGCTGCCGGCACGGCGAGATCGACCTCATCCTGCGCGACGGCGCCACCCTGGTATTCGTCGAGGTGCGCGCCCGAAGCCGGGCCGACTACGGCGGCGCGGCGGAGAGCATCACGGCGGCCAAGCGCGGCCGCCTGCAGCGCGCCGCCGAGGCCTATCTGGCCCAGGCGCGGCATGGCGGCCCCTGCCGCTTCGACGCGGTGCTGATCGAGGGCGAGCGGCTGGCCTGGCTGCGCAACGCCTTCGACGCCCAGGCCTGAAACCCCAAGTGGGTATAATCAGCCTTCATGACCCCCAGCGAACGCATCCAGCAGCTCTTCTACGACAGCATCTCCACCAAGCAGGCCGCCGCCGAGGCGCTGGTCGAACCCATCGCCCAGGCCGTCGAGCGCATGGTCGGCTGCCTGATGGCGGAGGGCAAGATCATGTCCTGCGGCAACGGCGGCTCGGCGGCAGACGCCCAGCACTTCGCCTCGGAGCTGATCAACCGCTTCGAGGCCGATCGGCCCGGCCTGGCGGCCCTCGCCCTGACCACCGACACCTCCACCCTGACCTCCATCGCCAACGATTTCGACTACTCGCGCGTCTTCGCCCGCCAGGTGGAGGCCCTCGGGTCCCCCGGCGACCTGCTGCTGGCCATCACCACCAGCGGCAACTCGCGTAGCGTGCTGGAGGCGGTGCGCGCCGCCCAGGACAAGGACATGGGCATCATCGCCCTGACCGGACGGGACGGCGGTCAGCTGGCCGGCCGCCTGCGCGAGGAGGACGTGCTGATCTGCGTGCCCGCGGAGAGCACCGCACGCATCCAGGAGGTCCATCTGCTCGCCATCCACTGCCTGTGCGATGGCATCGACTATTCATTGTTAGGAGCCTGACCATGCAACGACTGATCCTCGCCACCCTGCTCGGCCTGAGCGCCACCCTGCCCCTGACCGGTTGCGTGCCGGTGGTCGTGGGGGGCGCCGCCACCGGGGTGATCATGGCCGACGACCGCCGCTCGTCCAATGCCTTCATGGGCGACCAGGAGATCGAATTCAAGGCCGCGCACCGCCTGCGCGAGGCCACCACGGCGGCCGACAACGTGCACGTCAACTTCACCAGCTACAACCAGCGCCTGCTGATCACCGGCGAGGCGCCCAGCGCGGAACTCAAGGCGCGCATCGAGGAGATCGGCAAGGGCGTGCCGAGCGTGAAGGAGGTCTTCAACGAACTGGTCATCGCGCCGCCCACCAGTGCCGGGACGCGGGCGAGCGATTCCTACCTGACCACCAAGGTCAAGGCCCGCTTCCTGGAAGACAAACGCTTCGGCGCCAACCATGTGAAGGTGGTCACCGAGAACGGCGTGGTCTTCCTGATGGGCCTGGTCAGGCGGGACGAGGGCGATGCCGCCGCCGAGGTGGCCGCCCGCACCACCGGCGTGACGCGGGTGGTGAAGGTGTTCGAGTACATCAACTGAGGCGGCCCGCCGGCCTACTGGCTGGTGAGCTGGTCCGACTGGGTGAAGGTCCAGGTCCGGGTGATGCCCAGGATGTCCACCTTCTTGCCCATCTCCTCCGGGAAGGGGGCGTACGGGGCGGCCATCTCGACGATGCGCACGGCCGCCGCGTCGAGGATCCTGGAACCGGAGGAGCGGTCGATCTGCACCGACTCCACCGTGCCGTCGGCGTTGATGGACACCGTCAGCACCAGGGAGCCGTACAGGCGGTTGCGCTTGGCGGCCTCCGGGTAGTTGAGGTTGCCGATCCGTTCCACCTTGATGCGCCAGTCCTCCACGTAGCGGGCGAAGGTGAACTCCACCGCCCGCGCGCCGACGAACAGGCGCCGCGGCCGCTTCTGGTAGCTGTCCCATTGCTGGTCGATGCGCGCCGCCAGGCGCGCCATCTCCAGGCTGCGCGCGGCCAGGTCCTCGGGGGCCGGCGTCGGGCTGGGCGGGCGCGGCTCGGCGGGCGGCGCCGGCTTGCGTTCCGGCACCGCGTAGTCGGACTTCAGGCGCTGCATGATGGCCTGGGCCTCCGCCTCCAGGGCCCGCACCCGGGCCTCGGCCTGGGCCTGCTCGGAGGCGGGGCGGTCCTCCTCGCTGACCGGCAGGGGGCTCTTCGCCTGACGGTCCTCCTCCACCGTGCCGCCGCCATCCAGGTTGGCCTGCGCCAGCACCTCCGGGTTCAGGGGCCGCTCCAGGGTGCGGGTGTTGACCAGCACGACCTCCAGGGGCTTGAGGGGGTTGTCGAACAGCTCCGGGTTGACCGGCTTGAAATGCACCCAGAACACGACCAGGGTGTGCACGATGGCGGACATCAGCACCGCCTTGGTGAAGCGGTCGTCCCAGTCCAGGGAGGTGAGCGGGGCATAGCCCACGCCGTAGGTTCGCCGCTGGACCGCCCCGTTCGCCGGCCCTTTGGCCGATCCGTTGGCCGGCCCGCCCCGGCCGCGCGGTGGCGGGTCTAGGCGGCCGGGGCCAGAAGGGCGACGAAACGGCATGCGCATTCGATGTTCAGCAGGTCGAAATCCGCCACCGCTACCCGCACCCGGTCGCCGGGGTTGAGCGTGGGCGCGCCGGTGACGCGGGTGATGAAGGGCAGCCGGTCGAGGCGGACGAGGTTCTCCCGGATCACGCCGGCCTCCAGCTCGGTGACGGATTCCTGGATCATCCAGCGCAGGCACCAGTAGCGCTCCATGCGCCGCTGGAACTCGGCGTAGGCGTCGTAGGCCAGTTCGAAATCGCGCACCGCCGCCAGCAGGGCGACGTCGCCGCCGACGAACGGGGGCCGCTCGCCGCGCGCCACGGCGAGGATCTGGCGCTGGTTGATCAGGTCCACGTAGCGCCGCAGCGGCGAGGTGGACCAGGCGTAGTGCTCGACGCCGAGGCCCTCGTGGGGCGCCGGCTTGATGGACATGCGCACCTTGCCCTGGGTCTGCGCCCGGTAGACGCCCGGCACGTCCCGGTCCGCCAGCAAGGCGCCCCAGCGGCTGTTGGCGAGGATCATCAGCTCGGACACCACCTTGTCGATGGGGTTGCCGCGCGCCCTGGGGGTGATGCGCACAAGGTCAGCCTCGAGTCGTTCGCCGGGCCTTCCCGGGAACGGCCCGGTCACCTCGGGCGGCGGCTCGGGCGTTGTTTCCGGGCCGGGGGCACAACGCTCGACGCGGAACACGTAGTCCAGGCGCTGCTGGGTGTCCGCCTTGCCGCGCGCCGCCTCCAGGTGGCAGGCGAAGCCCCACAGCCATTCCAGCTCGCGGCGGAAGGGATAGTCCGGCCCGCCGGCGCCGATCGTGTCCTCGTTGAACAGCGGCTCCAGGGTCTCGTGGCGCAGGTTGGCGGCGATGCGCACCCGGTCGGCCTGGGTGGACAGGGCGCGGACGGAGAAGTCGGGCGCCACCTCCACGTACAGCGACAGAGCCGGGCAGTCGCGGTTCTCGGCCAGGGTGTACTGGTCGACCAGCGTCTCGGGCAGCATGGTGATCTTGCCGCAGGGCATGTAGACGGTGGACAGCCGGTGGGCCGCCACCCGGTCCAGCTCCGAGGCGGGCGCGATGCCCAGGGCCGGCGCCGCGATGTGGATGCCGACCCGCGCTGAGCCGTCCGGCCGGAAGATCACCGAGAAGGCGTCGTCGATCTCGGTGGTGGCCGCGTCGTCGATGCTGAAGGCGGGCGAGTCCGCCGCCGGCAGCTCGGGCGGCGGCGGCGGGGGTTCCAGGGCCGGGAAGCCGGTGCCGCGCGGGAAGTGGGTGAGCAGGAAGGCCTGCAGGTGGTATTCGTGGCTGGACGGGATGGCGCCGCAGCGGTCCATCAGCTCCACCGGCGTCAGGCCGGCCGCGGCGCAGGCGTCGGCCAGCGCCTTGTATTCCAGGCTGTTCCTGTCCGGCTGGTGGAGCAGCTGGAAGACCTGGCCGCGGAAGGCCTCCGGCAGTTCCCCCTGGGCCAGCCGCGCCGCCCACTCCGCCCGCTGCGCGGCCTCGCGCGCCTTGCGCTCCACGGCCGCCTTGGCGGCGGCCAGGGTGTCGGCCGGCGCCGCCCGGTAGCGTCCCTTGCCCTTCTTGTGGAAATAGATCGGCGCCCCGTGCAGCGCGAGCAGGGTGGCGGTGGCCTGCGGCGCGCCGGGCGAGCCGCCGTAGTATTCCGCGGCCAGCTCGGCGAAGCCGAACTCCGCCGCGCCGGCCGCTTCCCAGAGGAAGTCCAGGTCGATCTCGGCGGCCAGGCCGCGCGCCGTCTCCATGACCGCGGCCGGGGCCGGGGCGGCGAAGCGCAGCAGCACGTGGCCGGCCTTCACCTTGGTGCGCTTGCCGTGCTGCGACTCCACCTGCAGGGAGGCGTCGTTGTCGGCCAGGATGGTGCCCGCCTTGATGTCGCCGTCTTCCTCGTAGAGCAGGTACATGGCGCGCTCAGAAGGCCAGGATGGCCGGGATGTACTCGGCGAAGCGAGTGAAGCCGTGGTCGCCGCCCTCCGGCAGGTGCTGCTCGGCCCCCCGGTAGTAGGCCGCCGCCTCGCGCCAGTCAAGCACCGCGTCGCCCTGTTCCGCCAGCAGCAGGTAGCGCTCGGGACGGGTGGGGGTGGCCACCCGCAGGGCCGCCAGCTCCTCGAGGTGGGCGGCGCCGAACAGGTATTCCGAGCCGTCGTGCCAGTTCTTCTGCGTGCGGCCCACCTCGCCGGCCAGCTTCTCGTCGCAGGCCACGCAGGGGTTGACGAGCACCGCCTTGAGGCCGTGCCGCTCGGCCAGCCAGGTGGCGTAGAAGCCGCCCAGGGAGCTGCCCACCAGCTTGGCCGGTCCGCGGCTGGCGGCGATCAGCGCCTCCAGCAGGGCGATGGCGGCCGCCGGCCGGTCGGGCAGGTCGGGGCAGGCGCAGGCCTCGGCGAGGCCGCGCGCCGCCATCCAGGCCTGGAGTTCGCGGGCCTTGCCGGACTGGGAGGAGCTGTTGAAGCCGTGGATGTAGATCAGCATGGGGAAGCGTCGTGGGGTGCTCGCGGGCCGACCCGCCAGTGCGGTGCAGGATTATGGATGAAGGGGATTTTACCGGGGTTCGACGGCCACCACCTGCCCCAGCCACACGGTCAGGTCGTCGATCACCCGGTTGGCCGCCCGGCCCAGGGCGTCGGCCGCCCCACCCGCGTCATAGGCGGCCACCGGCTCCTGGGCGACGAACATGCGCCGCGCCACCAGCCGGGCATCCGCGCGCCGCACCAGGTCCGCCTCCAGCACCAGCAGCGCCGCGCCGGGCGGGCTGGCGCTGTCATGGAAGAAGTCCACCAGGCGCGTGTTGAGCTGATAGTCGCCGCGCACGCTGCCGCCCAGCGGGGCGACCGCCTCGAACACGCGCGACGCCTCCAGGCGCTGGCGCAGCAGCCAGCCCAGGCGCTGGGCGGGCGGCTCGCTCCAGCGGGCGTATTCGTAATGGGCGCGGGTGCCCGGCGCGCGGCTGTAGACCAGGCGGGGCAGCTGATAGAAGGCCGGCGCGTCCATCTCGCGCACCAGCAGCACGCCGGGCCGGGTCGCCGCGCTGGCCAGGACCGGCCCGGGGTCGGTCAGGACGTGATGGGTGACGGCGTGTTCCTGGGCGGGCATGCGCAGGCAGCCGGCCAGGATCAGCAGCGCGGCGAGGGCCGACGCGGGGATTTTCATGGCCTGTCCTCCCCCGGCCCCAGGTCGCCGGGATGCGGCCCGTACAGGATGCGGCCGGGTTCCGCCAGGCCGCGCCCGGCCGCCTGCATGGCCTCGCCCGCCTGGCGCAGGGTCTGGCCGGTGGCCTCCATCTCCTGATTGACCAGTTCGGCCGACAGCCGCAGCCGCACGGAGAGGCCGTGCACGTCGCGCTCCACCGACTGGAGGGCATGCCGGGCGCTGGCCATGGCCTGTTCCGCCGCCACCAGGCTGGTCTGGGCGGTGGCCACGGTCCGCGTCAGCTCGCCGCCGCTTGCCCGAACCATGTCCCGGATCTCGGCGCCCGTCGCGTCCAGCCCCTCGGCGGTCTTGCGCGCGCTGGCCAGGGTGGCGTTCGCCTCCGGCAGGGTCTGCCGGAGCTCGCCGGTGAGCCGGGCCAGGTTCTGGAAGGTGGCGCCCAGGGCGCGCTGGTTGTCGTCCGAGAGCAGGGTGTTGAGGCGGCGCAGGGACTCCCGGCCGGTCAGGCCCAGGTCCTCGACCATCTCCGCCACCCGGGCGATGTCCGCCACCCCCTCGGCGATGACCGGATAGCGCTCGCCCTCCGGCACGCGCATCAGCGGCACGCCGGTGTGGTTGGCGTTCTTGATGGCGATGCCGGCCAGGCCGGTGAGCAGGTTGCGCGCCACCATGGCCTGGGCCCCCTCCAGTACCGGCGCGCGCTTGTCCACGTCCAGGATCACCCGCACCGTGCGCGCGTGCCGGGGCAGGATGGTGTAGTCCATGACGCTGCCCACCTTGATGCCCTGCATGCGCACGTCGCTGCCGATCTGCAGCCCCTCCAGGGACTGCCGCTGGAAATAGACGGTGTAACGCTTGGTGGGCGTGCGGTCCGCCGCGCCGGACAGCCAGTAGATCCCGCCGGCCAGGGCGAGGAAGAGCACCACCACGGTGGCGCCGACCCAGGCATAGCGCGCTTCGGATTCCATGCGGTCAACCTGTCATGCGGGTGTCGAAATAGGATCGTATCCACTCATGCTGTGAGCGCGCCACCTCTTTCAGCGGCCCGTCGCCGATCACCTTGCCCTCGTGCAGCACGATCACCCGGTCAACCAGGTCGTAGAGCGTGTCCAGATCGTGGGTGGTGAGCAGCACGGTCAGGCCCAGGCTGTCCACCAGCACGCGCAGGGTATGGTCGAACTCGCGCGCGCCGAGGGGATCGAGTCCCGAGGTCGGCTCGTCGAGGAACAGCAATTCCGGCTCCAGGGCCAGCGCGCGGGCCAGGGCGGCGCGCTTGCGCATGCCGCCCGAGAGCTCGCTGGGCCGCCTGCGCGCCGCGTCCAGGGGCAGGCCGACCAGGTTGAGCTTGAGATTGACTACCTCGCAGAGCAGATCGTCCGGCAAGGACAGGTGCTCCACCACCGGCGCGGCCACGTTCTCCGCCACGCTCATGGCGGAAAACAGGGCGCCATCCTGGAACAGCAGGCCGAAGCGGCGGCGCAGCGCGTTGAGCCGCTGCCCGGAGATGCTCGCCAGGTCCTCGCCGAACAGGCTCACCCGCCCCTCGGTGGGCCGTTCCAGGCCGACCAGTTCGCGCAGCAGCACGGTCTTGCCGGTGCCGCTGCCGCCGATCAGGGCGGTGATCTCGCCGCGGCGCAGGGCAAAGGATACGCCGTCGTGCACCCAGCGGCCGCCCAGCCGGGTGCGCACGTTCGTCGCCTCGACGATGGGACGGTCGCTCACATCAGCTCCGGATAGGCCACCGCGAAGGCGGAATCGATGAGGATCACGGCGACGATGCTGCGCACCACGGTGGCGGTGGTGCGCAGGCCCACGCTGCGCGCGTCGCGCGCCACGGAAAAGCCGTTGTGGCAGGCGATCAGGGCGATGGCCAGGGCGAATACCGGCGTCTTCATCAGGCCGAACAGCACCGTGTCAGTGGACAGCACGTCCTGCAGGCGATCGAAGAAGGTGTGCGGCGTGACGCCCAGGTGCAGGCTCGCCACCTGGGCGGCGCCGAGGATGCCGGCGATGTCCGCCACGGCGGTGAGCAGGGGCATCAGCAGGACCAGGGCGAGCAGGCGGGGCAGCACCAGCACCTGCCAGGGCGACAGGCCCAGGCTGGCGATGGCGTCGATCTCCTGGTTCACCTTCATCGCCCCCAGGTGGGCGGTGAAGGCGGCGCCGGAGCGGCCGGCCACGATCACCGCCGTCATCAGCGGGGCCAGCTCGCGGGTGATGGCCAGGCCGACGCCGTCGACCACGAACACGTTGGCGCCGTACTTCTTGGCCTGCAGGCCGAGCAGGTAGGCGATGACGATGCCGATCAGGTAGCTCATCAGCATCACGATGGGCACGGCGCGCAGGCCCACCATCTCCAGCTGCACGAAGAACTCGCGCGCGCGGAACAGGCCCGGACGGCGCAGCAACTGGGCGAAGGCCTGGCCGGTCTGGCCGATGAAGGTCAGGATGGACAGGGTGGCGTGACCGACCCGCATGACGTGCCAGCCGATCGCCTGGCCAAAGCCGCGCCGGGCGAGCGGCGCGGTGGCGGGCAAGGCGTGCCGCCCCGCCACCAGATGCAGCAGCGCCATGCCTTGCGCGCCGAAGCCGCTCAGGCGCAGACGCGGGAAGCGCAGGCCCAGCCCGTCCAGGTGGGCGATCAGCCGGTTCGCCCCGGCGCTGTCCAGGGCGTCGAGGGCCGCCCCGTCGACAGTGAGGGGCGCGCCCGGATCGATGGGCAGCCGGGCCAGGGCGTCGCGCAGCGCCGCCAGGTTGGCCAGGGTCCAGGCTCCCCTCAGGCTCAGCGCGGCCCCTTCGGGTCCGGCGTCCAGGCTGCAGAACGCGTCGGTGCCGACTGGCGGGGGCGGGGCGCTCATTTCCCGGCCAGGCGGGCAAGCAGCCGGTCGTGGATGCCGCCGAAGCCGCCGTTGCTCATGATCAGCACGTGGTCGCCGGGGCGTGCCGCGGCGGCGATCGCCTCGACCAGGGCGTCGAGGTCCTCGTGCACGCTGGCCCGCTCGCCCAGGGGCGCGAACACCGGCGCCGCGTCCCAGCCCAGCCCGCCGGCGTAGCAGTAGACCCGGTCGGCGCCGGCCAGGCTGCCGGCCAGGGCGGCCTTCATCACGCCCAGCTTCATGGTGTTGGAGCGCGGCTCCAGGACGGCGAGGATGCGTGCGTCACCCACCTTGTCGCGCAGCCCAGCCAGGGTGGTCGCGATGGCCGTGGGATGGTGGGCGAAGTCGTCGTAGACGGTCACGCCCGCCGCCGTGCCGCGCACCTCGAGACGGCGCTTGACGTTCTCGAAGCGGGCCAGGGCGGCGATGGCCGCGGCCGGCGGCACGCCGGCGTGGCGGGCGGCGGCGATGGCGGCCAGGGCGTTCAGGCGGTTGTGCTCGCCGACCAGGCTCCATGCCACCCGGCCCAGGGGCTCGCCGTCGAGCAGCACGTCGAAGGCGGATTCGCCGTCCGGCACGGCCTGCCAGCCGTCCCCTGTCCCGAATGCCTCCACCGGCGTCCAGCAGCCGCGTTCCAGCACGCGCCCGAGGGCGGCCTCGCGGCCGTTGGCCACGATCAGGCCGTTGCCCGGCACGGTGCGCACCAAGTGGTGGAACTGGGTCTCGATGGCGGCCAGGTCGGGGAAGATATCGGCGTGGTCGAACTCCAGGTTGTTGAGGATGGCGGTGCGCGGCCGGTAGTGGACGAACTTGGAGCGCTTGTCGAAGAAGGCGGTGTCGTATTCGTCCGCCTCGATGACGAAGAAGGGGCTGTCGGTCAGCCGCGCCGAGACGCCGAAGTTCAGCGGCACGCCGCCGATCAGGTAGCCGGGATCGAGCCCGGCGTCGCGCAGGATCCAGGCCAGCATGGCCGAGGTGGTGGTCTTGCCGTGGGTGCCGGCCACCGCCAGCACCCACTTCTCGCGCAGCACGTTCTCGAACAGCCACTGCGGGCCGGAGACATAGGGCAGGCCGCGGTCGAGGATCGCCTCCATGAGCGGCTGCCTGCCGCGCGCCACCACGTTGCCGATCACGTAGATGTCCGGGGCGAGGTCGATCTGGTCGGCCGAGAAGCCCTCGGTGAGGGCGATGCCCTGGGCCTCGAGCTGGGTGCTCATGGGCGGGTAGACGTTGGCGTCGCAGCCGGTGACCCGGTGGCCGGCCTGCTGGGCGATGACGGCGATGCCGCCCATGAAGGTGCCGCAGATGCCGAGGATGTGGATATGCATCGGGAAGAGCGCTCTGAAGACAGGAGGATTATCGCCCCAGTTAAACTTCGCCGCCATTTGGCCGATATCCGCATCATCCGCCGTCTCCTCAACCCCATGGCCCAAACCCCCAACGTCATCGGTCATCTCGTCATGCAGCGCTTGAAGGAGCGCGGCCTGGCGGCGACGCCCGAGAACTACGAGCGCCTCTACTACGAGGTCGCGGGCCTGCCCCCGCCCAAACCCGAACCGGAACCGGAGCCGGAGCCGGTGGTGCAGAACAACCCCTTCTGCATGGAGCTGCTGGTGACCCTGCGCGAGATGTTGCGGGAGGTCACCGACAAGACCGACCACCTGGCGCGCGAACTGGGCGAGAAGAACGAGGACCTGCGGGCGAGCGTCAGCGGCCTGAAGAAAAGCCGCGAGAAGTCGGAGGTCGTGCGCCTGCTGGGGCTGATCGTCGCCCAGGCCGGCGGCATCCAGGACAGCGTGCAGAACAGCCATCGCGACCTCGTCGAGACGCGCCATTCCCTCAAGGCGATGCAGGACGAGCTGGCCGAGACCCGCCAGCTGCTCAACGAGGACGCCCTGACCGGGGCGCTCAACCGGCGCGGCCTGGACCAGAACCTCCAGCGCGAGATCGCCCGCGCCCAGCGCGCCGGCACCACCCTCACCGTGGCCATGGTCGACCTCGACCACTTCAAGCGGGTGAACGACCAGCACGGCCACGAGACGGGCGACCAGCTGCTGGTGCACTTCACCCGCCTGATGCGCTCGGTGATGCGGAAATCTGATGCCCTGGCCCGCTACGGCGGCGAGGAGTTCACCCTGATCCTGCCGGAAACCGACGCGCGCGGCGCCCACAAGCTGCTCGACCGGTTGCGCGAGGTGCACCGTCAAAGCCCCCTGCTGTTCGAGGGCAAGGCGGTCGCCACCACGTTCAGCGCCGGCATCGCCACCCTGCAGGGGGAGGACAACGGCCACGCCCTGCTGCGCCGCGCCGACGGCGCCCTGTTCGCGGCCAAGGACGCCGGTCGCGACACCATCCAGATCGCCTGAGTCGGCGCGCCCCCGATCCGTGCCCAGACAGCTCTACCTCGCCTCGCAGAGTCCGCGCCGCCTGGAACTGCTGCGCCAGGTCGGCCTGCGACCCACCGTGCTGCCCCTGCGCCATGCGCCGCCGCGCGCCGAGGTGGACGAGGCGCCGCTGGCGGGGGAACGGGCCTGGGATTACGTCAGCCGCCTGGCGCGCATGAAGGCCGCCACCGGCCGCGCCGCCGTCCAGGCCCGCCGGCTGCTGGACTGGCCGATCCTGGCGGCGGACACCACCGTCACCCTGGACGGCGACATCCTCGGCAAGCCGCGCGACGCGGCCGAAGCGGCGGCCATGCTGAGGCGCTACGCGGGGCGCTCGCACACGGTGCTGACGGCGGTGGCGGTGGCCCACGGCGACGCGCTGCTGGAGGCCGTCAGCGAGAGCACGGTCACCTTCGGAGCGCTCAGCGAGCCGGACATCACCGCCTACGTCGCCAGCGGCGAGCCCTTCGACAAGGCCGGCGGCTATGGCATCCAGGGCCGCGCCGCGGCCTTCGTCGCGCATCTGTCGGGCAGCTACTCGGGCGTCATGGGGCTGCCGCTGCACGAAACCGTTGAACTGCTGAAGAGAGTCGGTTTCAATCCGTTCTGACCCCGGTTGGAAAGTCGCCGCTCCTCAGTCCGTTGTCCCGCCAGCGGGTTGAGGACCGCCAACTTTCCTTTCCCCGCCGCCATGAGCGAAGAGATCCTCATCAACATCACCCCCCAGGAAACGCGGGTGGCCGTCATCTACCTGGGCGCCGTGCAGGAGCTGCACATCGAGCGGGCCAGCCAGCGCGGCCTGGTCGGCAACATCTACCTGGGCCGGGTGTCGCGGGTGCTGCCCGGCATGCAGTCGGCGTTCATCGACATCGGCCTGGAGCGGGCCGCCTTCCTGCACGTGGCGGACATCTGGGAGACGCGCCAGCAGGAGCCGGGCCGGCCGATCGAGAAGATCCTGCACGAGGGCCAGGGCCTGCTGGTGCAGGTGATCAAGGACCCCATCGGCACCAAGGGGGCGCGCCTGTCCACCCAGCTGTCCATGGCCGGCCGCTTCCTGGTCTACCTGCCCCAGGAGACGCGCATCGGCATCTCGCAGAAGATCGAGGACGAGGCCGAGCGCGAGATGCTGCGCGACCGCCTCACCCGCGTGCTGCCCCAGGACGAGCACGGCGGCTTCATCATCCGCACCATGGCCAACGTGGCCGAGGACATGGAGCTGGCCGCCGACGTCGAATACCTGCACGCCATCTGGGACGCCATCCAGGCCCGCGCCGGGTCGAGCGGCGCGCCCTGCCTGATCTACCAGGAGCTGGACCTCGCCCACCGCGTGCTGCGCGACATGGCCACCGCCGAGACGGTGCGCATCCAGATCGACTCGCGCGAGACCTACCAGCGCATGCTGGCCTTCGCCCAGGACTTCACCCGCAACGTGGCCGACCGGCTCGGCCACTACACCATGGAGCGCCCCCTGTTCGACCTCTACGGCGTGGAGGAGGAGGTGGAGCGCGCGCTGGCCCGGCGCGTCGACCTGAAGTCGGGCGGCTACCTGATCATCGACCAGACCGAGGCGCTCACCACCATCGATGTGAACACCGGCGCCTACACCGGGGTGCGCAACTTCGACGACACCATCTTCAAGACCAACCTGGAGGCGTCCCAGGCCATCGCCCGGCAGCTGCGGCTGCGCAACCTGGGCGGCATCATCATCATCGACTTCATCGACATGGACAACCCGGAGCACAAGGAGGCGGTGCTCGCCGAGCTGTCGCGCGCGCTGACCCGCGACCGCACGCGCATGACCATCAACGGCTTCACCTCCCTGGGGCTGGTGGAGATGACCCGCAAGCGCACCCGCGAGAGCCTGGCCCGCGTGATGTGCGAGCCCTGCCCCACCTGCCAGGGCCGCGGCCAGGTGAAGACCGCCCAGACCACCTGCTACGAGATCCTGCGCGGCATCATCCGCGAGTCGCGCCAGTTCAACGCGCGCGAATACCGCATCCTGGCCTCCCAGCAGGTCGTCGACCTGTTCCTCGACGAGGAGTCGCAGAACCTCGCCCAGCTGTCCGACTTCGTCGGCAAGCCGGTCTCGCTGCAGGTGGAGAGCCTGTTCAGCCAGGAGCAGTACGACATCATCCTGCTCTAGGCGGGCGGGTTAGAATTCGGCGTCCCTCATCATTCAAGGAACCTCCCATGAGCAGCTACGGCTTTTCCACCCAGGTCCGACTCCCCTTCGCCGCCGCCGTCGAGAAGACCATCGAGGCCCTCAAGGCCGAGGGCTTCGGCGTGCTCACCGACATCGACGTGCAGGCCACCCTGAAGGCCAAGCTGGGCGTCGAGAAGCGCCCCTACCGCATCCTCGGCGCCTGCAACCCGCCCCTGGCGAACCGCGCCCTGGACGCCGAGGACGAGGTGGGCCTGCTGCTGCCCTGCAACGTGGTGGTGAAGGAGGACGCCGACGGGGGCGTCACGGTGGCCTTCCTGGACCCGGGCGTGATGTCGCGGCTGGTGGACAACCCGCAGATGGCCGAGGTGGCCAGCGAGGCCCGCGCCCGCCTGGAGCGGGTGCGCGACAGCCTGGCGGGCTGATCGCCCTCCGCCCCGCGGGAGGCCCGCTCGCGGGGCGAACCGGCGCCCGGACACGGCCGAACGGCCGTGTCCGCTCAGAGCCAGCGCCGGCGCCGGAAGAAGACCACCAGCGCCAGCGCCACCGCCAGCATCCCGCCCAGCACCGCGAAATAGCCCCAGCGCCACTCCAGCTCGGGCATGTGGCGGAAGTTCATGCCGTACACCCCGGCGATGAAGGTGAGCGGGATGAAGATGGTGGAGATGATGGTGAGCAGCTTCATGATCTCGTTCATGCGGTTGGACAGGGACGAGAGGTAGACGTCCAGGAGCCCCGACAGGGTGTCGCGGTAGCTCTCCACGGTGTCGATGACGTGGATGGTGTGGTCGTACACGTCGCGCAGGTAGAGCTCCACGCCGGGGGAAAGCAGGGTCGAGTCGCTGCGGTCCAGGCCGCCGATCACCTCGCGCAGCGGCCAGACCGACCGGCGCAGGGCGATCAGTTCCCGCTTCAGGCGGTGCAGGGTGCGCATGGCCACCGGCGAGGGCCGGTCGAGGATCTGTTCCTCCAGGCGCTCGATCTCCTCGCCGACCTGCTCCAGCACGCCGAAATACTCGTCCACCACGCAGTCGATCAGGGCATGCAGCAGGAAGTCCGGCCCGAGCTTGCGCAGCCGGCCGCGGGTGCCGCGGATGCGCTGGCGCACCGGCTCGAACAGGGGCCCGCCGGACTCCTGGAAGGACAGCACGAAGCCCGCGCCCAGCACGATGCTGACCTGGGACTCGCTCACCCGGCCCTCGCGCCGGTCGAAGCCAAGACGCTTGAGGACCACGAACAGGTAGCCCTCGTAGTCCTCCAGCTTGGGCCGCTGCTCGGTGTTGAGCACGTCCTCCATGAGCAGGGGATGCAGGGCGAAGGCCTGGCCGATCTTCTCCAGCAGCAGCGGGGCGTGCACGCCCAGCACGTCCAGCCATAGCACGCCGCCCTGGCGCGGGGGGACGACCTCCCCGATCCCCTCCACCTGGCGTTCCTCGACCCGCTCGGCGTCGTAGTCCAGCAGCCGCATCAGCACCGGCGCCGCCGAGGCCTCGCCGACGTGCATCAGGGTGCCCGGCGGCAGGCCGGCCTTCTCCGAGCGTCGGTGGCTGCGCTTCTTCATCCCGATCGCGCCCCGCTCAGGCCTCCAGCAGGCCGCGCACCACCTGATTGAAGGGCGCGATCCATTCGGCGGCGAACTGTTGCTCGGCGGCGTTCACCTCGGCCGCCGCGCGCAGCATGGAGCGGCTCTGGCCGCGGTGGGTCTGCTTCAGGGTGACCGCCTCGAAGGCGTCGACGATGGCCATCAGCTTGGCGCCCGGGCAGATCGCGTCGCCCGCGAGGGCGCGCGGATAGCCCTGGCCGCTGGGCATCTCGTGGTGCTGGGCGACGATGCGCGCCGCCTCGTCCCAGCCGCTCATGCGCTCCAGCAGGCCGGCGGCGTAGGCCGGGTGGCGGCGCAGCTCGGCCAGGTCGGCGGGGCTCAGCCGGCCAGGCTTCAGCCAGACCGGCTCGGCCAGGAACATCATGCCCACGTCGTGCATGTAGACCGCCGCCTCCAGCTGCAGGGGGTCGACCGGCCGGCCGGCCACCTCGTTGATGGAACGGGCCAGGTGCAGCACGCGGGCGGTGCGCCCCTGGAACAGCGGCGAGCGCTGCTCCAGCTGCAGGGCCAGCCCGCTGAAGAAGGTCAGGTCGGCGCCGCGGCTGGCCGGGGTCGGCGCCGCCGGCGCCTCCCGCCCGGCCTGGGCGGGCCGGAAGCCGGACACCCGCTCGATCATCCGCGCGGCGGCGTCCTCCACCGCCTCGGCGCGGGCCTCGGCCATCGCCCGCAGCTCCTCCAGCAGGACGGGCAGGCGCAGGCCGACCACCGGCTCCCGGTCGTAATGGGCCTGCGCGGCCCGCTCCAGGCGGTCCAGCGCCAGCAGCATGGCCTCGGCAAGCATGGCCGTGAAGCGCAGCCGCCCCTCGCGCACCCGCATCAGCAGGGTCTCCAGCTGGTGCGCCACCTCCACGCCGAAGGGGTAGCGGCACAGGGCGGCGTCGCCCTTCAGGTTGTGGAAGGCGCGGAACAGGCCGGCCACCAGCTCCAGGTCGTTCGGCGCGGCGCGCAGCATGCCGACGTAGCGTTCGATGCGCGGCGCGCGCTCCTCCAGCTCGTCCAGATAGTCCCGGAACAGCTCCCGGTCCAGGGTCCGGATCGCGTCTGCCCGTCCTTCATCCGCTCCCATCGACACTCCTCGCCGCCTCGCTCGCCCGCCCCGCGGGCAACGGGGTGGATGCTACGCCAGATGCGGCGCGGAGGGCAGCTCGGCGATGGCGCGACGCGCCCCGCGCAAGACATCCGCCGCCCACGTACTACAGTGACATCTGTGCAACCCACGCGTGCGAACGGGCCCGGGCGGGTGCGCGCCGGGCCCGGGCCACGCGGAAAACGAAGGAGGACGACGATGCCCACGCGCAGAGACCACGACCACCTCGGCAGCGGCAAGTTCAGGATCGAGATCGAGGGCGTCACGCAGGGCGCCTTCACCGCCGTGAGCGGCCTGGAGGCGAGCACCGACGTCATCGCCTATGTGGACGGCGACGACATGCTGGTGCGCAAGCGCCCGGGCCGCACCAGCTACGCCAACATCGTCCTCAAGCGCGGCTACGTGAATACCGACGAGCTGTGGAACTGGTACAGGCTGGTCATGGACGGCCAGGTGGAACGCCGGTCCGGCTCCATCATCGTGCTGGACGAGACGCTGAAGGAGATCCTGCGCTACAACTTCTTCGAGGCCTGGCCCTGCCGCTGGAAGAGCTTCGCCCTGGACGCCAGCACCGCCGACACCCTGGTGGAGGAGCTGGAGATCGTCGTCGAGAAGATCGAGCGGGCCTGATGCCGGCACACCGGGCCGGATGAGCCGATGAAACTCGGCGCGATCGAGACCCTGTTGCTGCCCGCCGCGCGGCGGGCAGTCGGGCAGCTGGCCAGCGTGCATGCCGGGCCGCCGGTGATCACCCCGGCCACCGGGCTGAAGCCCCAGGTCTTCCTGCACGCCGCGCGCTACGAGGACCTGGGCGGCGTCACCGCCGACGGCGCCCGGGTCGCACGCCGGCCGCTCAGGCTCCCCGCCAATCTCGAGGGCTACGCCGTGGAGCGGCCGGCCCGCCTCGTCGTCGAGGCGACCTGCTTCGGCCCGACCCACGAACTGCTCGGGCGCCTGTGCGCCGAGCTGACGCCCGACCTGCTGCTGGGCCTGGAGACCCTGCCCGACCCGGTCCTCGCCGTCCTGTCCAACGACAGCGTCCGCCTGCAGTTCGCCGACTTCGCCGCCGTGCTGCGGAGCGCGGAGACCCACTGGCGGCGGGAGGGGGATGCGGCCTACTACGTCGCCCGGCTCGTCTTCCATCTGGACGGCTTCCTGCACGTGCGCCTCACCCGGCGCGGCGGCCTCGCCCCACGCCCGGCCGTCGCGCCGAGGCTGAGCATCGCCCACGACCCGGAAGGCGCCGACCTGCCCGCCGAGCACGTCCTGCTCAGCAACGACACCGCCGAGCCGATGCCGCTGGCCGGCTGGGTGCTCCAGGACGCCGCCCGCCGGCCGCACCGCTATGTCTTCCCCGACTTCACCCTCGCCCCCGGCGCCTCGGTGCGGCTGTGGACCCGGCAGGGCCGGGACGACGCTGAAAACCTGCACTGGGGCCGCCGGCAGGCGGTGTGGAACAACACCGGCGACACGGCCGTGCTGCTGGACGGCAACGGCTTCGAGGTGGCGCGGGTGGGTTACGCGCCGAATGGGGCACGCCGCAAGAAGGGGAGGCCGGAGGAGTAGGCCAATGGTGAGTCCGCGGTGGGTGATAAAGATGTAAAAAAAGCCGACACGACCACGTGTCGGCTTTTTTTCGAGGGGCGACGCTTAAGCGCGCCGGCCTCGCGCCAGACCCAGGCCCAGCAGGCCCAGGCCAAGCAGGGCCAGGACGCCCGGCTCGGGGATGACAGTCACCTTGATGTTGTCCAGACCAATGGAGGAACTGCCAAGATTACTGCCCTCGAGCAGGCGGAAGTTAAGGAAGACAGGGTCGTCCGCCAGCCCGGAGAAAGCAAGGACGTTGCTGTACGTACCGCGCGTCGTAGCCGTGGGCGCGCCGATGTTGACCAGGTTGACCGTGCTGGCGTCGGCCAGGATCAGTTCGGCAATGAAGTCGTCCGGGTTGGCCGTGTTGTTGGCGTCGAAGACATAATCGAACACGACGCTGAGCTTGCGCGGGTCGACCAGGCTGATGGGATCGAGGGCGAAACGGATGGCCATGGTGGAGGAGGCCGTGGCGTTGGTGCCGCCATTAGGGTTATCGCCCAGGTTGCCGCTGTTGTCGCCCATGACCAGGAACTGGTTCGGACTGCCGCCGAAGAAGTTGTCGAAGGTGTTGTTGCCCAGCGTGGGCGAACCGCTGTTGCCGTCGATGGCGTTGTCCCAGCGGCGCACGTTGAACGACAGAGCCGATGCGTTGCCATTGCCCGTGTTGACGAAGGCGGTGGTCGGGGCACCATCCAGCTGGCTGGGGTTGTTGGTGTTGATGTCCGCCACCGTGCGCACCGTGGTGGCGGCGGCGATGCCGGTCACGTCCTGTAAGTCCTCGTCCAGCAACACCTGCATGGGGCCGGCGCCGGCCTGCCCCGCCAGCAACAACGCCGACGTGCCGATCAGGAGGGCCAACGGTCTTTTCGCGAACATGCTCGACTCCTGTTTGCGCGGCCACGCATACCCATGACAGAGGCCCGCTGGTAAATGAAAGATTGCTCGCCATTTATAAGCACGATGCGTGCCAGCAGCCAAACATGACGGTGATATTCACATCAATACAATGAGTTATTGAAACGTTTCACAGTCTGAGCCAGGGCGTCGGCACGCCGTACTGTAAAAAAAATCGACAAGCCGGGCGTTCCCGCCCCTCACCCGCACGCCCCCACCGCCCCGCAGGCGGTGCAGAAATCGCAGCCGTCCTTGCGGATCACCGTGTCGTTGCCGCACTCCTTGCAGCGCGCGCCCTTCATCGCCGGCAGCGCCTGGGCGGGCTGGTCGGGGGCGGGGGCCTGCAGGATGCCCATCTGCTGGATGGGGTAGCCGTCCTCGGTGAGGATGCCCAGCATGGCGTAGCGGTGGATGATCAGCCGCGCCACGTAGGCCACCGTCGAGGGCCAGGTCTGGCTCTTCTCGGAGCCCGGCAGCTTGGCCATGAAGTCGCCGAGGGGTTCGGGGTAGTCGAGCAGCTTCCTCAGCTTCATGCCGATCCAGGCCGGGTCCATCACCCGCATGTCCAGCGACAGCAGCTTGCACAGGCCGTCCAGGGCGCGCGGGTACTCGCCGGACAGCCACACCGAGTAGGGGCGGTTCTGGCCGTCGGGCATGCGGATCTCCTTGAGGCCGAGGACGAAGTCGTCCTCCGAGGCGGGGTTGAGCACATCCACGGTCCAGGACAGGGTGCCGTCGGTGCCGGTCTTGGGCTCCTTCGGGCTCATCAGCGCGTCGAGCACCGGCGTCGGGCCGGGGTGCGCCGACGCCGGCGACGATGCTGGGCACCGGCCTGGGCTCGCCGTCGGGCGGGAAGGGGATGGAGCAGGCGTCGTCGCCGCGCGTCTTCGCCAGGCTGTCCAGCTTGAGCCTGAGCCAGGCGCGATCGTTGGCGCGCATGTCCATGGACAGGCTCTTGGCCAGCGCGCCCAGGCCGCGCGGCTGCTCGGCGCCGTTGACCCACACCTCGAACGGAAACACCCGGCCCTCGCTCTCGACGTGGCCGACGAACAGGGCGAAGCTGCCCTGCGGGTACTCGATCATGTAGCTCCAGGCCGGGTTGCCGCCGGGCAGGCGCGGCCGGCCGGGCCACTTGAGGCTCTCCAGCACCGGGGCGGGCAGGTGCTTGATCTCGATGCGGCGGTTGACGTCGGTGGTCTCGAAGTCCTGCGGCGCGGCCTTCTCCGGCTCGACCGACAGCACGCTGCCGAGCACGGCGTTCGGCCGGTAGGTGGCCAGCCCCTTGAGACCCGCCTTCCAGGCGGCCAGGTAGAGGTCCTCGAACTCGGTGTAGGGGTAGTCGGCCGGCACGTTGACGGTCTTGGAAATGCTCGAGTCGACATAGGGCATCACCGCCGCCACCGCGTCCATGTGCGCCTTGGCGGAGATCTCCAGGGCGGTGACGAAGGCCGGCGGCAGGTGCTCCACATCCCCCTCCTGCTCCTTGTACAGACGGTAGGCGTGGTCCTCCACCTGGTATTCCTTGAAGCCGCCGTCGGCCTGCCGCTTCTTGCGCGTGTAGGTCCAGGAGAAGGGCGGCTCGATGCCGTTGCTGGCGTTGTCGGCGAAGGCGAGCGAGATGGTGCCGGTGGGGGCGATGGACAGCAGGTGCGAGTTGCGGATGCCGTGCTGGCGGATCTGCGCCTTGATCTCGGCGGGCAGGCGCGAGGCGAAGCTGCCGCCGGCCAGGTAGAGGTCGGCGTTGAACAGCGGGAAGGCGCCGCGCTCCTTGGCCAGGTCCACCGAAGCCAGGTAGGCGCTGTCGCGCATGAACTCGGCGATGCGGCTGGAGAAGGCCAGGGCCGCCGACGTGTCGTAGCGCAGCCCGAGCATGACCAGGGTGTCGCCCAGGCCGGTGAAGCCCAGCCCGACGCGGCGCTTGGACTGCGCCTCGGCGTGCTGCTTATCGAGCGGCCAGGCGGTCAGTTCCAGGACGTTGTCCAGCATGCGCACCGACACCGGCACCACCTTGCCGAGCGCCTCGAAATCGAACTCGGCCTCGTTCGTGAAGGCGGATCTCACGAAGCGGGTCAGGTTGATCGAGCCCAGGCAGCAGCAGCCGTAGGGCGGCAGCGGCTGCTCGGCGCAGGGGTTGGTGGCCTCGATGGTCTCGCAGTAATACAGGTTGTTGTCCTTGTTGATGCGGTCCAGGAACAGCACGCCGGGCTCGGCGTGGTCGTAGGTGGACTGCATGATCTGCTCCCACAGGTCGCGCGCCCGGATCTTGCGATAGACCCACAGGCCGTCGGCGCGCTGGTAGGCGCCCTGGGCCATCTGCTCGTCGCCGGGCCGGGCGCGGTGCACCAGCTCCGCCTCGCCGTCCGCCTCCACCGCCGCCATGAAGGCGTCGGTCACCGCCACGGAGATGTTGAAGTTCCTCAGGTCGCCCTCGTCCTTGGCATGGATGAAGGCCTCCACGTCCGGGTGATCGCAGCGCAGCACGCCCATCTGCGCGCCGCGCCGGCTGCCGGCGGATTCCACCGTCTCGCAGGAGCGGTCGAACACGCGCATGTAGGACACCGGCCCGCTCGCCTTGGAGTGGGTGCCCTTCACCAGGGATCCCTTGGGACGGATGCTGGAGAAGTCGTAGCCGACGCCGCCGCCGCGGCGCATGGTCTCGGCCGCCTCCTCCAGGGCGACGTAGATGCCCGGCCGGCCGTCGACCTCGCCCGAGATGGCGTCGCCCACCGGCTGCACGAAGCAGTTGATCAGGGTCGCCTGCAGGTCGGTGCCGGCGGCCGAGTTGATGCGCCCGGCCGGGATGAAGCCGGCCTCCATGGCATCGAAGAAGCGCTTTTCCCAGTGCGCCCGCAGCCGCTTGTCCTCCACCCCGGCCAGGGCCTGGGCCACCCGGCGTCGCACGTCCAGGGCGGTCTGTTCATTGCCCTTGGCGTATTTCTCGATGAGCACCTCGGTGGAAATGTGCTGCTCGGCCAGTTCGGGAAAAAGCATGTCCTGCATCGACGTCTCCTGAATGAATGGTTATGCGGCGCGGGGCCCGCGTCCCCGCGGGTAGAGAAAACTGGGAGGATTGTACCCCTGCATTTAGCGTTGGCAATACGCATCCAACACTATATCTAGTTGATATCCGCAATCGCCCGCTCCGCCTGCCCTGCCGCCCTCGAAGCCGCCTGTGCGGATATTCGTCACCCTTGACGTCGCATCGTGGTCGGGGACTCGCCCGCCCCGCGCGGATACAGATATGTAATTCATACAGATCAACAGGTTAGCGAAGCGTGGGCGTGGTCGACGGGGCTGGCATGGGGATTGCTGTAGATAGGCATCTTCAACACGCAAAGGAAACCACCCATGTACCGTCTCTCCGTCCCCGCCCTGCTCCTCGGCCTCGGCATGGCCGGCAACGCCCTGGCCATGCTGCCGCCCGGCACCGTCAGCGTGAACGGGACCCTCACCGCCGACAATCACTACGGCCTCTACGTCGGCCAGGCGGACGGCAGCGGCCTGCGCTTCATCGGCCGCAACGAGAAAGGCGACGCCGGCGCGCCCGGCGTGTACAACTGGTCGCAGCCCGAGACCTGGAACTTCCTGGTCACGCCCGGCGAGCATCTGTACGTGATGGCCTGGGACGATGGCGGCCCACAGGGCTGGATCGGCAATTTCACCTGGACCGGCGGCGGCATCGCCTCCCAGGCCCCCGACTGGCGGGCGGCCGTCGCCCCCGGCGGCAATCCCGGCGGCAGCGGTGATCTGCCCGCGACGGCGACCCTGGGCGGCTACATCGTCATGGCCGACTGGCAGGCCCCGGCGGCCTCCGCGCCCAACGGCGCCAGCCCCTGGGGCGCCATCCCCGGCGTGGGGACTGGGCACTGGTTGTGGCACGACAGCCTGGACAGCACCAGCCTGAGCGACGCCCATTTCGCCATGTTCCGCACCGCCAACCCCCTGGTGAGCGCGGTGCCGGAACCCTCCACCTACGCCATGCTCGGCCTGGGGGCGCTGCTGGTGCTGACCGTCACCCGGCGCGTCGCGCGCGACCAGCGGAAACAGTGGCTCGGCTGAGCGCCTGACGTCGCGGCCCGCCGGCGTCAGACAAACTCGGCGACCACCGGGGCGTGGTCCGAAGGCCGTTCCCAGCCGCGGGGCGTCCTGTCGATGACGCAGGCGCGGCAGGCGGCGGCCAGTTCGGGGCTGAGCAGGATGTGGTCGATCCTCAGCCCCAGGTTGCGGCGGAAAGCGGCCATGCGGTAGTCCCACCAGGAAAAGCTCTTCTCCGGCTGCTCGAACAGCCGGAAGGCGTCGCGCAGTCCCAGGTCCAGCAGGCCACGGAAGCGCCCCCGCTCCTCCGGGGACACCAGCACCTGCCCGGCCCAGACCGCCGGGTCGTGCACGTCGGCGTCCTCGGGGGCGATGTTGTAGTCGCCCAGCACCGCCAAGCGGGGATGGCGCCGCAGCTCGTCCCGCAGCCAGGCGGTCAGGGCGTCCAGCCAGTCCAGCTTGTAGAGGTACTTGTCGGAGTCGAGGCTCTGGCCGTTCGGCACGTACAGGCAGATCACGCGCACGCCGTCCACGCTGGCCGCCAGCACCCGCTTCTGCGCGTCGTCGAAACCCGGGAGGGCGGTCACCGGGTCGGTCGCCGGCGTCCGGCTCAGCAGGGCCACGCCGTTGTAGGTCTTCTGCCCGGCGTAGAGGGCGTGGTAGCCGGCCGCCTCGACCTGCGCGACGGGGAAGTTGGCGTCCTCCAGCTTGGTCTCCTGCAGGCAGACCACATCGGGCCCCTGCGCCGCCAGCCAGTCCTGCAGATGGGGCAGGCGGACCTTGAGGGAGTTCACGTTCCAGGTGGCGATCTTCATGGCTGTCTCCCGGGTTCGGCGCGCTCGATGAGCATGGCGTCGCCGTAGCTGAAGAAGCGGTAGCGCTGCGCCACCGCGTGGGCGTAGGCCCGCCGCATCAGGTCCGTGCCGGCGAAGGCGCCGACCAGCATGAGCAGGGTGGACTGGGGCAGGTGGAAGTTGGTGACGAGCCGATCGACCACCCGGAAGCGGTAGCCGGGGGTGATGAAGAGATCCGTCTCGCCGCCGCCGGCGACCAGCTGGCCGGACCGGGCGGCGGACTCCAGGGCGCGCAGGCTGGTGGTGCCCACCGCGCAGACCCGCCCGCCCGCCACCCGGGCGCGAGCCACGGCGGCGACCGTGGCCGCGGGGATGTCGTAGCGCTCGCTGTGCATGCGGTGCGCCGCGAGGTCCTCCACGCGCACCGGCTGCCAGGTCCCCGCCCCCACGTGCAGCGTCACCCGCGCCAGTTCCACGCCCCGCTCGCGCAGGGCCTGAAACAGCGCCGCGTCGAAATGCAGGCCCGCCGTGGGCGCCGCCACCGCGCCGGGCTTGTCGGCATAGACGGTCTGGTAGCGGGTCACGTCGTCCGCGCCCACCGGGCGGTCGATGTAGGGCGGCAGGGGCACCTCGCCGTATTCCTCCAGCCATTCCAGCACCGGGCGCGCCGGGTCGAAGGCCAGCCGAAACAGGTCGCCCTGGCGCTCCAGCAGCGTGGCGCGCAGGGCGCCGGCCAGGGTAAGGCTCATGCCGATCCGTGGCGGCTTGCTGAAGCGCATGAACACCAGGGCCTCGTGGTCGCCGAGCAGTCGCTCCACCATCACCTCCACCTGGCCGCCGGTCTCCTTCACCCCCTGCAGGCGGGCCTTGATCACCCGGGTGTCGTTCATCACCAGCAGGTCGCCGGGCCGGAACAGCCCGGGCAGGTCGCGGAAGGCCCGGTCGGCGTAACCGCCCGCCACCCCGTCCACGTGCAGCAGACGGCTGGCGGAGCGCTCCGGGAGCGGGAAGCGGGCGATCAGTTCGTCGGGCAGGAAGTAGTCGAAGTCGCTGGTCTTCATGGCGGTGCAACCGGTGGCCGGCCTGGCCGGGCGGCGCATTGTAACCTTGCCGGGCGGTCGGCCATTGGCGATAATCGCCACCCCCTACCCGCCCGGGTGGCGGAATTGGTAGACGCACGGGACTCAAAATCCCGCGCCGCAAGGCGTGCCGGTTCGACCCCGGCCCCGGGCACCACCCCATGATCTGCGGCGATCCAGGCGCGAACGGCGGCCGGGATCGAGCTTGCCTGCTACAGCACCACCTTCACCGCCGGGTGACTCGACAGTTCCCGATACAGGGCGTCCAGCTGGGCCTTGGACACGGCGCGGATGGTGCAGGTAAGGGACAGGTAGTTGCCCGCGGCGGAGGCGCGCATCTCCACCGTCTCGGGACGGAAGTCGGGGGCGTGGCGCAGGACGATGTCCACCACGCCCTGGGCGAAGCCCTCGGCGCGCGCGCCCATGATCTTCAATGGAAAGTCGCAGGGGAATTCCAGCAGGCTGTCCATGGCCAGCCTCGCCTCAGCCGCCGCGCATGACGGTGCGCTTGTATTCCTGGTAGGCGGCGTGCATGCGCCGGAACCGCGGACCGGGGCGGCCGTCGCCCACCGGCCGGTCGTCGAGGCGGGTGACGGCCAGCACCTCCTTGGTGGAGGAGGTCAGCCAGACCTCGTCGGCGGCGCGCAGCTCGGCCTCGGTAACCGGCCGCACCTGGCAGGGCAGGCCGAGCCGGGCGGCCAGTTCCAGGACCACGTCGTAGGTGATGCCCGGCAGCATGAGGTGGGACTTGGGCGGGGCGAGGAGGGTGCCGGCACGGACGATGAAGACGTTGCTGGCGGAACCCTCGGTGAGGAAACCGTCGCGCAGCAGCAGGGTCTCGGCGCAGCCGGCGTCGACCGACAGCTGGCGCAGCAGGACGTTGGCCAACAGCGAGACGGCCTTGATGTCGCAGCGCAGCCAGCGGTTGTCGGCGGCGGTGATGGCGGCCACCCCCTCGTCCACCGCCGCCTCGGGCGGGGCGGTGAGCTCCATGGGCATCACGAATACAGTCGCTTGCGCGACCTTGGGGAAGGCGTGGTCGCGCGGGGCCGGGCCGCGCGTGACCTGCAGATAGACGCCCTGGTCCGGCCATTCGGCCGCGGCCACGATGCGTTCGATCAGGGCCGTCCACTCCGCCTCGCCATGCGGGTTGGCCAGCCGGACGGCGTCCAGGCTGTGCTGCAGGCGGGCCAGGTGTTCGTGCAGGCGGAATGGCCGGCGCGAGTAGACCGGGATGACCTCGTACACCCCGTCGCCGAAGATGAAGCCGCGGTCGAGGACCGGGACGCGCGCCTCTTCCAGGGGGAGGAACTGGCCGTTGAGGTAGACGGTGGGCATGGTGGCGGTGAGGGGTGAGGGGTGAGGGGTGAGGGGTGAGGGGTGAAAGTTTAAGCGGTTTCTGCTCGCCGCTCACCGCTTCCCGCTCCCGGCCTTACTCGAACATCAGCAGGATGCTGTCCCAGGCCCGGCCGATCAGACCGGCCACGCCGACGTTGTCCAGGGCGCGCAGGGGATAGTCGCCGATCGGCCGGCCGTCCAGGGTCAGGCGCAGCGTGCCGACCTGCTGGCCGCGGCTGATCGGCGCGAGCATGGGCTGCCGGGTGTGCAGTTCGGCCTTGACACGCTGGGCGGCGCCGCGCGGCAGGGTGACGTGGAAGTCGCCGGTGAAGCCGGCCGCCAGCTCCGACTGCTTGCCCTTGAAGACCTTCAGGCGGGCGACCGGCTGGTTGCCCTTGTACAGGCGCACCGTCTCGTGGAACTGGAAGCCGTAGTTGAGCAGCTTCTGGCTTTCCATGGCGCGGGCGCTGTCGGAGCGGGTGCCCAGCACCACCGACAGCAGGCGCCGCTCGCCGCGCCGGGCGGAGGCGATCAGACAGTAGCCGGCGCTCTCGGTGTGGCCTGTCTTGACGCCGTCGACATTGGGATCCATCCACAGCAGGCGGTTGCGGTTGGGCTGGGTGATGCCGTTGTAGGTGTATTCCTTGAGGGCGTAATACTGGTAGTACCTGGGATGTTCGCGGATCAGGGCGGTGGCCAGCCGGGCCAGGTCGCGGGCGGTGGTGTAGTGCTGCGGGTGGGGCAGCCCGGTGCTGTTCATGTAGTGGGTGCCGGTCATGCCCAGCTTCCTGGCCATCGCGTTCATCATGGCGGCGAAGCCTTCCTCGGATCCGGCGATGCCCTCGGCCAGCACGACGCAGGCATCATTGCCGGACTGCACGATCATGCCCTTGAGCAGTTCCTCCACCTTGGCCGGCCGACGCGGGTCGAGAAACATGCGCGAGCCCTCCGCCTTCCAGGCCTGTTCCGAGACCGGCAGGGTCTGGTCCAGGCTGAGTCGGCCTTCCTTGAGGGCGACGAAGACGAGATAGGCGGTCATCAGCTTGGTCAGCGAGGCCGGTTCGACCCGGGCATCGGGGGTCTTTTCCGCCAGCGACTGGCCGGAGAGCATGTCGGTGAGCAGCCAGGCGCGCGCGTCAATGGCCGGCGGGGGTGGCACCGGCAGGCTGGAGGCCGCGGCGGGCAGGGCGACGAGCAGGGCGAGCAGGCAGGCCAGATGGCGGAGCGGGCTTTTCATGGGTTCACGATTTCTGGTGCGAGGGCGCCGGCCGGCGCGGGCAGGCGAAGATCCTCGGATTATAGAGTGAACATGCTGGACCGGTCGCGCCGCGGCCGGGTTCCCCGTCGCCCGCCCGGACCGCGTCAGCGCACCAGCCGATAAGGCTTGTGGCCGAGGGCGTCGGCCAGCACCAGGGCAGCCTGGTCGGCCAGGGCGGCGTTGGCATAGGGGCCGGCCTGGATCTTGATCAGGCCGGCGTCGGCCACCTTCTCCAGGCCGGGCAGGTCCGCGCGCGTCCGGAACTGGTCATACAGGCGCTCGGCGGACTGGGGGTTGCCGTAGGCGGCCAGCTGCAGCCAGTGGGCGGGCGCCGGCGGGGCCACGGTCTCACCGTCCCGGGCCGGACTCGGGGCGGCCGGCGGCGCGGGCTCGTCCCGCCTGACGCTCACCTTGTAGGGCTTCACGCCGAAGCGCTCGGCCAGATGGCGGGCGGCCTGGTCGGCCTCGGCGGCGTCGGCGTAGGGACCGGCCTGGACCTTGATCAGGCCGCCGGCCTCCTGGCGGAGCACGCCGGGCACCTGGCGGCCGAGGTCCTGGGCCACCCTGGCCATCAGGGACTCCGCCGCCTCCGGGCTGGCAAAGGCGCCCAACTGCAGATAAAGGACGCCGGCGCCGCGCGCGGGTTCGGCCGCCGGCAGGGGCCTCTCCACCATCTCCGGCCGGGACAAGGCGGCGACTATCACCTTGCCGCCCTCGTCCAGGGCGCCGGCGGCGAACGAGGTGGGGGCGTCGCCGGCGTCCGGGAACAGCCGTTCCACCTCCACCATGCTCACCCCCTTGAGGAGGTCGAGCTTGT
Source organism: Thiobacillaceae bacterium (assembly GCA_025458005.1). Classification (GTDB taxonomy): domain Bacteria; phylum Pseudomonadota; class Gammaproteobacteria; order Burkholderiales; family Thiobacillaceae; genus JALOTG01. The sequence continues at coordinate 30,944 of JALOTG010000001.1, forward strand.
AGGCCCCGGTGTAGGACAGGTCGATGATGCGCTCGGGATGGAAGGGGCCGCGGTCGTTGATGCGCACGACGATGCTGCGGCCGTTTTCCGGGTTGGTGACGCGGGCGTAGCTGGGGATGGGCAGCGTCTTGTGCGCCGCGGTCATCGCATACATGTCGTAGGGCTCGCCCGAGGAGGTTGGGCGGTCGTGGAACTTGCGCCCGTACCAGGAGGCCAGGCCGCGTTCCCGGTAGGGTTCGCCGGAGGTATCCGGCACGTAGCGCCGCCCCTTCACCCGGTAGGCGTCGTTGGCGAAGCGGTGCAGGGATTCCTGGCGGGGCACGGCGTCGGGCACGGCGTGCAGGTTGGGCGGCGGATTGGCGCCGGGGCCGTCGTCCTTGTAGTAGCCGCCGCCCTTGAAGGGAGGCAGCAGCGTCGGCTGCGCGACCTCCGCGCTGGCGGACGGGAGGCGGTCCTGGGGCTGTTCGGCGGTCCGGCTGCCCACGCCGGCGCAACCGGCGAGAAGGGCGCCAATCCCAGAAATCACGAGAACTTTATTTGGCAAACTCATGTTTTGACCAATTTTTTGTGGGTCGCAACACTCATGACAATACCAAACCCGAACAGCACTGTCACCATCGAGGTGCCTCCGTAGCTCACCAGGGGCAGCGGCACCCCCACTACCGGCAGGATGCCGGAGACCATGCCCATGTTGACGAAGGCGTAGATGAAGAAGGTGAGCACCAGGGACGCCGACATGAGGCGACCGAACAGCGTGGGGGCACCCGCGGCCAGGACCAGGCCGCGGAAGATGATGGCGCCATAGAGCAGCAGCAGCAGGAAGTTGCCGATCAGGCCGAATTCCTCGGAGTAGACCGCGAAGATGAAGTCGGTGGTGCGCTCGGGCAGGAAGTCCAGGTGGGTCTGGGTGCCGTTCATCCACCCCTTCCCCGCCACGCCGCCCGAGCCGACGGCGATGGTCGACTGGATGATGTGGTAGCCCGCGCCCAGCGGGTCGCTGCTGGGGTCGAGCATGGTCAGGATGCGCTGCCGCTGGTAGCCGTGCAGCAGGTGCCAGGCGAACGGGGCGGCCAGCACCAACAGGGCGGCGGCGCCGGCCAGCACCCTCCAGCTCAGGCCGCCCAGGTAGATGACGAAGAAGCCCGAGGTGGCGATGAGCAGGGCGGTGCCCAGGTCGGGCTGATGGATGATCAGGGCGACGGGCACCAGCAACAGGCCGATGGCCACGGCATGGTCGAGGGGGCGCAGGATCTCCTGCTTGTGGTGCAGGTACCAGGCGATCATCAGGGGCACCGCCAGACGCATCAGTTCGGAGGGCTGGATGCGCGTCACCCCCAGGTTGAGCCAGCGCTGCGCGCCGTTCACCACGTCGCCTACCAGCTCCACCGCCACCAGCAGCAGCAGGCCCACGGCATAGGCCGGCAGGGCGAACTGCATCAGCCGCTGTGGCGGGATGTGGCTGGCCAGGAACAGCGCGGTCAGCGCCACGCCCATGTTGGTGAGATGGGCCAGCACCTTGTCCGGGTCGCCCCCCGAGGCGCTGTATACGGTGGCCAGGCTGAGCAGCAGCAGCAAGCCGAGCAGCCCGGCCAGGGGCGGGTCGAGATGGGCAACGCCGCGCTTGAGCAGACGCTTAACCAGCATGGGCGGCCCCCTCCTCGGCGGGTGTCGTGGCCGGGGCGTCCTCCAGGACGGGGCCGGTATCCTCGGATTCCTCGTCGACCGGGGCCTCCTGCGCGGGCGCGGCGGCGACCGGTGCGCCCGGCAGCTTGCCAAGCAGCCAGTAGTCGATCACCTTGCGGGCGATGGGGGCCGCCGTGGAGCTACCGTGGCCGCCGTTCTCCACCATCACCGCGACCGCGATCTTCGGGGCGTCGGCCGGCGCGAAGGCGATGAACAGGGCATGGTCGCGGTGGTGGGCGGCGATGCGTTTCTCGTCGTAGCGGGCACCCTGCTTGATGCCGATCACCTGGGCGGTGCCGGTCTTGCCGGCGAACCGGTAGGCGGCGCCGGCGCCGGCCACGGCCGCGGTGCCGCCGGGCAGCGTGACCTCCACCATGGCCTGCTTGACCACCGCCACATGCCTGGACTTCAGGGGGATGCGGCCGACGACCTGGGGCGCGGCGTAGTGCATCCGGCCCGTCTCGGCGTCCTGCCAGGCGCGCAACAGCATGGGCCGGTACACGACCCCGTCGTTGGCCAGGGCCATGGTGGCCACCGCCAGCTGCATGGGAGTGGCCAGGGTGTAGCCCTGGCCGATGCCGGCGATCACCGTCTCGCCCGGCCACCAGGGCTGTCGGAAGCGTCGCTTCTTCCATGCCGGGCTGGGCAGCAGGCCGGCCAGCTCCCCGTCCAGGTCGACGCCGCTGCGCTCGCCGAAGCCGAACTGGCCGAGGAAGCGGTGCATGTTCTCGATGCCCATCTGATTGGCCAGCCGGTAGTAATAGGTATCGCACGACACGACCACCGACTTCTTCAGGTCGACGATGCCGTGGCCGTCCTTCTTCCAGTCCCGATAGCGATGACGGCTGCCGGGCAGGGAAAAATAGCCCGGGTCGACGATGCTGTCGCCCGGCTGGCGCAGCCCCAGCTCCAGGCCGGCCAGGGCCATGAACGGCTTGATGGTGGAGCCGGGCGGGTAGACCCCGCGCAGCGCCCGGTTGATCAGGGGGCGCTCGAAGGCGTCGTTGAGCTCCTTCCAGTTGGCCGCGTCGATGCCGTCGATGAACAGGTTGGGGTCGAAGCCGGGCTTCGACATCAGGGCCAGCACGCCGCCGTTCCTCGGGTCCAGGGCCACCAGGGCGCCCCGGTAATCGCCGAACACCTCCGCCGCCACCTGCTGCAGCCGCGCATCCAGGTGCAGATGGATATTGCTGCCCGAGGTGGGCGGATCGCGCGACAGGACGCGCACGGCGCGGCCGCCCGAGTCGGTCTCCACCCGCTCGACGCCGGTGCGGCCGTGCAGCCAGTGCTCGTAGCTGGCCTCCACGCCGGCCTTGCCGATGTGATCCGTGCCCCGGTAATTGGCGTCCTGCCCGTCGGCCTGGAGCTGATCCTTGTCCTGCTGGTTGATGCGCCCGATGTAGCCCACCACGTGGGCCAGGGTGTCGCTGTAGGGATACTGGCGGAACAGCCGGGCGCGCACCTCGACGCCGGGGAAGCGGTAGCGGTTGACGGCGAACCGCGCCACTTCCTCCTCGCTCAGGCGCGAGCGCACCGCCACGCTCTCGAAGCCCTTGCTCTCGCCCAGCAGCCGGCGGAAGCGCCTCAGGTCGCCGGGAGTGATCTCCACCAATTCCGCCAGGCGCGCCAGGGTCTCCTCCAGGTCGCCGGCCTTGTCCGGGGTGATCTCCAGGGTATAGGCGGAATAGTTCTGCGCCAGCACCGCGCCGTTGCGGTCGTAGATGACGCCGCGCGGCGGCGGGGCCGGCACCAGGGCGATGCGGTTGTTCTCCGCCATGGACTGGTAGCGGTCGTACTGCAGGACCTGCAGCCAGAAGAAGCGGCCCAGCAGCACCATGAACAGCAAGGCGGCGATGTAGCCGGCCAGCTCCAGGCGGCGGCGGTAGCGCAGGAACTCCAGCTCCGGATTGATCAGGCGCAGCGTTTTCACTTCTCTTCGCCGGCGGACGCCTGGACGCTCACCGGCCGGCCGCCGAGACGGCCGAACAGCAGGCAGGCCGGGATCCAGAGCAGGGTGGCCAGCAGCCCGGAGGCCAGCTCGCCCCAGTCGATGGCGATGCGGCCGAAGGCCAGCCCGACCAGCAGCACCAGGGCCTCCTTGCCGACGAACACCGGGCCCAGCTGCAGCGCCTGGGCCGCCGGGGAGAATTTCTCCAGGCGGCGGCGCAGGCTCAGGGCAAGGTAGGCAGCGATGACATAGACCAGGGCGTGCAGGCCGAACAGCACGCCCTGGGCGGCGTCCACCAGCAGGCCGAGCAGGAAGGCGACGCCGAGGCCGGCGCGATGCGGCTCGTTGATGTTCCAGTAAAGCAGCACCAGGAAGGCGAAGTCCGGCACCAGCCAGTGCCAGCCCACCGGCCAGGGCAGCAGGCCGAGCAGGAAGGCGAAGGCGATGCTGCCGATGACCAGGGCGGCGCCCGCCGGGGCGGCCAGCTGGGGGCCGCGCGGGGCGAGGGACTTTTCGCGCTTCATGGCCGATCCGCCGGCCGGGTGCCCGCCGCCGCGGGGGGGGTAGCCGCCGCTCCCGACCGCGTCGTGGTGGCGGCCGCGGGCGCCAGCTGCCGCTGCAGCACCATCAGCTGCCGGTGCTGGCCGACGCCCGCCACCGGCAGGCATAGGGCGCGGGCAAACGGGGTATGCCGCGGCGGCTCGGTGCGCAGCACCCGGGCCACCGGAATGCCGGGCGGATAGACCCCATCCAGCCCGGAGGTGACCAGCTCGTCGCCGTCCTGCAGGTCGGCGTGCATGTCCAGGAAGCGCACCTCCAGCAGGCGGTCCTGGCCGGAGCCCGAGACGATCAGGCGCAGACCGTTGCGTACCACCTGCACCGGCACCGCCTGCTCGCGGGAGGTGATCAGGGTAACCTCGCTGCTGGCCGGGAAGACCCGGGTCACCTGGCCCACCAGCCCCCGCTCGTCCACCACCGGCCAGCCGGCCGCCAGCCCCTGCAGGCTGCCGCTGCCGATCACCACCTTGCGCGCGAAGGGGTTGCTCATGGCCTGGACGATCTCCACCGGCTGGCCGACGAAACCGGCCGGCTGGGGCAATCCGAGCAGGCCGCGCAGGTGGGCATTCTCCGCCCGCAGCATGTCCTGGGCCTGCAGGGCGTGGCCCTGGCGCCGGGCGTTCTCGCGCAGGCGGGCGTTCTCCCGCAGCAGTTCGGCGTGCACGGCGAAGAAGGCGAACGCCTCCTCGAGATGGAGAAACGGCCGCGCCAGGCCGGCCTGCACCGGATGCAGCACGGAGACGATGCCCGAGCGCAGGAAATGCAGGGTGTTGTAGCGCGCGTCGAGGCCCATCAGGATCAGGCAGGCGATCAGATAGAGGGCCAGGCGCAGGGGCAGGCCCATCTCCCGGACGAACATGTGGGCCTGGGGCGCGGTGGCCATGGGGTCAGGCGGGGAGGTTCACGGGGCAAGGCTCAAGGCGCAAGGCAATCCGTCCTGGCGCCTCGAGCCCTGTACCTTGCACCGGTCGCGTCAGTCGTTGGTGAACACCGTCGAGAGCCGGTCCATCTCCTCCAGGGCGCGGCCCGACCCGCGCACCACGCAGGTCAGCGGATCCTCGGCGACGATCACCGGCAAGCCGGTCTCCTCCATCAGCAGGCGGTCGATGTCGCGCAGCAGGGCACCGCCGCCGGTGAGCACCATGCCCTTCTCGGCGATGTCCGCGCCCAGTTCGGGCGGCGTCTGCTCGAGGGCCGACTTGACGGCGGAGACGATGATGTTGAGGGGGTCCGTGAGCGCTTCGAGGATCTCGTTGGAGGTGATGGTGAAGCTGCGCGGGATGCCCTCCGCCAGGTTGCGGCCCTTGACTTCCATCTCGCGCACCTCGGAACCGGGAAAGGCGGAGCCCAGTTCCTTCTTGATGCTCTCGGCGGTGGACTCGCCGATCAGCATGCCGTAGTTGCGGCGGATGTAGTTGATGATCGACTCGTCGAACTTGTCGCCGCCGACCCGCACGCTGGCCGTGTAGACCACGCCGCCCAGGGAGATGATGCCCACCTCGGTGGTGCCGCCGCCGATGTCCACCACCATGGAGCCGGTCGCCTCGGCCACCGGCAGCCCGGCGCCGATGGCCGCCGCCATGGGTTCCTCGATCAGATAGACTTGCCTGGCGCCGGCGCCGATGGCCGACTCGCGGATGGCACGCCGCTCCACCTGGGTCGCCCCCGAGGGCACGCAGATGATGATGCGCGGGCTGGGATGGAACAGCCGCGTGTCGTGCACCTTCTTGATGAAGAACTTGAGCATCTGCTCGGTGATGTTGAAGTCGGCGATGACGCCGTCCTTCATCGGCCGGATGGCCTGGATGTTGCCCGGCGTGCGGCCCAGCATCTGCTTCGCCTCCAGGCCCACCGCCTGGATGGTCTTCTTGCCCGAGAGCCCCTCCTGCCGGATGGCCACCACCGAGGGCTCGTCCAGCACGATGCCGCGGCCCCGCACGTAGATCAGGGTGTTGGCCGTGCCCAGGTCGATGGCCAGGTCGGTGGAAAAGTAACCGCGTAATAGTCCAAACATGTTCAGCGCTTCGTGTGCGGGTCAGAAAGTTAAGCGGCGTATGATAACCTAGGCGGCTTGACGAAATAAGGTGTTGAAGCCATGTCCCTTTCCACCGATGACGTTAAGCGCATCGCCCACCTCGCCCGGATCCGCGTCGACGAGGCGGAGGCCGCCCACTACCAGACCCAGCTCAACGGCATCTTCCGGCTCATCGAGGAGATGCAGGCGGTGGACACCGCCGGCATCGAACCCATGGCCCACGCCCGCGACCTCCAGCAGCGCCTGCGCGAGGACGCGGTGAGCGAGGCGGACCGCCGCGAGGCCTTCCAGGCCATCGCCCCCCAGGTGGAGGCGGGGCTCTACCTGGTGCCCAAGGTGATCGAGTGAGCCCGTATGGCTTCTCTTCCGGCCCGCGAGCGGGCCTCCTACCCGCTGACCGCCTGCCAACATGAACGCCTCCCTCGAACAACTCGCGGACCTGCTCGCGCAGGGCAAGGCCTCCAGCGTCGAGCTGTGCCAGGACTACCTGGATCGCATCGAACGGCACAACCCGCGCCTGAACGCCTTCATCACCGTCGACCGTGAACGCACCCTGGCCGAGGCCGCCGACGCCGACGCGCGCCGCGCGGCGGGCCAGGCCGGTCGGCTGACCGGCGTACCCATCGCCCACAAGGACATCTTCTGCGCCGAGGGCTGGCCCACCACCTGCGGCTCCAGGATGCTGGCCAACTTCGTCTCGCCCTACGACGCCCATGTGATCAGCCAGTTCAAGGCGGCGGGCATGCCCTGCCTAGGCAAGACCAACATGGACGAGTTCGCCATGGGTTCCTCCAACGAGACCTCCTGGTTCGGGCCGGTGAAGAACCCCTGGGACGCGCGGGCGGTGCCGGGCGGCTCCTCGGGCGGCGCGGCGGCGGCCGTGGCGGCCCGGCTCTGTCCCGCCGCCACCGGCACCGACACCGGCGGCTCCATCCGCCAGCCGGCCGCACTGACCGGCATCACCGGCCTGAAGCCCACCTACGGCGTGGTCTCGCGCTACGGCATGATCGCCTTCGCCTCCTCCCTGGACCAAGGCGGCCCGATGGCTCCCTCGGCCGCGGACTGCGCCCTGCTCATGAACGTCATGGCCGGTTTCGACGCGCGCGACTCCACCTCGCTCGAGCGCGCGCCCGAAGACTACGCCCGCGACCTGGCCCAGCCCCTCAAGGGGCTGAGGATCGGCCTGCCCCGGGAGTTCTTCGGCGAGGGGATGGCCCCCGACGTCGCCCAGGCGATCCAGGCGGCGCTGGCGGAATACCGCCGTCTCGGCGCCGAGACGGTGGAAGTCTCGCTGCCTAACATGGACCTGTCGGTGCCGGTCTACTACGTGCTGGCCCCCGCGGAGGCCTCCAGCAACCTCTCCCGCTACGACGGCGTACGCTATGGCTACCGCGCCGCGGAATACCGCGACCTGCTCGACATGTACGAGAAGACCCGGGCCGATGGCTTCGGCGCGGAGGTCAAGCGCCGCATCATGATCGGCACCTACGTGCTCTCGCACGGCTACTACGACGCCTACTACATCCAGGCGCAGAAGATCCGGCGCCTGATCGCCCAGGACTTCGTCGAGGCCTTCAAGGCCTGTGACGTGATCATGGGCCCGACCGCGCCGACGACCGCCTTCGACCTCGGCGCCAAGGTCGCCGACCCGGTGCAGATGTACCTCTCGGACATCTACACCATCGCCGTGAACCTGGCGGGCCTGCCCGGCATGTCCATCCCCTGCGGCTTCGGCGCCGACAGCCGGCCGATCGGCCTGCAGATCATCGGCGACTACTTCGCCGAGGCGCGCATGCTCAACGTGGCGCACCAGTACCAGCTGGCCACCGGTTGGCATACGATGCTGCCCGAGGGTCTCTGAGGGAGTCGGGACATGGGCCACGCACAGCCGCACGCGGAACACTACACAGTCGCCGACTACCTGACCTGGCCGGACGATGTCCGCTGCGAGCTGATCCACGGCGTGGTCTACGACATGTCGCCGGCGCCGGTGATCGAGCATCAGGTGCTGGTTGGCAAGCTGCACCTGACCCTGGCCAGCTGCGTCGACAAAAACGGAGGGGGGGGCGGTTCGGGCTGCGCCATGCTGTTGTCCCCCGTGGATGTGGTGCTGGCCGCAGACACGGTGGTCCAGCCCGATCTGATCGTGGTCTGCGACCCGGCCAAGCTTGCCAACGGCAAGAATGTTCAGGGCGCCCCGGACTTCGTGCTGGAGGTGCTCTCCCCCGCCACCGCCGCCAAGGACAAGCGCGAGAAGCGCGCCCTGTACGAATCGGCCGGGGTGCGCGAATACCTGATCGTCGACCCCATCGGCCGCTACGCGGAATTGCACACCCTGGGCGCGGACGGCCGCTATCCCGCCCCAGCCGTGCTGGCCGCCGAGGATGCGCTCCGCCTGGCCGTCGCCCCGGAGCTGTCCCTCACCCTACACGAACTGTTCGACTGGCCGCTGCCCCAGGCCGTCAGACAACCGCTCGCACGCTATGGATAACGCCATGCAATGGGAAACCGTCATCGGGCTAGAGGTGCACACCCAGCTCACCACCCGATCCAAGATCTTTTCCGGGGCATCGACAGAATTCGGCGCCGCGCCCAACACCCAGGCCTGCGCGGTGGACCTCGCCCTGCCGGGGGTGCTGCCGGTATTGAACAAGGGGGCGGTGGAACGCGCCATCCGCTTCGGCCTGGCGATCGGCGCCCGGCTCAACCGCGTCAACGTGTTCGCGCGCAAGAACTACTTCTACCCCGACCTCCCCAAGGGCTACCAGATCAGCCAGTTCGAGCTGCCCATCGTCGAGGCGGGCGAGCTGCCGATCCAGGTCGGCGAGGGCGACAAAGCGGTGACCAAGGTCATCCGCATCACGCGCGCCCATCTGGAGGAGGATGCCGGCAAGAGCCTGCACGAGGACTTCCACGGCGAGGATGGGAAGCCCCTCAGCGGCATCGATCTGAACCGCGCCGGCACGCCGCTCCTGGAGATCGTCTCCGAGCCGGACATGAGAAGCGCCAAGGAGGCGGTGGCCTACGCCCGGGCGCTGCACACCCTGGTCACCTGGATCGGCATCTGCGACGGCAACATGCAGGAGGGCAGCTTCCGCGTCGACGCCAACGTCTCGGTGCGGCCCAAGGGCTCGGACAAGTTCGGCACCCGCCGCGAGATCAAGAACCTCAACTCCTTCCGCTTCCTGGAGCAGGCCATCGAGTACGAGGCGCGCTGGCAGATCGAGCGGATCGAGGATGGCCACGAGATCGTGCAGGCCACCGTGCTGTTCGACCCGGACACCGGCGAGACGCGCATGATGCGCACCAAGGAGGAGGCGCACGACTACCGTTATTTCCCCGATCCGGACCTGTTGCCGGTGAAGCTGGACGAGCCCTGGATCGAGCAGGTGCGCGCCGCCCTGCCGGAGCTGCCGCAGCAGAAGCAGGCCCGCTACCAGCGCGACTACGGCCTGTCAGCCTACGATGCCGTCACCCTGACCGCCTCGCGCGAGATGGCCGATTATTTCGAGGCTACCCTGGCCGCCGCGGGGGTGCCGGCCAAGCTGGCCGCCAACTGGGTGATGGGCGACCTGGCCGCCGCCCTCAACAAGGAGGGCCTGGCGATCGGGCAGGACCGCATCCCGCCCGCCCGGCTGGCGGGGCTGCTCAAGCGCGTCGACGACAGCACCCTGTCCAGCAAGCTGGCCAAGGAGGTTTTCGCCGCCATGTGGGCGGGCGAAGGCGAGGCCGACGCCATCATCGAGGCAAAGGGTCTCAGGCAGATGTCCGACACGGGGGAGATCGAGCGCATCGTCGACGAGGTGCTGGCGGCCCACCCGAAGTCCGTCGAGGAATTCCGCGCCGGCAAGGACAAGGCATTCAATGCCCTGGTCGGCCAGGTGATGAAGGCCACCCGCGGCAAGGCCAACCCGCAGCAGGTCAACGAACTGCTGAAGAAGAAGCTGGCCGGCTGAGGACCGCCCTCGAGCGCGGCGGGCAGCCCCGTGTGCCATAGGCAACAGCCCCGAGGCGCGCCATCGGGCGAGGCAAGAAATGGGCCTTTTCTGAATATTAATATTTGCTAATATTATTTCAGGGCCCCTGCCGCAACGCCCAGAACAACAGGAAACCACATCATGTCCACCGCCGCCCGATCCGTGCTCTATGTCCGCCTGCCGGTGTGGAAGATCTACCCCGGCGGCGTCATCTATGTCGCCGACTACGTGCACAAGCAGCGGCCGCACGTCGACCAGCACCTGCTCGACCTGGCCCTGGTCAGCCCCGCCGAGCGCAAGCGGGTGCTGCGGGAACGCATCGAGGCCATGCGACCCGACGTGGTGGCCTTCTCCTGGCGCAACATGCAGTCCTTCGGGCCCCACCCGGAGGACGACGCACTGGACGTGGTGATGAACTTCGACCATGCCAGGAATCCCCTGCGCCGGCTCCAGGCGGCCAAGGACGCCCTGCGCATCATCTGGAACTACTCCGCCAGCCGCCTGAACAACTTCGCCTACATGCGCCTGGCGCGCCGTCTGCTCCCCGACGCGCGCATCGTGGTGGGCGGCACGGCGGTGTCCATCTTCGGCCAGTACGTGGTCGAGAAGTGCCCCGAGGACACGGTGGTGGTGGTGGGCGAGGGCGAGGACGCCATGCTGTCCATCGTCGACGGCTTCGAGCAGCCGGTCGGCGACCTCTGGTACAAGGACCGCGACGGCCGCGTCACGCAACACAAGCGGGCCGAGAACTTCGACCTCGCCCGGCTCACGGCGGTGGACTTCGCCTACGTGGAATCCATCTTCCCGGACTTCCACCAGTACCTGGACGACCAGTACATCGGCGTGAACACCAAGCGCGGCTGCCCGTTCCAGTGCCACTTCTGCCTGTACAACAAGATCGAGGGGGCGCACCAGCGCTACCGCGACCCGGCCGAGATCGGCCAGGAGATCGAGACGCTCAACAAGCGCTACGGGGTGAGGAAGATCTGGTTCACCGACGCCCAGTTCTGCTCGACGCGGCGCAGCACCGAGCACGTCGACCGCGTGCTCGATCAGCTGCTGGCCCGTCGCACGGACATCTCCTGGTCCGGCTACCTGCGACTCAACTTCCTCACCCCCGAGATCGCCCGCAAGATGCTGGACACCGGCCTGGCCAGCATCGACCTGTCGTTCACCGGCACCCAGGAGATCATCGACAACCTCACCCTGGGCTACAAGCTGGACCAGCAGATGGCCGCCTTCCGCATGTTCAAGGACGCCGGCATGACCGACCAGAAGGTCAAGTTGTACATGCCCTTGAACGCCCCCGGCGAGTCGGTGCAGACCCTGCAGCGCACCATCGCCAAGATCAAGGAGCTCTACGAGCTGTTCGGGCGCGAGAACGTGCTGCCGTTCATCTTCTTCATCGGCATTCAGCCGAGGACGCCGGTGGAGCGGCTGCTCATCAGCCAGGGCTATCTCAAGCCGGACTACGACCCGCTGACGCTGAACCCCTTCATCATCAAGAAGCTGCTCTACAACCCCAGGCCGCTCGGGACGGTGATCGGTCGCGCCTACCTGGAGGCGGTGGAAACCATGGACGCGGGCAGCGAGTACATCGGCCGCGCCACCATGGACATCCTGGAGCGCGAGCTGCGCAAGCCGGAAGTGCTGAAGGCCTGCAGGACGGACCGCATCCCCATCTATCCGGCACCGCGCGCGGGGGAGACCACGCGCTAGCCGGCGGCAGGGTTAGCCCGCTAGCGGGCGGCGGGCGGCGGCGTGACGCCGGGCACGGCAGGTCGCGCCTGCGCCTCGGCCGACTTGAGTTCCCGGAAGCGCTGCTTGTCCGCCTCGTAGCGGCCGGTGATGGTCTCCACTACCTTGTTGCTGCGCAGGATCAGCTCGCTCAGGCGGACGATGTCCTCCTGGGCCTCCTTCTTCATCTGCGTCACCGGACCGGGCACGCGGCGGCCGCCCTTGCGATAGTCCTCGATCTCCGCGTTGAGTCGCCCGAGGCGGGCGGTGGCGCCGTCCAGGCGCTTCTGCAGGCCGTCCAGGTTGGCCTGCTCCAGGATCAGGGCGCGGTCGCGGGCCAGGTCGATCTCCGCCTCGTTCACGTAGGTGGACAGCAGGGCCCGATCGTAACGCTGGCGCTGCTCCTCCTCCGCCTGCCTGCTTGCCGCGGCCTTCGGGTCCGGCTTGGCCGCTTGCTGGCGGCGCAGTTGCTTGACCGTGCGCCCCTGCTTGTCGAGAACGTCCGGCTCGGCGCGCTCGGGCGGGCGGGCGTCGCCATAATGGACGCGCCCCTTCTCGTCCACCCAGCGATAGGTGGTGGTGGTGGTGGACCAGGCCGCCTGGCTGACAAGCAGGGCGACCAGCAAGGAGGTCAGGAAGGCTGGCGTCATGCGGCGCGGCATCTCCGCCAGGGCATCCGGGCAGGGTCGGACCCGATGGGCCTCCTCACCGGACCCCGTAGCGTTCGCGGTAGGCGCGGATGGCCGCCAGCGTGGCGGCCAGCTCGGGATGGCCGGTCAGATAGCCGACCAGGTCGTCCAGGTTGACGATGCTCACCACCGGCATGGCGAAGTCGCGGCCCACTTCCTGCACCGCCGACAGTTCGCCGCTGCCACGCTCCTGGCGGTCCAGGGCGATGGCCACGCCGCAGGGCGTGGCGCCGGCGGCGCGGATCAGCCGCACCGACTCGCGCACCGAGGTGCCCGCCGAGATGACGTCGTCGACGATCAGCACACGGCCGGCCAGCGGCGCGCCGACGATGCAGCCGCCCTCGCCGTGGTCCTTGGCCTCCTTGCGGTTGTAGCTGTAGGGGACGTTGCGGCCCATCCGGTCGAGGGCGATGGCCACGCTGGCCGCCAGGGGGATGCCCTTGTAGGCCGGGCCGAACAGGCCGTCGAAGGCCAGCCCGGAGTCGAGGATGGCCTTGGCGTAGAATTCGCCCAGCTGCCGCAGGGCCTCGCCGTCGTTGAACAGGCCGGCGTTGAAGAAATAGGGGGACAGGCGCCCCGCCTTGGTCTTGAATTCGCCGAACAGCAGCACCTCGCGGCGAATCGCGAAGTCGAGGAACGCCTCCTTGAATCCGGTCATTTTTCAGCACTGAATCCTTAACCATGCGCATTCTAACCCTGAACCTCAACGGCATCCGCTCGGCCAGCAACAAGGGGCTCTATCCCTGGCTGGCCCGGCAGGGCGCCGACCTGGTCTGCCTGCAGGAACTCAAGGCCCAGACCGCCGACATGACCGCGGAGATGCTCAACCCCGACGGCTACCACGGCTACTTCCACTACGCCGATAAGAAGGGCTACAGCGGGGTGGGTCTCTACGCCCGTCGCCAGCCCGACCAGATCATCGAGGGGCTGGGCATAGCAGATATCGACCAGGAAGGACGATATCTTGAGGCCCGCTTCGGCGACCTCTCCGTGGTGTCCGTCTACCTGCCCTCGGGCTCCAGCGGCGAGCACCGCCAGGCCGCCAAGTTCACCTTCATGGACCACTTCTACCCGCACCTGGAACGACTGGCGAGATCGGGCCGCGAGCTGATCCTGTGCGGCGACTGGAACATCGCCCACACCGAGCGCGACCTCAGGAACTGGAAGTCCAACCGGAAGAACTCCGGCTTCCTGCCCGAGGAACGGGCCTGGATCGGCCGGGTGTTCGACGAGCTCGGCCTGGTCGACGTCTACCGCCGCCTGCATCCGGAGGCCGAGGGCGAGGGCTACACCTGGTGGAGCAACCGCGGCCAGGCCTGGGCCAACAACGTGGGCTGGCGCATCGACTACCAGATCGCCACCCCGGGCATCGCCGCCACGGCCAAGTCGGCCAGCGTCTACAAGCAGCAGCGGTTCAGCGATCATGCCCCGCTGACGGTGGATTACGAACCTTCCCTGTGAGCATTGCAGCAGTCGGTCATCGCGACTAACATGTTGTTATACGTGTATGGCACAGGAGTCGCTCATGCTGGCCGTACGTCTACCCGATGACGTGGAGAAACGCGTCGAGGCCCTTGCCCGCCAGACGGGCCGAACCAAGAGCTTCTACGTGCGCGAGGCCCTGATCCAATACCTGGACGACCTGGAAGACTACTACCTGGCCGAAGCGCGTCGGAAACAGCCCCTGTCCCCCATACCCCTCGAAGACATAGAGCGCGAGCTTGGCCTGGCGGATTGAAGCCGATCCGCGCGCGCTGGATGAGTTGAGGCGGCTTGACAAGCCGGTCCAGCTGCGCCTCGTCAACGTGCTGCGGGAGCGCATCGCGCTCCTGGCCGACCCGCGCAGCCTGGCCCAGGCGCTGCGCGGCGAGGAACTGGGCCGTTACTGGAAATATCGCATCGGCGACTATCGGCTTGTCTGTGATATCCGTGACGAGGTCATCACCATCCTGGTCCTGCGCATAGGCCACCGTCGCGAGGTGTATCGGTGACCGCTCGGCACGGTGATCGTTGCGCAGCCGACGCGGAAGGGCATTGATGCCCCGGACCTGGATCGATATGCGCGGCCGCAACCCGGCCCTGGTCCGGGAATCGGTGGAGGAGGCCGTGGCCAGGCGCGTCCGGGAGGGCTTCTTCGGCATGCCCTCGCCGACGGCCTGGGCAGCGAGCACGGTCGGTTCGGAATCGACCACTAAATAGCCCGTCATGCCATCCAGCCTGGCCGCCGCCCGCCGCCTCTTCGCCGTCCTCTTCCTCGGCTTCGCCTCCGGCCTGCCCCTGGCCCTGACCGGCCAGGCCATGCAGGCCTGGCTGACGGTGGACGGGGTGGACATCGCCACCATCGGCTTCCTGGGCCTGGTGGGCATCCCCTACACCTTCAAGTTCCTCTGGGCGCCGCTCATGGACCGCTTCGAACCGCCCTTCCTCGGCCGCCGGCGAGGTTGGTTGGTGCTCACTCAACTGGCCCTGGCCGCGGGATTGGCCTGGATGGCGGGCCTGTCGGTCCAGGACAACGCCGCCCTGTTCGCCGTGGCCGCCCTGGCCATCGCCTTCCTGTCCGCCTCCCAGGACATCGTCATCGACGCCTACCGCACCGACGTGCTGGCGGCAAAGGAGCGCGGCCTGGGCGGGTCCCTGTCGGTGTTCGGCTATCGCCTGGCGATGATCCTGTCCGGCGGCGTCAGCCTGATCTGGGCCGAGCAGTGGGGCAGCTGGCCCCGGGTATACCTGACCATGGCCGTCATCATGGTGGTGGCGGCCGCGGTCTCGCTGACCCTCATCCCCGCGGTGAGCAGCGCATCCAGACCGCTGGCCTCCGACCCCAGGAAGGAGCTGGCCGGCTTCCTGGCCATGCTGGCCGGCTTCGCCGGCGGCTGGTTCGCCGCCCGCCTCGGGCTGCTGGCCGTTGGCCTCGACCCGGACAGCCCCAGCAAATGGCTGCAGCTGGCATTCATCCTCGCCCAGCTGGCGGCGGCCCTGCCCCTGGGCTACTGGGCGGCGCGCCGGGCGGGCTTCGTCACCCTCAACCAGTCCCTGGACAGCTACTTCGCCCAGTCCGGCGCCTGGGCCTTCCTGCTCCTGATCATCCTCTACAAGCTGGGCGACGCCTTCGCCGGGGTGCTCACCACCCCCTTCCTGATCAAGGGGCTGGCCTTCACGCAGGCGGAGGTGGGCATCGTCAACAAGATCATCGGCATCTGGCTGACCATCCTCGGCGCCCTGGCGGCGGGGGCGGTCATGCTGCGCATCTCGCTCTACCAGGCCCTGCTCGCCTTCGGGGTGCTGCAGCTGGTGTCCAACTTCGGCTTCTACGTCCTGGCCCTGCTGGGCAAGGGCGCCTGGGGCAGCCTCACCCTGCCGCCCTTCGATCTGGGCTTCGTCGCCCTGGACGCCGCCACCGAGATCGACCGCCTGCTGATGACCGCCATCGCCTTCGAGAACGTCTCCGGCGGCATGGGCACCGCCGCCTTCGTCGCACTGCTCATGGGCCTCTGCAACCACCGCTTCACCGCCACCCACTACGCCCTGCTGTCCGCCTTCGCGGCGGTCGGGCGGATCTATGTCAGCCCCCTGTCGGGCGTGCTGTCGGAGGCGATCGGCTGGCCGAGCTTCTTCCTGTTCTCGGTGGCCATGGCCGTGCCGGGGCTGCTGGCGGTGTGGTGGATGCGGGCGCACATCCAGTCGCTGAACGACGAGCCCGGCCGCGCGTGATCAAAATCCCTATTGATCAGCAATGCAAGTAAGCACTCACAAATGATCAGGCTCAAGCTGCACTGGCAGATCCTCCTCGCCGTCGGCCTGGCGGTCGGCGCGGGCCTTGCCACGGCGCCTGGCGCCACCCTGCTGGGCGTCGAGGTCCTGGCGATCTATGACTTCCTCGGCACCCTGTTCCTCAACGCCCTGAAGATGCTCATCGTGCCCCTGGTGGTGTCGTCCATCATCGTCGGCGTGGCCGGCAAGGGCGGCGTGGCGGGGCTGGGTCGGCTGGGGGGCAAGACCCTCGCCTATTACCTGGCCACCAGCCTGCTGGCCATCCTGATCGGCCTGGCCCTGGCCAACCTGGTCCGGCCCGGCGAGGTCGACGGTCAGCCGGCCCGCGACCTGCTGGGCCTGTCGGCCGATACCGGCGCGGTGCTGGAGAAGGTGTCCGAGCGTGGCGGCGGCGACCTGGTGGAGATCTTCCTGCGCATGGTGCCCACCAACGTGGTGGCCGCCGCCGCCGAGGGGCAGATGCTGGGGCTGATCACCTTCAGCCTGCTGTTCGGCTACTTCGTCACCCGCCTCGACGGCGACCTGGCCGGGACCATGACGCGCTTCTGGCGGGGCATGGCCGAGGTGATGCTGGGCATCACCGAGCTGGTGATGCGCTTCGCCCCCCTCGGCGTGTTCGCGCTGGTGGCGAAGATGGTGGGCACCTCCGGCCTGGAGGCCTTCCGCCCCCTGGCCGGCTTCTTCCTCACCGTGCTGGCCGGCCTGGCCCTGCACATGTTCGTGGTGCTGCCCATGATAATAATGCTTGTAGCGAGAGTGAGCCCTTACAGACACTTCCGCGCCATGGCCCCCGCCCTGCTCACCGCCTTCTCCACCGCCTCCTCCTCGGCCACCCTGCCCCTGACCATGGACTGCGCCGAGAAGAACGCCGGGGTGTCCGAACGGGTGTCGAGCTTCGTGCTGCCCCTGGGGGCGACCATCAACATGGACGGCACCGCACTGTACGAGTGCGTCGCGGTGCTGTTCATCGCCCAGGCCTACGGGCTCGACCTGACGGTGGCCCAGCAGGTGGCCATCGTCCTGCTCGCCCTGCTCACCTCCATCGGCGTGGCCGGCATCCCCGCCGCCAGCCTGGTGGCCATCGTCCTGATCCTGGCCTACGTCGGCCTGCCCGCCGAGGCGATCGGCCTGATCCTGGCCGTGGACCGGGTGCTGGACATGTGCCGCACCAGCGTCAACGTGTTCAGCGACGCCTGCGGGGCGGTGGTGATCGGGCGCAGCGAGGGCGAGTCCGGCATCCTGCGGGAAGAAAGATAACTGCAACATTTCCCGGCTAATCTAATGGGTTACCCGAGCAGCCCCGCGCCCCATCCATGGCCAAGCGTCACCTCACCCGGCATCTCATTCCCGCCCTGGAGTCCCTGCGCGACCACCTCCTGGCGGTGGAGCGCGGCCATCGCAAGGCAATCCGCGCGGCGCACCCGCAGCACCGCGACAGCGCGCGCAACCTGCTGCACTACCTGGCCCTGCGCCAGAGCGACCTGCGCGACCTGCAGCGGGAGCTGGGCCTGCTCGGCCTGAGCCGACTGGGCCGCGCCGAGGCGCATACCCTGTCCAGCCTGGACGCCGTGCTCGCCGCGCTGCATGCGCTGGCGGGCGACCCGCCGCGGGCGCGCCGCAAGCGCAAGGACTCGGTCGACCTGAGCACCGGCGATATGCGCCTGGAGGAACACGCCCGCGCCCTCCTCGGCCAGCCCGCCGGCAAGCGTGCCACGCGCGTCATGGTGACCATGCCCGGCGAGGCCGCCGTCCGGCCGGAGCTGATCCGCGACCTGCTCCTCGCCGGCATGGACGTGATGCGCATCAACTGCGCCCACGACGACGCCGAGGCCTGGCTGGCCATGATCCGCCACCTGCGCGCGGCGGAGGCGGAGACCGGGCGCGGCTGCAAGGTCTACGCCGACCTGGCCGGGCCCAAGCTGCGCACCGGCGCCCTGAAGCCGGCCGGCCGCCTGGCGGAGTTCGGACCCCGGCGCGACGTCTGGGGCACGGTGATCGAGCCCGCGTCGGTTTGGCTGACGCCGCGCGGCTCGACCGCGCCGCCGCCCGAGGCGGCCGGCACGGTCCTCCCCGTCGACGACGCGCTGCTGGCCCGGGCGCGCAAGGGCGACGTCCTGGAGGTGGAGGACTGCCGCGGCATGCGCCGGGAACTGCGCGTCGTCGGGCGCCAGGGCGACGCCTGGCTCGCCCATGCCCACCAGCACGTCTACCTGCGGGAGGACGCCGCCTGTTTCCTGCGCCGGGATGACGCCCAGCTCGCCGCCGGCCGCGTCGGTCCCCTGCCGGAGGTGGTCCTGCCCCTGCTGCTGCGGCCCGGCGACCGGCTGCTGCTGACCGGAGAGGAACAGCCGGGCGAGGCCGCCCGTCTCGATCATCGCGGCAAGTTGCTGCGGCCCGCCGCCATCCCCTGCACCCTGGACGCGGTGTTCGCGGCGGCCGCCCCCGGCCAGCGCGTCTGGTTCGACGACGGCCGCATCGGCGGGCGCATCCTGGCCAACACCGAGCGCGTCATCAGCGTGGAGATCGACCATGCCGCGCCCCAGGGCAGCAAGCTCAGGCCGGAGAAGGGCATCAACCTGCCCGACACGCGCCTCGCCATCCCCGCCCTGACCGACAAGGACCGGGCCGACCTGGGCGCCCTGGCGGCGCACGTGGACGTGGTCGGCCTGTCCTTCGTGCGCGAGCCGGACGACGTCCTCGCCCTGGAGGAAGCGCTCGCCGGGCTGGACGCCGAGCACCTGGGCATCGTGCTCAAGATCGAGACCCGGCAGGCCTTCGAGAACCTGCCCTTGATCCTGCTCGCCAGCCTGCGCAGCCCGCCGGTGGGGCTGATGGTGGCGCGCGGCGACCTGGCGGTGGAGATCGGCTTCGAACGGCTGGCGGAGGTGCAGGAGGAGATCCTCTGGCTGGCCGAGGCCGCCCACGTCCCGGTCATCTGGGCGACCCAGGTCCTGGAGAGCATGGCCAAGCGGGGCGCGCCGTCCCGGGCCGAGGTGTCGGACGCGGCGCTAGGCGTGCGCGCCGAGTGCGTCATGCTCAACAAGGGCCCCTACATCGTCGAGACGGTGCGCTTCCTCGCCGACATCCTGGAGCGCATGAGCGCCCACCGCAAGAAGAGCCGCCCCACCATGCGCCGCCTGGCGGTCTCGCAGCTGGGCGGCAAGGGCGGCCGGAAGTAAGCGGCCGCTTAGATGATCCGGGCCTATCCGTGACGCAGTGAAGAGAGCCGAGGGAACACCCTGAAAGCCGCCGTCGCCGAGCCACCCAGCTACGGACCGCAACCTTCAACCAAGGCGCAGGCGATGCGATGAATCAGGACATCACGTCCGGGGATACGATCCCCAGGGGACGTGAAAACCCCATGCAAGTCAGGCCATGACTGTGGAAGACATGGCGGAGGCGCGGGTTCGCAAGATGCGAGAGGCTGCTCTAACGACTTCGGCCCGGACGACAATATAGTCACCATCTAGTCACGGGCGAAACAAGAAAACGGCTTGCATTGCCGCAAGCCGCTATTTTACTGGCGTCCCCTAGGGGATTCGAACCCCTGTTACCGCCGTGAAAGGGCGGTGTCCTAGGCCTCTAGACGAAGGGGACCTAAGAGAAAGGCACGTCTTCCGACGCGCCTCAAGAACCCTGTGGTGGAGGTAAGCGGGATCGAACCGCTGACCTCTTGCATGCCATGCAAGCGCTCTCCCAGCTGAGCTATACCCCCACAAGAGAGACGCGGATGATACTGAGGCACGTCCTCGTTGTAAAGAGGGGTTCACGCTCTTGGGCCAGATCGTTCGCGGGGCCGCGGCCGCTTGCCATTCTCCCCTCCTCAAGTAAACTGGAGCCGGTGCCGATACACGGCTCACCAGAATAACCGGGCATTCCGAGCGTGCGTTCCTCCCTGTCCCTACTCCTCCTCGCCGCGGCGGCGTTCCTGAGCGGTTGCGCCAGCAACGGCGACCCGCGCGATCCCCTTGAGCCGATGAACCGCGGCATCCATGCCTTCAACGAAAAAGTCGACCAGTACGCGATGAAGCCGCTCGCCCAGGGCTACCGGGCCATCGCGCCACAATTCGTGGAAACGGGGGTACGTAACTTCTTCTCCAACCTGGACGACGTGACGGTGATGGCCAATAACCTGCTGCAGTTCAAGATCGCGCAGGGGACGAGCGATTTCATGCGCCTGGCGGTGAACTCCACCCTGGGCTTCGCCGGCCTGCTGGACATCGCCTCGGAGATGGGGCTGAGAAAGCACAACGAGGACTTCGGCCAGACGCTGGGGCACTGGGGCCTGGGCTCGGGTCCCTATCTCGTTCTTCCCCTCCTGGGCCCGAGCAGCTTCCGCGACACGGCCGGCCTGGTCGTCGACAACTATTACGCTGAACCGGTGCGCTGGATCAACGACAGCGGCACGCGCGACCGCACCCGCGCCTTGCGCGTGGTGAGCCGTCGCGCCGACCTGCTGGACGCTAAGGAGGCCGTGGACGCCGCGGCCCTGGACAACTACGAGTTCACCCGCGACTTCACTCTGGAACGGCGCCGCGCGCTGGTCTACGACGGCCGACCGCCCCAGCTGGAAGAATGAACAAGGCCTTCGTTCGCGAAGATGCCCCTGAAATCGAGGACGACGAGGAGGAAGGCGGCAGCCCCCTTCCCGCGGGCAGCGGCAACTACATGACGCCCGCCGGCCATGCCCGCATGACGGCCGAGCTCGCCCACCTGGTCAAGGTGGAGCGACCCGAGGTGGTCAATGTCGTGGCCTGGGCCGCCGGCAACGGCGACCGCTCGGAGAACGGCGATTACATTTACGGCAAGAAGCGCCTGCGCGAGATCGACCGGCGCATCCGTTTCCTCAGCAAGCGCATCGAGGCCGCCGTGGTGGTGGATCCCGAGCGGCGGGAATCCACCGACCAGGTGTTCTTCGGGGCCACCGTCACGGTCCTGGACGAATCCGGCGCAGAGGCGACCTATAGCATCGTCGGCATCGACGAGGCGGATCCCTCTCGCGGCCGCGTCTCCTGGATCTCGCCCCTGGCCCGCGCCCTGCTCAAGGCGCGCGAGGGCGACACGGTGCGTTGCCAGATACCCGGCGGCGTGCGCGAGCTGGAGATCGTCGCGGTGGCCTACCGGGCCCTGGACTGATCCGGCGCCCGCCCCCCAAGGGATTCTTCCACGCCCGATATGGCGACTCGGGGGGGATGCCGCTATGATTGGTACAAATCCACCAAGAATGGGACCAAGGACATGGAGACCATGAAGCCCGTGCGCGTGCTGATCCTCGACGATCACCCCCTCCTGAGGCTGGGCCTCAAGCGCGCACTGGAGGGCGAGGAGGGCTTCGAGGTGGTGGTCGACTGCGCCGACCTGGGCGCGTTGCGCGGCTGGCTCCAGGACGGCGGCCAGGCCAACGTGGCCATCGTCGACCGCTCCCTCCCGGACGGGGACGGCCTGGACATCGTGCCCGAGCTCAAGGCAAGGGGCATGAAGGTGATCATCCTCACCGTGGAGGACGACGACGCGGAGATCCGCGCCGCCATCGACACCGGCGTGGACGGCTATCTGCTCAAGTCGTCGGACTCGGATCAGATCATGCACGCCATCGGCATCGTCATGCAGGACGCCGGCGCCTTCCCGCCCCACGTGCTGCAGAAGATCTCGCGCGGCGACAGCAGCGACCCCCTGGCCAAGCTGTCCCAGCGCGAGATGGAGATCGCCGAGCTGGTGGCTCAGGGCTACAGCAACAAGGTCATCGGCGGCAAGCTGAACCTGTCGGACAACACCGTGCGCAACCACCTGGCCAACATCATGCAGAAGCTCGGCTTCCACAACCGGGTGCAGGTGGCCACCCTGGTGCTGCAGCACCTCAAGCGGCACAAGCGCATCTGACCGCCGCCGCCGCCAGGCGGTCGCGGCCCACCCGCCTCAGGCCTTCGACAGGCCCCGGCCGCGCCAGAGCAGGTAGGCCACGGGGATGACGAACATCGACAGCAGCGGCGCGGTCACCATCCCCCCGACCATGGGCGCGGCAATGCGCTGCATGACCTCCGCGCCGGTGCCGCCGCCCAGCATGATGGGCAGCAGGCCGGCGAGGATGGTCAGCACGGTCATCGCCTTGGGCCGCACGCGCAGGGCGGCGCCCTCGATGATGGCCGCGAGCAGGTCGGCCCGGCTGCGCAGCCGTCCCTCCGCCTGCCACCTGGCCACCGACTGGTTCAGGTAGATCATCATCACCACCCCGAATTCCGCCGCCACGCCGGCCAGGGCGATGAAGCCCACCGCCACCGCCACGGACATGTTGAAGTCCAGCAGGTAGAGCAGCCAGTAGCCGCCGATCAGGGCGAAGGGCAGGGTGGCCATGATCAGCAGGGGCTGCCAGAGGTCGCGGAAGGTGAGGTAGAGCAGCACGAAGATGATGGCCAGGGTCAGCGGCACCACCAGCTTGAGGCGGGCCTGGGCGCGTTCCAGGTATTCGTACTGGCCCGACCAGGCGATGGAGTAGCCGGGCGGCAGGTCGATGCCTTGCGCCACCGCCTGCTGCGCCTTTTTCACGTAGCTGGCCAGGTCCTTGTCCTTGATGTCGACGAAGATCCAGCCGTTCGGACGGGCGTTCTCGCTGCGCAGCATGGGCGGGCCGTCGGCGATCTCCAGCCGGGCCACCGCCGCCAGCGGCACCGTCGCCCCGTCCATGGTGATGAGCGGCAACTGGCCGAGGTCCGCGACGCTGTCGCGCAACTCGCGCGGGAAGCGGATCTGCACCGGGTAGCGCTCCAGGCCCTCCACCGTCTCGGTCACCGTCTCGCCGCCCACCGCCATGCCGATCAGGTCCTGCACGTCGGCGATGTTGAGCCCGTAGCGTGCCGCCGCCTCGCGGTCGATATCGACATTGAGATAGCGGCCGGTGGCTACCCGCTCGAAATAGGCGCTGGCGGTGCCGGGCACCGTCTTGAGCAGGGCCTCGACGTCCGCGCCCAGGCGCTCGATCTCGGTCAGGTCGGGGCCGGCGATCTTCACGCCGACCGGGCTGCGGATGCCAGTGGCGAGCATGTCGATGCGCGTGCGGATGGGCTGGATCCAGAGGTTGGACAGGCTGGGGATCCGCACCGCCCGGTCCAGTTCGGCGATGATCCCGTCCAGGGTCATGCCCGGCCGCCACTCGGAGGGGTCCTTGAGCTGGATGGTGGTCTCGATCATGGTCATCGGCGCCGGGTCGGTGGCGGTCTCGGCGCGGCCGATCTTGCCGAACACGCTCTTCACCTCCGGCACCGTCTTGATCATGCGGTCGGAGAGCTGCAGGATCTCCGCCGCCTTGGCCGCCGAAAGGCCGGGCATGGCGGTGGGCATGTAGAGGAGATCGCCCTCGTCCAGCGGCGGGATGAACTCGCTGCCAATGCGGCTGACCGGATACCAGGTGAGCGCCAGGCCCACCGCGGCCAGCAGCAGCAGCTTCCCGGGGTGGGCCAGGGCCAGGCGAATGAAGGGCAGGTAGAGGTGGATCAGCAGCCGGTTGAGGGGGTTCTTCGCCTCGGGGGGGATGCGGCCGCGGATGAAATAGCCCATCAGCACCGGCACCAGGGTCACCGCCAGACCGGCCGCCGCCGCCATGGCGTAGGTCTTGGTGTAGGCCAGGGGGGCGAACAGGCGGCCCTCCTGGGCCTCCAGTGTGAACACCGGCAGGAAGCTGACGGTGATGATGAGCAGGCTGAAGAACAGGGCCGGGCCCACTTCGGCCGCCGCCGCGCCGGACAGGCGGAAGTATTCCGCGCCGTCCGGTTCCCGGCCGGGGTTGCGCTCGCGCCAGTGTTCCAGGTGCTTGTGGGCGTTCTCGATCATGACGATGGCCGCGTCCACCATGGCGCCGATGGCGATGGCGATGCCGCCCAGGGACATGATGTTGGCGTTGATGCCCTGCTGGTGCATGACGATGAAGGCCACCAGCACGCCAATGGGGAGGGAGACGATGGCGACGAAGGAGGAGCGCAGGTGGAACAGGAAGGCGACGCAGATCAGGGCGACGACGATGAATTCCTCCACCAGCTTCTGGGCGAGGGTGTCCACCGAGCGCTGGATCAGCCCGGAGCGGTCGTAGGTGGGCACGATTTCAACGCCCTTCGGCAGCCCCTGCTTCAGCTCTTCCAGCTTGGCCTTCACCGCGGCGATGGTCTCCATGGCGTTGGCGCCGTGGCGCATGACGATGATGCCGCCGACCACCTCGCCCTCGCCGTCCAGCTCGGCGATGCCGGTCCGGAGCTGGGGGCCGATCCGCACCCGGGCGACGTCGCGCACGAAGATGGGCGTGCCTGCCTCGCCCAGCCCCACCGGGATGCGCTCGATATCCTCGATGGAGCGCAGATAGCCGGTGGCGCGCACCATGTACTCCGCCTCGGCCATCTCCAGGACCGATCCGCCGGTCTCCCGGTTGGCCCGCTGCACGGCGGTCATCACCCGGTCCAGGCCGATGCCATGGGCGCGCAGGCGTGCCGGGTCGACCAGGATCTGGTACTGCTTGACCATGCCGCCCACCGTCGCCACCTCCGCCACGTTGGGCAGGGCCTGCAGCTCGTACTTGAGGAACCAGTCCTGCAGGGCGCGCAACTGGGAAAGGTCATGCCGGCCACCGCGGTCCACCAGGGCGTACTCGTAGATCCAGCCCACGCCGGTGGCGTCCGGCCCGATGGCCGGCCGGACCCCCTCGGGCAGGCGCTCGGCGGCGCTGTTGAGGTACTCCAGCACGCGCGAGCGCGCCCAGTACAGGTCGGTGCCGTCCTCGAACAGGACATAGATGAACGAGTCGCCGAACATGGAATAGCCGCGCACCGCCTTGGCGCCGGGCACCGACATCATGGTGGTGGCAAGCGGGTAGGTGACCTGGTCCTCCACCACGCGGGGCGCCTGGCCCTCGAACGGGGTGCGGATGATGACCTGCACGTCGGACAGGTCGGGGATGGCGTCCACCGGCGTGCGCAGCACGGACACCACGCCCCAGGCGGTGGCCAGGAGGGTGGCGATCAGCACTAGGACACGGTTGGCGATGGACCAGTGGATGAGCCTGGCGACCATGTCAGCGCCCCCTCGGCCGGATGGCCGTCACGACGTAGCCATCGCCTTCCCGGACCAGGTCGAACTCGACCTTCTGGCCCTTCGCGAGGCCCCGGAGCAGGGCCGGGTCCCGGACGTCGAAGGGCATGGTCATGGCCGGCCACTGGATGGCGGGTATCGGGTCGTGGGCCATCTCCAGTTCGCCCTTGGCGGCGTCCACCGCCGTGATCTCGGCGGTACCCGTCCAGGTCTCGTCCGGACCCTGGAGCCGGGCCAGGGCGCCCTGCAGGTTGGCCTCCGACTCGATCAGGAACTGGCCGGACACCACCACCCGGTCACCCGCCCGCAGACCGGCCAGGATCTGGGTCCGGCCCTCGTTCTCGATGCCGGTGCGCACCGCCACCGGTCGGAACTTGCCTTCTCCCTCGGCGACGATGACCAGGCTGCGCTTGCCGGTGGCGATGACCGCCTCGCTGGGCACCAGCACCGCCGCGTCGCTGGCGCCGCCATAGAGGGTGACGCTGGCGTACATGCCGGGCTTCAGCACCAGGCCCGGATTGGCCAGGACGATGCGGACCTGCAGCGTGCGGGCGGTCCGGTTGTATTCCGGGTAGATGTAGTCCACGCGCCCCTCCAGCACCTGGTCCGGACGCGAGGCCAGGCGCACCTCGGCGGACTTGCCGGTGTTGATCCAGGCCGCCTGGTCCTCCGGCACCTGGGCGATGACCCAGACCCGGCCCAGGTCGGTGAGGGTCATCAGGGGCATGCCATCCGAGACGCTCGCGCCTTCCCTTGCCGCGATCTCGCTCACCACGCCGGAGATGGGGGCATGGTAGGCCACCCGGCGCTGGGATGGGGCACCCCCTTCCAGCCGTGCGACCTGGGACTCGGACAGGCCCAGCAGCAGGAGCTTCTGGCGCGCGGCGGCGATCCAGGCGGGATCGTCCTTGGCCTTCAGGGCGAGGCGGAACTCCTCCTGGGCGGTGTACAGCGCCGGGCTGTAGACCTCCGCCAGCAGCTGGCCGCGCCGCACCGGGTCGTTCATCGCCCGCACGTGCAGCCGCTCGATGAAACCCGCCGCGCGCGCCTGCACCACCTCAACGCGATTCTCGTCCTGCATCACCATGCCGACGGTGTCGATGCGCCGCCACAGCCTGCCCTGCTCGGCCTCCGCGGTGCGCACGCCCAGATTCTGCAGGGTGCGCGGGTCGATGCTGACCGTGCCTTCCGCCACCTCGTCGGCGTACTTGGGCACCAGGTCCATGTCCATGAAGGGTGACTTGCCCGGCTTGTCGAAGTGCTGGTCCGGCACCATGGGATCGTACCAGTACAGGACCTTGCGCTCGGCCGCGCCGGATGGGGCTGGGGCCGTCGCGTGGTGGCCAGCGACCTTGCCACGCGCCAGCCAGTAACCCGCGGCGCCGATGCCGACGCCGATGGCCAGGCCGACGACCAGGGCCACGCCAATCTGGGTGCGCTTGTTCATGCTCCTCTCCTCCCTCGTGGGTTAGCCTTGGCTTGCCGGTTGGGGGGCGGGCGACGACCCCTGTTCGGCCAGGTAGTAACGCAGCTCCACCGCAGCCCGCGCCCTTGCCACTTCATGTCCGAGCCGCTGCAGACGGGCCTCCAGTTCGGCGCGCCGGGCCTCCAGCACGGCGGCGAACTCGGTCTTGCCGGTCCGGTAGGCCGCAAGCGCGCTGTCCACCCGGCGCTGGGCAAGGGGGATAAGGGTGGCGTCGAAGTGCGCGACGCGGCGGTCGGCGGCCTGCCAGTCGGCCAGGGCGGCGCCGAGTCGCGCCGCGAGCTGGCGGCGGCGGTCCTCCAGCTCGCTCTCGGCCCCTTCCGCCGCCGCCAGACGGGCGGCCACGCGCCGGTCCTGGCGTTGCTTGGGAAAGATGGGCAGCTCGACCCCCACCTGTACCGAGAACATGTCGGTGCGTCCGCCACCGCGCAGGCCGTAGCCCATGTCCACGCTCCAGTCCGGCTTGTAGGATTCCCTTGCCAGGTCCGTTTCGGCGCGGGCCAGGGCGACCGCCTGGGCGAGGGTATCCAGTTCCGGGTGGCTGCGCAGGGCCGCCTCCCGGCTGGCCGGGTCCATGGCCGGGGCGGCGGGCAACGGACCGCCCGCCGGTGGACGCGCGGCCGCCTCGCCCACCCAGCGCGCCAGCTGCAGCCGCGCGCGCGCCTCGTCGCGTTGCAGCTCCGCCTGCTGGTCGATGACGTACTCCCGCGTCAACCGCGCGGCCAGCGCGTCGGCCTGGCTGAGACCCCCGCTTGCCAGGGCGACGCTGGCCCACTCCACCTGACGGGAGATCTCCTGCTCGATGCGCCCGAGCAATTCCAGGGCCTGGCGCGGGTAATACAGGTCCAGCCAGGCCAGCGACACCTCGCGGGTGATCTGCAGGCGCGCCTCCGCCAGTTCCGACCGCATCCTGTCCGCCTCCACGCTCGTGCGCCGGCTGGCCAGCCGGCGCTTGTCCCCGCCGGGCACCATCTGGCTGACACCGACCATGAACTGGGTCATGTCCTCCTGGGTGAAGGAGAAGGTGTCCACCGGCAGGTTGGTTAGGCCCAGGGTCAGGCGGGGGTCCGGCAGTTCTCCCTCGGCCCTGGCCTCCTCCTCCAGGCCGCGCAGGCGCGCCGCGAGGCGCGCGATCTGCGGCTGGGCCTCCAGGGCAAGGCCTAGGGCCTCGTCCAGGTCGAGGGGAGCGTCGTTCGCTGTCATGGCGGCTGCAGGTCGCGCGGCCAGGGAGAGGGCCTGGGACAGGGTGAGACCCTGGCCCTGGGCCAGGGATGGCAGGGGCGGCATGAGAGCCGCCGCCAGCAGGACATGGGCAAGTCGCATGATGACCTCGTGAACCTAGCGGCGCGGCGTGCCTGCCGCGCGGATCACCACCGTCGGTGGGACGGCGGCGCGTTCATGTGCGGGTTCAGGAGATCGGGACGAGGGGGGGTCGACCGGGCTGCTCCGGGATATGGGAGCGGTAGAAGGAATTGTGGAAGGGCAGATCGTCGCCCCCCAGCACGGGACAACAGACCGGCGCCGGGCAGATGGGGGCGGCCGTGCTGGCCATGTGGCATAGCACGCAGCCATCGCAGTCTGAATGACCCGCCTGTTGGCCCGTCTCCGCCTCGTTCGCCTGGTCCGAAAGTACGCCATGGCAGGGCATGGCCTCCGCCGGCTGGATAGGCTCATGCTGGCAGAAGGGCATGAGGGGCGCGGCAAAGCCCTGCAGCGGTAGCCACAGCGCAATGAACAGCACGACAACGCGGATCAGGCGATCGGACATGGGCTCATTCTAGGCAATTCAATCTCTCTGACAAGCAGGCGCGGGATGCGTTCGTCCATCAGGTCAAGGCAGGCCTGGACGAGTAGAATCCCGATATCCACGCAGCGAGGCTACTCTCGCCCTTACCGCCCCATGTTCGCGACACTCGACCCATGCTGAAGTCCATATCCCTCCTGCTCATCCTCGCCGGCCTGCTGATGGGGCCGGGCTACTGGATCTATGTCGTCTATTTCACCGGCAGGACGGCGCAGACCCTTACCCTGACCCCCGACGGACAGGGAGGCTGGACCTCGGCGGCCTTTCGCCTGTCACCCGACATGGGCGCCGTGGGACTGATCCTCACGGCCAGCGGCGGCTTCTCCCCCAACATGGAGGAGAACAGGCCGCCCAGGGACCGCTATCAGGCTACCCTCTACCACGGCGATCAGGCCGCGTCGCCGATTTGGCTGGACTTCTCCGCCGGCTCGGTCGCCAACTCCAATCCCCAGTTCCGGGAACGCCTGGTGCTGATGAGCAACCCCCAGGATATGAGCTACCGCCTGGAACTCAATCCGGCCGCGCCACCGCAGATCACGCTCGACAGGGTCGAGCTCCAGCTGCGGGTCGATGTCCGGCAGACCGACAATCGCGTCGTCGCGGCCGGCATCATCCTGATCGCCGTGGGTGTCCTGGCCCTGCTGATGTAACGACGACGGGGAAGCAGAACATGAGCGAACGCAAGACCCTGCTGGCCGTCGTCGAATTCCTCGCCCACAGCGGGCTGCGCTCCCTCTATGCGCGCCTCGGCTATGAGGTGTCCTGCGAGTTCACGGTGCGCAAGGCCATCGCACGGGTGCGCAAGTCGCCGCCTGGGGTGATCGCTGCGGACTTCTACTTCCAGCCGGATTTCCGCGATCGGGTCAGCAACCTGGAATCGCTGCTGGCATCGGTCCAGTCCCAGAATGATGTGAAGGTGCTGGTCTTCTACGACCCGGCCCACCAGGCCGCCCTGGACAAGGTGCGGCAGCGCTTCCGGATCGACGCCGCCTTGCCCACGCCGGTGAAGGAAGCGGACCTGGAGGCCGTCCTCAAGGCCTGGCTGTAAGCGTTCACTTGCGGATACGGGCCGAGAGGAAGCGGTCCAGCTGATTGGCGAAGGCCTGACGGTCGGCCTGGCCGTAACTCGCCGGGCCGGACACTTGTGTCCCCGCCCCGCGCAGCTCCGCCAGGAAATTGCGCATGGTCAGCCGTTCGCCGATGTTCTCGGCGCTGTAGAACTCGCCGCGTGGATCCAGGGCGTGCCCGCCCTTGTCGATGACCTCCGCCGCCAGCGGGATGTCCGCCGTCACCACCAGGTCGCCCGCCGCCACCCGCCGCAAGATCTCGCTGTCCGCCACGTCGAAGCCGCCGGGCACCTGGAGGGCGCGGATATGGGGCGAGGGAGGCACCCGCTGAAGCCGGTTGGCCACCAGGGTCAATTCCAGCCCCAACCGGTCCGCGGCGCGGAACAGGATCTCCTTGATGACCGCCGGGCAGGCGTCGGCGTCGACCCAGATGCGCATGCGCGCCTCAGGCTGCCAGGGAGGGTGGATTGGCGCCCACCGCGCGCCGCCAGTAGTCCAGGGTCAGGGGACTGACCGTCCCGTTCGCAGTCGCGGCGATGCGCTCCAGGCAGTCGAGCAGCATGCGCGCATCCGATGCAAGCCCCAGCAGGGCGAGGGATTTCAGGATGCGGGTCAGGCGCAGGTGGTTGTGGTTATGCGCTGTCAGCCAGTGGCGACCACGCTCGGAGAACTCCTTCGCCGGAGCGATCGAGGGCGTGTTCCCGCCGCCCTGGCAAGACAGGCCATAGAAGGCCAGCATCACCTGCATCGCCTCGCGCAGCCGGGCGCGCAGTCCGGGCTCGGCACGGAGGGCGGCGATGTCCTCGGCGCTCAGGGTCGGTGCCCAGGGGTTGTAGGCGCTCGGCTCGGCGAGCGGAAACAGCCATTGTATGTAGTCGTGCACGTTCTCCAGCTCCTCGGCTCCCCAGGCCAGCATGTCCTCCAGACGCCGGCCCGCGTGATCCGTGCCGGTGCCGCGGTAGAAGGCCAGCAGGGCGGAAGAGGTCAATCCATCCCCCGCCGCGCCTACCTCGCCGTCGGCTTCATGACCTCGACGCGGGTGATCAGCACATCCCTGCTTGGCACGTTCTCATGGTAGCCGGCGCTGGTGGTAGGCACCACGGCGATGCGGTTGACCACGTCCATGCCCCGCACGACCCTACCGAACACGGCGTAGCCCCAGCCCTGCTGGGTCTTGCCGGTATGGTCCAGCATGGGGTTGTCCACCAGGTTGATGAAGAACTGCACCGAGGCGGAATGGGGATCGGGGGTGCGCGCCATGGCGATGTTGCCGGCGACGTTCTTCAGCCCGTTGTCCGCCTCGTTGCGGATCGACGCGCCCTTGGGTTTCTCCTTCATGCCCGCCTCGAAGCCGCCACCCTGGATCATGAAGCCGGGGATGACGCGGTGGAACAGGGTGCCCTCGTAGAAGCGCGCCTCGGTGTTCGCCAGGAAGTTCTTCACGGTTGCCGGCGCCTTGTCCGGGTATAGTTCGATCTCCACCGTGCCCAGGCTGGTGGTCATCTTCACCAGCGGGTTGGCGGCCAGGGCGGGCAATGCCAGACCCAGCAGGGCGGTCAGCACCAAGGTACGAGTTTTTATTGCGGTCATGTCGGATATCCGGAGGTCAGGTAGGTTTCACGTGGAACAGGGCATACGCTCAACGGTCGCCCACGGTCAGCGACCGGCCATTGTCCGCCGGTCCGAGATCAAGAAGGTAGGGCACCGCCGTCGCGGCCCATGCCGCGGCCGTGGGGTAGTTGCCGGCCTCGGCGCCGAAGCAGCTGCGCAGCATGTCGGTATCGATGATACCCGGAGACAGTGGGATCGCCGCCATGCCAGCCGGCAGTTCCTGGGCGAGGGCCTTGGTCAGTCCCTCGATGGCCCACTTGCTGGCGCAATAGGGCGCCACCCGGGGATCGGTTTCCCGCCCCCAGCCGGAACTGATGTTGACGACGACGCCACGACCGCGTTCCACCATGGCCGGCAGGAAATGGCGGATGACGTTCGCCACCCCCTTGATGTTGACGTTCACCACGGCGTCGAACTCAGCCGCCGACACCTTCCACAATTCGGCGTTGCGGTTGATGAGGGCGGCATTGTTGATGAGCAGGTCCGGCGGGCCGGGCGCATTCAGGATCTGGGCGGCCCAGCCTGACACCTGGTCATCGCCGGTCACGTCCACCACGTCGAAGCGGTGCGGCGAGCCGTATCTCATGCGCAGTTCCGCGATGCTCGCCGCGTCGCGGGCGCAGCCGATCACCGTGTGGCCCAGGGCGACGAAGCAGTCGGCCATGGCTCGCCCCAGGCCGCGGCTGACGCCGGTGACGAGAACAATCCTAGCGTCCATCGCTAGCCTTATCCTGTGGCTGTTCCGGCATGATGCCCCAGACATCCGGCCAATCCTCGCCGAGCAGTTCCATCGGGTGCTGGGTGCGGTCGGCGCCATTCCCGCAGGCCATGGCGCCCACGGCGCAGTATTTGTCGCAGCCCCAGCAGATGCGCTCGGGGTGGGCGGGATGCAGAGGAAACTTCCTGGCCATCACCCTCGTCTCGGCAACGTGGACGCGTCAGACATCGAGATTGCGTACCCCCAGGGCGTTGGTCTCGATGAAGTTACGGCGCGGCTCGACCTCTTCGCCCATCAGGGTGGTGAAGATCTCGTCGGCGCCGATGGCATCCTCGATCTGCACCTTGAGCAGGCGTCGCACCTCCGGGTTCATGGTGGTCTCCCAGAGCTGCTCCGGATTCATCTCGCCCAGACCCTTGTAGCGCTGGATGGAAAGGTTCTTCTTGACCTCTTCCAGCAGCCAGTCGAGGGCCTGCTTGAAGTCGTAAGCGGCCGCGCGCGACTCGCCGCGACGGATCTCGGCGCCTTCCCGGATCAGTCCCGACAGCACGTCCGCTGTCTGGCGCAGGGGATCGTAGTCTCCCCCCTCGATGAAGAAGGAATCCAGGTAGGTGGTCAGGCTGATGCCGTGGCGGGTCTTGATGATCTCCAGGCGCCAGTGGCCGTCGTCGTCTTCCCTGAGCGCGTTTACCTTCACCGGCCCGAACCTGGACATCTCTGCCTGGATGGCGTCGGCAGCGGCGTTTGCCACTTCCTCGCCGTCCACCCTGATGGCCGGTACCTTGAGCAGTGTGTACAGGACCTCGTGGTCCATCCGCCGGCCGAGCCGCTCCACCACCGCCTCCGCCACCAGGAACTGTCGGGCGATGTTCTCGAAGGTGTCTTCCGGGAGCGGCTCGGCTCCAGCGGCGGGGACCAGTTGCGCCCCCTTGAGGGCGGCGCGCAGGAGATACTGCTTGAGCTCGTAGTCGTCCTTCAGATAGTTTTCCTGCTTGCCCTGCTTGACCTTGTATAGCGGCGGCTGTGCGATGTAGATGTGGCCGCGTTCCACCAGCTCTGGCATCTGCCGGTAGAAGAAGGTGAGCAGCAGGGTGCGGATGTGGGAGCCGTCCACGTCGGCGTCGGTCATGATGATGATGCGGTGGTAGCGCAGCTTCTCGGGGTTGTAGTCGTCCTTGCCGATGCCGGTGCCCAGGGCGGTGATCAGCGTGGCCACCTCCTGGGAGGAGAGCATCTTGTCGAAGCGGGCCTTCTCCACGTTGAGGATCTTCCCCTTGAGAGGCAGGATGGCCTGGAACTTGCGGTCGCGGCCCTGCTTGGCGGAGCCGCCGGCGGAGTCGCCCTCCACCAGGTAGAGCTCGGACAGGGCCGGGTCCTTTTCCTGGCAGTCCGCCAGCTTGCCCGGCAGGCCGGCTGAATCGAGGACGCCCTTGCGGCGGGTCATCTCGCGTGCCTTGCGGGCGGCATCGCGGGCACGCGCCGCCTCGACGATCTTTGCGCAGATGATCTTGGCGTCGGCTGGCTTCTCCAGCAGGAACTCGGCCAGTTTCTGGGAGACGATCTCCTCAACCGCCGGCCGCGCCTCGCTGGAGACCAGCTTCATCTTGGTCTGGGAGGAGAACTTCGGATCGGGCATCTTGACCGACAGCACGCAGGCAAGTCCCTCGCGCATGTCGTCGCCGGTGATCTCGACCTTAGCCTTCTTGGCGATCTCGTTTTCCTCGATGTACTTGTTGATGACGCGCGTCATCGCGGCCCGCAGACCGGTCAGATGCGTGCCGCCGTCGGACTGAGGGATGTTGTTGGTGAAGCACAGCACCTGTTCCTGGTAGCTGTTGTTCCACTGCATGGACACTTCCACGTTGATGGTCGCGCCGCTGGCGCTGGACTCGCCGGTGGCATGGAAGATGCTGGGATGCAGCACCGTCTTGTTGCGGTTGATGTACTGCACGAAGCCCAGCACGCCACCCGAGAAGGCGAAGTTCTCGTGGCGGCCGTCGCGCTCGTCGATGAGCTCGATCTTCACCCCGTTGTTCAGGAAGGACAGCTCGCGGATGCGCTTGGCCAGGATCTCGTAATGGAACTCGACGTGGCCGAAGATCTCTTCGTCGGCCAGGAAATGCACCTCGGTGCCCCTCCGCGTGGTATCGCCGACCACCTTCATGGGGGACACCTCGACACCCTGCTGCACCTCGATCAGACGCTCCTGTGGAATGCCGCGGTGGAATTCCATGATGTAGTGCTTGCCGTCACGGCGGATGTTGAGCTTGAGCCAGCGGGACAGGGCGTTCACGCAGGATACGCCGACGCCGTGCAGGCCTCCGGACACCTTGTAGCTGTTCTGGTTGAACTTTCCCCCGGCATGCAGCACGCACATGACGATCTCTGCGGCTGACCTCTTCGGCTCATGCTTGTCATCGAACTTGACGCCCACCGGGATGCCGCGGCCGTTGTCGCTGACGGAGATGGAATTGTCGGCGTGGATGATGACCTTGATGTCGTCGCAATATCCCGCCAGGGCCTCGTCGATGGCGTTGTCGAGAACCTCGAAGACCATGTGGTGCAGGCCGGTGCCATCCTGGGTATCGCCGATATACATGCCCGGGCGCTTTCGTACCGCCTCCAGGCCTTCGAGTTGCTGGATGCTGTCTTCGTCGTAATTGTCGGCCATGGGGTTTGTCTCGTTTCACGTGGAACAAAAGTCGGCGGCGAGGATGCCGGGCGGGGAAGAGGCCCGGGGTCAAGCCCCGGGCTGCTGCGTGCTTCCCCTGCGGATCGGTCAGATGCGCATCGGCATCACGACATAACGGAAATTATCCTCGCCGGGCACGGTGATCAGCATGGAACTGGTGGCGTCGCCGAAGGAGCAGAGCACGGATTCGCAATCCAGGTTGTTCAGCACGTCCTGCAGGTACTGGACGTTGAAGCCAATGTCCAGGGGCTCCTGGTTGTAATCGATGTCGAGCTCCTCCTGGGCCTCTTCCTGCTCGTTGTTGCTGCAGGCCAGGCGCAGGCTGCCGGCGGTCAGGGCCAGCCGCACACCGCGGTACTTCTCGTTGGTCAGGATGGCGGCGCGCGCCAGGGCCTGGTTGAGCCGTTGCCGGGAAATGGCAACGTGCTTTTCGTAACCGCTGGGCACCACGCGCTGGTAGTCGGGAAACTTGCCGTCCACCACCTTGCTGCGCAGTTCGAAGGCGGGGTGACGAAACATGACTTGGCCGCTGGACAACTGGACATGCAGCGGCTCGTCGCTGTCGTCCAGCAGCTTGATCAGTTCCTGCACCGTCTTGCGCGGCAGGATCAGGTCCATGCCCTGCTCGACAGGATCGTCCAGAGCGGTGGCGTCCAGGGCCAGGCGATGACCGTCGGTGGCGGCGGCAAGCAGGCGTCCCTGCTGCAGCGACAGCAGCATGCCGTTGAGATAGTAGCGAATGTCCTGCACGGCCATGGCGTATTGCACCCGGGCGAGCAGGCGGCGCAGGCGTCCCTGGGGCAGGGCGATGCTTACCCCCTCGCCTTCCGCGATCTGTAGGCGTGGAAAGTCGCGCGCCGGGAGCGTCTGCAGGCTGAAGCGGCTCTTGCCGGCCTTCACCTTGAGCAGATCTCCGTCGAGTTCGAGTTGGATTCCCTCGCCTTCGGGCAGGGCGCGACAGATATCCAGCAGTTTTTTCGCCGACACGGTGAAGGCGGCCTGGGCCTGGGTTTCCTCACCCATCCAGGTCGTGATCTGCAGTTCCAGGTCGGTGGCGACCAGGGCGGTGCGGTTCGCTTCCACCTCGATCAGCACGTTGGAGAGTATGGGCAGAGTGTGCTTGCGCTCCACGACGCCGACGGCAGCCTGCAGCGGCTTGAGCAGGGTGTCCTTGCGGGTTTTGAGAACGAGCATATATATCTTCCTGTTGATGTTGTTTAGTCCCGGCTCAAATCCGGGATAACGCCAATAATCCCTTTTCAATCATCAGATTGTCCAGCCCGAAAGGCTGTGGAAAAGTGGCCGGGAAGCCTGTTGATTATTGTGGACAAGTCTAGTCCGAGCGCATATGGCCGATGCTTATCCCCATTTCATACCGGAGTTGTCCAAGACTTATCCCGTCAGTACCTGAACCAGCAGATTATGGTCGCGGCGCAGGGTTAGGTCGCTGTTGCGCAGCTCCTCGATCTTGCGGCAGGCGTGCAGCACCGTGGTGTGATCGCGGCCGCCGAAGGCCTGACCGATCTCCGGCAGGGACAGGTCGGTCAGTTCCTTGGCCAGGAACATGGCCATCTGCCGGGGTCGCGCCAGGTTTCTGGTGCGTTTCTTGGAGAACATGTCGGCCACCTTGATCTTGTAGAAATCGGCCACCGTCTTCTGAATGTTCTCGATGGAGATCTGCCGGTTCTGCACCGCCAGCAGGTCCTTCAGGGCCTCCTTGGCCAGTTCCACGCTGATCGGCAGCTTGTGGAAGCGGGCGTAGGCGATGACGCGCTTGAGCGCCCCCTCCAGTTCGCGAACGTTGGAGCGGATCTGCTTGGCGATGAAGAAGGCGGTGGCCTCGTCCACGCGCTCGCCTTCCTGCCTCGCCTTGTCCAGCAGGATGGCCACGCGCATCTCCAGCTCGGGCGGCTCCAGCATGACGGTGAGCCCCCAGCTGAAGCGTGATTTCAGCCGTTCCTCGATGCCCTCCATGTCCTTGGGGAATGTGTCGCTGGTGATGATCACCTGCTTGTGGGCCTCGATCAGGCTGTTGAAGGTGTAGAAGAACTCCTCCTGGGTGCGGTCCTTGTTGGCGAAGAACTGGATGTCGTCGATGAGCAGCACGTCCAGGGAATCATAGCGGCGCTTGAAATCCTCGAAAGACTTGGTGCGGATGGCCCGCACCATGTCCGAGAAATAGCGCTCGGCATGGATGTAGCGCACGTTGGCGGCGGGGTCGTACTCCTTGACCTTGTTGCCGATTGCCTGGATCAGGTGCGTTTTGCCCAGACCGACGCCACCGTAGACGAAGAGGGGGTTGTATCCGGCACCCGGATTGTCCGCCACCTGCAGGGCGGCCGCCCTGGCCAGATCGTTGGCCTTGCCGCGCACGAAGCTGTCGAAGTTGAACAAGGGGTTCAGGCGGCTGTCTTGCGGGGGCTGTGCCTGACGAGCCTTGCGCGGCGTCGGCACGGGATCCGCGGGCTCTAGGACGGAGACGGGACTGGCGCTGTCCGGTTCGACGCGCGTGGGCGAGGGCTTTTGGCCCTCCTCGCCCACGGTCAGCACCACCGGACGCTTCTTCTCGAAGTACTGTTCCGCCAGCAGCTCAATGTCCTGCAGAAACCTGTCCTTGATCCACTGTGCGACGAAGCGGTTCGGCGCGGTGACTCGCACATGCGACCCTTCCTCCTCGACGCTGAGGGGCTTCAGCCAAGTGTTGAGTTGTTGCGTGTTGACCGTCTGCGCGAAATGGGCGAGACAATGGGTCCAGAAACCACTCATGGCTAAGCGGGGAGAATTCGAGTCAGGGAAAGCGTTGTAGGGGAGATACGTGTCGATTGTAGCATGCGCCGGATGACCGGCCAGCAATAGAATTTATTGACAAATTAGTGAGTTACAAGTTTAAATTTCGTGTTTTAAAGACGAGGTCTGAAAATGAAACGCACCTACCAGCCCTCCGTGGTCCGTCGCAAGCGCACCCACGGTTTTCGTGCCCGCATGAAGACCAAGAGCGGCCGGGCCATCATCAACGCTCGCCGCGCCAAGGGCCGCAAGCGTCTGGCCGTTTGACGCCGGGGGTTGACTCCCGATACGGGCCGGCCTCTTCGTCTGGGCCGGGACAGGAAGCTGCGAACAACGGATGACTTCTCATCCGTTTTTCGTTTCAAACGGGTCATGCGTGGCGCCTGCGTCGACATCTATGCGCGTCCCAATGGGCTGCCTCACGCCCGACTGGGGATGATCGTCTCGCGTCGGGTGGCGAGACACGCGGTGGCGCGCAACCTCTACAAGCGCCTGATGCGCGAGATGTTCAGGCTGCGGCAGCATGAACTGGCGTCCTTGGACCTGGTGGCGCGCCTCAAGGCGGCCTGCCCCAGGGATCGGTTCAGGGAAGAATTCAACCGCTTGCTTGCCCTCTGCCAGGCAAGCCAATGGGGGCGGCCGGACGCGCCGACCCCGGATGCGAGCACGTCATAGAACATGGACACGCAACGCCTGATCGCCTTCGTCGTTTTCTCCTTCTCCCTCCTGTTGCTCTGGGAGGCCTGGCAGGACTACAACCGTCCTAAGACCGAGACGCACGCCATCCAGTCCGGGCAGCAAGCTGGGGCGCCGGCGCCCGCCGACACGGCCGCCGCCTTGCCCAAGCCGGGCGCGGGGCTCAGGCCGGCCTCGCCCCAGACCGGCAAGCTGGATCAGGGCGAGCGGCTGGTGGTGAAGACCGACGTCCTCACCGCGGTCATCGATACTCATGGCGGCGACATCCGTCAGCTCACCCTGGACGGCTATCGGCAGAACGAGGACAAGACCAAGCCCTATCAGCTGTTCGAGGAACGCGGCGGCCGCAACTACCTGGCCCAGTCGGGCTTCATCGGCCAGGGACTGCCTTCGCACAAGACGCTCTATGAGCTGCCTTCAGGCGACTACACGCTCAAGCCTGGCCAGGACGAGATTCGCCTGAGCATGAAGGCGGTCTCCGAGAACGCTCAGGTGGTCAAGACCTACGTCTTCCGCCGCGGCAGCTATGTGGTGCAGGTCCGGCACGAGGTGACCAATACCGGCCAGAGCCCGCTCGAGGGCTATCCCTATTACCAGCTAGTGCGCCACGGCGAGGCCCCCGAAGGCGAATCCGCCTTCGTCCACACCTTCACCGGCCCGGTCGTGTACACCGAGGTGGGCAAATACCAGAAGGTCAGTTTCGAGGACATCGCCAAGGGCAAGCAGGAACACGTCAAGGAAGCCCAGGACGGCTGGATCGGACTGGCCCAGCATCACTTCGTCGCCGTCTGGCTGACCCGTGACCCGCAGGATACTTCCAAGCGCGAGTTCTACACGCGAGACCTGGGCAACGGCGAGTACGCTGCCGGCATGATCCTGCCCGCCGTGCAGGTTGCGCCCGGCGAGAGCCGGGAGATCGGCGTGCGACTCTATGCCGGTCCGCAGGAACTGGAAAAGATCCAGTCGCTCGCCCCCGGCATGGAATACGTGGTCGACTACGGCTGGTTGCACGTGCTCGCCTATCCCCTGTTCTGGCTGCTCAACCAGCTGAACAAGCTGGTCGACAACTGGGGGGTTGCCATCATCCTGCTGACGGTGATCATCAAGCTGGTCTTCTATCCCCTGTCGGCCGCCAGCTACAAGTCCATGGCGCACATGCGCAAGCTGGCCCCGCGCCTGCAGCAGCTCAAGGAAACCTACGGCGACGACCGGCAGAAGCTGCACGAGAACATGATGAAGATCTACCAGGAGGAGAAGATCAATCCGCTCGGCGGCTGCCTGCCCATCCTGGTGCAGATCCCCGTGTTCATCGCCCTGTACTGGGTGCTGCTCGGCGCCGTGGAGCTCCGGCAGGCGCCGTTCGCCTTCTGGATCACCGACCTCTCGGCCAAGGATCCCTACTACATCCTGCCCTTGGTCATGGCCGCCACCATGTTCATCCAGATGAAGCTGAGCCCGACGCCGCCCGACCCGGTGCAGGCCAAGGTGATGATGGCGATGCCCATCGTCTTCTCGGTGTTCTTCTTCTTCTTCCCCGCCGGCCTGGTGCTCTACTGGCTGGTCAACAACGTCCTGTCCATCCTGCAGCAGTGGCGCATCACTCAGGTGATCGAGCGCGCCGGCCATGGCAAGGCCGCCAAGAAATGACATCATCGCCGCCGTCGCCACCGCCCCGGGGCGGGGCGGCATCGGCGTCGTGCGGGTCTCCGGGCCGGACCTGAGGGAGATCGTCGCGGGGGTCCTGGGCAGGCCCCTGGAACCGCGCCGGGCGACCCACGCCCGCTTCCTGGACGAGAGCGGTGAGACCCTGGACGAGGGCATTGCCCTGTACTTTCGCGCGCCGCATTCCTTCACCGGCGAGGAGGTGCTCGAATTGCAGGGCCACGGCGGTCCCCAGGTGCTGGCCATGATCCTGCAGCGTTGCGTGGCACTGGGCGCGCGGCCGGCGGAGCCCGGCGAGTTCAGCCGGCGCGCCTTCCTCAACGACAAGCTCGACCTCGCCCAGGCCGAGGCCATCGCCGACCTGATCGACGCGCAGAGCCAGGCGGCGGCACGCTCCGCGGTGCGGTCCCTGACCGGCGAGCTCTCGCGCGAAGTGCACGACTTGGTGGAGGCCCTGATCCGCCTGCGCATGCTGGTGGAGGCCACCCTGGACTTTCCCGAGGAGGAGATCGACTTCCTGCGCCAGGCCGATGCCTTCGGCCAACTCGACGGCATCGACGCCAGACTCGCGGCGCTGCGGGCCCGGGCCCACCAAGGCGCGCTGTTGCGGGAAGGCCTGACGGTGGTACTGATCGGCCAGCCCAACGTCGGCAAGTCCTCGCTGCTCAACCGCCTGGCCGGCTACGAGGCGGCCATCGTCACGGAGATCGCCGGCACCACCCGCGATACGGTCCGCGAGGCGATCCAGATCGAGGGCGTGCCGATCCACGTGGTCGACACCGCCGGCCTGCGCGACACCGACGACCCGGTGGAGGCCCAGGGCATTGCCCGCACCTGGGCGGCGCTGGACAGGGCGGACGTCGCGCTGCTGCTGGTGGATGCCGCCCATGGTGTCGGTGACCGGGAGGCCGGCATCCTGGAGCGCCTGCCCGATATTCCCTTGCTGACGGTGCACAACAAGATCGATCTGACCGGGGAAGCGCCGCGCCTGTCAGAGGACGGTCGGGAAATCTGGCTGTCCGCCAGGGAAGGCCACGGCATCGAACTGCTGACCCGACGCCTGCTGGATCTGGCCGGCTGGCAGGCGGCCGGGGAAGGCGGCTTCATGGCGCGCGGTCGCCACCTCGCCGCGCTGCGCGAGGCGGCAGCGCACCTCGGGCTCGCACGCGAACAGGCCGGCCAGCTGGAACTGTTCGCCGAGGAGCTGCGCCTGGCTCAGGAGGCCCTGTCGAACATCACCGGAGAATTCACATCCGACGACCTCCTTGGGGTCATCTTCAGCCAGTTTTGCATCGGAAAGTAAGACTGCTTCCTGGGCAGTCCTAAGCCGTCCACAATCCACTTTATCAGACAATGAGTTACGTGAGCTTGTGAGCCCGTAACGTCCATTGCATACCCTGGGAATCCGGCCTAAAATGTTCCCAGATTTGTTCCCAAGTCCTGATGAAGTGTTCCCAAGTAGGGTCCGGGAAGTGTTCCCAAGCCTGCAAAACGGGCGGCATCTTCGGGATAATTTGGGAACATCCGGCGGGAACGATTCGGCTGTAAGCAAGCATCCATGCTATTTACGGGCATTTGTTCCCAAGTATTTTGATGTACCCGAGTCGGCGGACCGATTTTGGGAACATGGGAACAAAGGGGGTGAACATGGCGCTGTCCGATACCACACTGAGGAACCTGCCACCGGCCAGCATCAATTCCGACGGCGGCGGTCTGTTCATCGAGTCCAGCCCCGGCGGGAAAATGGTCTGGCGGCTGCGCTACCGGCTGGCGGGCAAGCAAGAAAAGCTCGCCTTGGGCGACTACCCGGCCTATGGGCTGTCCGAGGCCCGCAAGTGGCGTGAGGACTGCAAGGCGCTGGTAAAGCGTGGACTGTCGCCGATGGCCCTCAAGCGGGGCGATCCCATTCCCGAAGATGCCAAGCCCGAGGCGCGGGAAATGGCTACTCACTTCCTCAAGCAATGGTGCGGCAAGGCCATTGAGAAGATGAAGGCCAAGGAAGCCGAGGAACAGGCTAAGCAAGAGGCCAGGCAAGCCGAGGAAAGGGCCGCCGATAGCGTGGCCGCCTTTGCATGGCGCTGGTATGAAGAAGTCGCCGAGCCTGGCAACAGCAACCCCCGCAACGTCAAGCGGGTATTGGAAAAAGACATAATCCCGGCCATTGGCGACAAGCATATAAGCGAAGTCACGCCGGACGATGTTCTCGCCATAACCGACCGCATCAAGGCGCGGGGGGCCGATCAAATGGCGCTGGCCACGCGCAACGTGATGAAGCGGCTATTCGCCTATGCCATCGCACGGCAGAAAACCACATTCAATCCGGCGGCGGCCATCGAGGCGAAATACATCGCCACGGCGAAAAGTCGGGACGTGGCATTAACGCCGGATGAAGTGGGAATGCTGCTAAGGGCTATTTATCAATCCAGCGTGAAGCGTTCTCACAAGCTGGCCTTGCACCTGCTGATTCTCTGCATGGTGCGAAAGGGCGAATTGATCGGGGCACGGTGGGAAGAAATCGACTTCGACAATGCCCTTTTTTCGATTCCCGGCGAGCGGATGAAGAAAGACAGGCCGCACCTGATCCCGTTGTCTAAACAGGCCCTGGCGATGTTCGAGGAATTGAAGGGACTGGCCAGCGGGTCCGAATGGGTATTCCCGAGCCGGGGCACCCTTGAGCAGCCCATCGCGCACAGTACATTGAATCAGGCCGTCCGGTCCCTTGAGCTTGGCGTGAGGGATTTCGTCCTGCATGACTTCCGGCGGACAGCTAGCACTCACTTACATGAAGCCGGATTCAATTCGGACTGGATCGAGAAGGCATTAGCCCATGAAACGAAAGGGATTCGGGGCGTCTACAACCGGGCGCAATATCTTGAGCAACGCCGGGAAATGCTGCAATGGTGGGCCGACTTCGTGGACAGCCAGATTGATGAAGGCAAGAACAACGTGATCATCGGTCGATTCGGCAAGGCGTATCAGGCCGCTTAGGCGGTGTTCCATGCAATGCTTGACAATGCCTTAAAGGTTTTATATCTTAGAAACACATTCGCGGCTGATGCGTTAATTCGGCACTCGGAACACGCCCGAGTCTAAACAAAGGGTGATCCACCGCATTGTGCGGCTGGTGTTCGCGGATGATGCCAAGCGTTATGCATCGTAAATGGCGCAAGGGTAAACCTTGCATTGTTTATGCTGCCCGCTTGGTTCTCTTCCGAGCGGTGCATGAATAAGGAGTTAGTTTCATGTCCGCACAACTTCAAGCCGCACTCAACATCATCCGTCGTAAACAACTTGAGAAGAAAATTGGTCTGTCACGGTCGGCGATATATGACAGGTTGAACCCGAAATCGCCCAATTTCGACCCCTCCTTTCCGAGGCCGATCCCGCTTGGCGCGAGGGCCGTCGGATTTGTCGAGTCGGAGTGCGATAGTTGGCTGGCCGCCCGCATAGAAAGCCGGAAATCGGCTTGAGGAGTGGCGGCAATGACACTCAAAAAAATGGGGCGCGATGCCGCACCCCAAAAGACGATTTACGGCGTCAATTCTAGCATCCGGGCCGCAACCAAGGCATTAATCGTAGGCGGGTATTGCTGGGGCGTGATCCCTTTGCAGCTGGCCGACTGGCTGATTCGGCGGCTTCGCCTGGGAGGTGCATGATGAACGCATCCCTTCATGAAGCTCTGCGAATTGCCTGCGCCGAGGTCGGCATTGTTTACAAGCCTGTCCCTGCCGATGGCCGATGGCATGAAACCGACGTGGACGATGACCGGCGAGGCCGTGGCGATGCCCGCATCAAATTGTTTGCCGACGGCGAGGGCGGCCACGTCTGGAACTGGAAGGGGGCGGAAAAGGTTTTCTTTGTGGCGAACGGCCATGAGTGGACCGAAGCCGAGAGGGCCGCGCATGAGCGCAAGCGGCAAGAGTCCATCCGACAACGCCGAGAGGATGACGCCCGCCGGAATGCCGTGGCCGCAACCAAGGCGGCGGCGATCTGGAAGGCCGCGAGTGCTGCCGGTGAAGAACATCCCTACCTTATCCGAAAGGGCGTGACGCCGGTTTCTACCTTGCGGGAACTGCCCAGGGAGCATCGGCCGAATCGGGAACCCCGTTGGGGGCAATCGCCAAGCGATGCGGGCCTGGGACGGCACCGTCATGGTTGCCGTAGCAAACCAGCTCGAAGCGGCCCTGCGGCCCGATCGT
>JALOTG010000174.1 GCA_025458005.1 Thiobacillaceae bacterium
CCCACCGCCGGCCTGCCGCCCCCCGCCAGGGTGATGATGAAGACAATGACGGCGATGACCAGCGCCGCGACGAAGCCGCCCAGCAGCATCCAGGCGCCGACGAAGGACACCGCCCCGGCCACCGAGGCGCCCGGCAGACGGCCCAGCAGGCTGCGCAGCAGCCCGCCCACCACGAAGATGAACAGCATGGCCACCGGCAGGGTGTTCTCGAGGAAGTCGATGCCGGCCTGGCCGGACGGCCGCGCCCTCGGCTCGGGCAGGGGCTCGCCCGAGACCAGCCCGATCAGGGCGTCCACGCCGGCGTTCAGCCCGCCGGCGAAGTCCCCGGCGCGAAACCGCGGCGCGATGACCTCGGCAATGACGCGCTTGGCCAGCGCGTCCGGGATCGCCCCCTCCAGGCCGTAGCCCACCTCGATGCGCAGGGCCCGGTCGTCCTTGGCCACCAGCAGGAGGGCACCGTCGTCGATCCCCTGGCGGCCAAGCTTCCACGCCTCGGCGACACGGATGCCGTACTGCTCGATGGCCTCCGGCCGGGTGGTCGCGACGATCAGCACGGCGATCTGGCTGCCCTTGCCGGCCTCGAATTCGGCCAGCTTGGCCTCCAAGGCCTGGCGCTCGGCCGACGCGAGGGTGCCGGTCAGGTCGGTGACGCGGGCGGC
This sequence comes from Thiobacillaceae bacterium, assembly GCA_025458005.1. Taxonomy (GTDB): domain Bacteria; phylum Pseudomonadota; class Gammaproteobacteria; order Burkholderiales; family Thiobacillaceae; genus JALOTG01. The sequence continues at coordinate 660 of JALOTG010000174.1, forward strand.
CAGCGTCGGAACGGGCTGCTGGGCGTGGGCGAGGAAGGCGAGCAGCAGGGCGATCAGGCCGGGCCACCAGGCATGGCCGGGGCTTGCCTTACTCGTCACCCCTTCCCCCTCACTGGGCAAACTCCACCTTCGGCGGCGCGGCGAGGGCCTTTTCGTTCTCGACCGTGAAATTGGCCTTGGCCTGGTGGCCGAACAGCATTGCCGTCAGGTTGCTGGGGAACTGGCGCACCGTGGTGTTGTAGGCCTGCACGGACTGGATATAGCGATTGCGCGCCACGGTGATGCGGTTCTCGGTGCCCTCCAGCTGCGCCTGCAGGTCGCGGAAGGCGGCGTCCGCCTTGAGCTGCGGGTAGTTCTCGGCCACCAGCAGCAGTCGCCCCAGGGCGCCGGACAGCTCGGCCTGGGCGGCCTGGAATTGCTCCAGCGCGGCCGGGTCGTTGACCAGCTCGGGCGTGGCCTGCACCTGGCCGACCCGGGCGCGGGCGTTGATGACGTCGGTGAGCACCTTGGCCTCGTGGGCGGCGTAGCCCTTCACCGTGTTGACCAGGTTGGGCACCAGGTCGGCGCGGCGCTGGTACTGGTTGAGCACCTCTGACCAGGCCGCCTTGACCCCCTCGTCCTGGGCCTGCAGGGTGTTGTAGCCGCAGCCGGACAGGCCCAGGGCGGTCAGCAACATGATGAAATAGGCGGCAAGTCTGCGCATGGCGGGTTTCCTCCGTTGCATAAGGTCAAGATCAGGCCGCCCGGTCCCCTTTCAAGCCCCGCATGGTCTCGCGCGCCAGCACCAGGTCCTCCCAGGCCTTGGCCTTGTCCGCCAGGTTGCGCAGCAGGTAGGCCGGGTGATAGGTGACGATCAGGGGCACGCCCCGGTAGCGGTGCAGGGTGCCGCGCAGGCGCGAGATGGACGCGTCCGTGGTGAGCAGGCTCTGGGCGGCGAAGCGGCCGAGGGCGAGGATCAGACGGGGCTGGATGAGGTCGATCTGCCGTTCCAGATAGGGCAGGCAGGCGGCCACCTCCCGGGGATCGGGGTCGCGGTTGCGCGGCGGTCTGGATTTCAGCACGTTGGCGATGTAGACGTCCTCGCCGCGCGTGAGGCCGATGGACGCCAGCATGGCGTCGAGCAGCTTGCCGGCCTGGCCGACAAAGGGTTCGCCCACCCGGTCCTCGTCGCCGCCCGGCGCCTCGCCGACGATCAGCCAGTCGGCGTTCGGGTCGCCGACCCCAAACACGCCCTGGGTGCGGCTGCGATGCAGCTCGCAACGGGTGCAGCCGAGCACCGCCCGGCGCAGGCCGTCCCAATCCAGGGCGGAAATCTCGGTCGCGCCGGAGGCCGCGTCGGGGAGCTCGTCGAGGGGGGCCGGGGACGGCGTGCCGCTTTCCGCCTCCATCGTCATCGGCGCCGGCGCGGTCCGCAGTCGCCAGCGCGGCCAGAGCCCCAGCGCCTTGAGCCGTTCCTCGCGCGGCAGGCTCACAACCCCAGCCTCATCACCAGGGCGTCCTCGCGGCCTTGGTCGGCCGGGTAATAGCCGCGGCGCAGGGCGATGCCCTCGAAGCCGAGACTCTCGTAGAGCCGGATGGCGGGGGCATTGCTCGGGCGCACCTCCAGGAAGAGGAACTCCACGCCGTGGCCACGCGCCGTGTCCATCAGTTGCTCCATGAGCAGACGGCCATAGCCGCGCCCCTGCCAGGGCGGGGACACGCAGCAGTTCAGGATATGGCCCTCGCCGGCCGCGGACAGCAGCACGAAATAGCCGATCAGTTCCCGCTCGAGCTCCGCCACCCAGCAACTGTAGCCGGCGTGCAGACAGTCGCGAAAGTTGCCGAGGCTCCAGGGATAGGGATAGGCCGCCCGCTCGATGCGCACGATGTGCTCCAGGTCCCGGTTGGCCATGGGCCGGAAGTCGGGCAGGGCGGGCCGCAGGATGGCGCTCATCGTTCGTCGCGCCTCAGGGCCACCTTGTCGCGCACGTAATAGGGTCGCGCCGCTTCGGCCGGCTCGCCCTCCCCCCGCGCCAGCCGGGGCGCGGCCAGGCGGGCGATGGCGCGGGCATGCGGCAGCACCTCCGGACGCACCCCGGCGAGCCGGCCGGCGTAACGGGCGGACATCGCCTCGGCATAGGCGCTGAAGCCGATGCCACAGCCGACCCAGCGCCGCTCGTCGGGCAGGGGGGCGGCCTCGGGCCGGTACAGGGCGGGACCCGCCAGGGCCTGCCAATGCCCGCCGCCGCGCTGCCAGACCGCCGCGTAAACCTCGCCCATGCGGGCATCCAGGCAGGTGACGACCCGCTCCGCGCCGCTCTCCTCGGCCATCGCCTCCAGGGTAACCACGCCCAGCACCGGCAGGCCCGCGCCCATGCCCAGGCCCTGGGCGACGCCGCAGGCGATGCGCAGCCCGGTGAAGGAGCCGGGCCCCTTGCCGAAGGCCAGCGCGTCCAGTCCACCCAGGGTCAGCCCGGCGTGGGCGAGCAGGTCGCGCAACATGGGCAGCAGGATCTGCGAATGGGTCTGCCCGGCATGAACCTCGGCCACGCGCAGGTCGCCGTCCACCCACAGGGCGGCGGTACACCATTCGGTGGAGGTGTCGAAGGCGAGGAGCTTCAATTCGTGATAGGGCAAGCGTGGATGGCGGCTATTTTACCGTCACGGCCGCCTCGCCGCCCTCCTCCGCCACGACGATCTCCAGCAGCACCCGCCGCCAGGGGTCGCGGGCCTTCTCCAGGTGCAGGATGCGGGCCTCGACGGGCACGCCGCGGTCCATCAGGCGGGCCAGGTCCAGGTTGTCCAGGCGGGGCACGTAGCCGATCGGCACGCCCCGCCAGTCCACCCGCACGGCGCGGGGATCATGGGGATTGTCGGGCTCGCGGTGCAGACTCAGGCGGTCGCCCACCCGCATCAGGGGAAAGATCGCCTTGCCGGCGTGATACTGGAAGCCGGCCAGGGGCGAGGTCTGCAGGATGGCCTGGGCTTCCACCCCGGCCCGCGCGCCAAGTCCCGGCAGGGCCAGGCAGAGAAGGACGGCAAGCGGCCAGCGGCGACGCACGCGGCTCATGGCGCGGCACCCCCGCTCGCCGACTCGGCGAAGAAGGCCACCGCCTCCAGGCGGTCGCGTGTCCGCTTCATCGGCGGCAGGGCCTGCCAGATGCGCCGCCCGTAGGGCTTGTCCACCAGGCGGGTATCGCAGATCATCAGCACGCCGCGGTCGTTCTCGTGGCGGATCAGGCGCCCCGCCCCCTGCTTGAGGCTGATCACCGCGTGCGGCAGCTGGTAGTCGAAGAAGGGATTGCGCCCGGCTCGCCGCAGGGCCTCGATGCGGGCGGCGAGCACCGGATCGTCGGGCGGCTGGAACGGCAGCCGGTCGATGACCACCAGGGAGAGGGCGTCGCCGGGCACGTCCACGCCCTCCCAGAAGCTCTGGCTGCCGAGCAGGATGGCGTTGCCGCGCTGGCGGAACTCCTCCAGCAGCTCGCTGCGGCTCTTCTCGCCCTGCAGCAGCAGCGGCCAGCCCCGGCCTTCCGCCGTCAGCTTCTCGCCGACCAGGCCGTGCGCCTCGGTCATGGCGCGCAGGCTGGTGAAGAGCAGGAAGGCCCGGCCCCGGCTGGCGCATACCAGGGGCCAGGCCGCCTCCACCACGGCGCGGGTGTAGCCGGGCGCGTTGGCGTCCGGCATGCCCGCCGGCACGTAGAGCAGCGCCTGGCTGGCATAGTCGTAGGGGCTGTCCCACACCGCGGTGCTCGCCTGGGGCAGGCCGATCTGGCTCAGGTAGTGGCTGAAGTCGCCGCGCACCGAGAGGGTGGCGGAGGTGAAGATCCAGGCCCGCGCGTCGTCCTCCAGCTGGCGGGCGAAGTGTTCGCCGACGTCCAGGGGGGTGGCGTGGAACAGCAGGGTGTGCGGGGTCGCCTCGCACCAGCGCACCATGCCCGAGCCCGCGGCGGACTCGTCGGCCTGCGGGCGGCGCCAGCGCGCCAGCTTGCCGGCCAGCTCCCGGCAGCGCTCCAGGCAGTTCGCCAGGCCCTCGGCGCGCTCCGCCTGGGCCGCCAGCAAGTCGCCCAGCCGGGCGATCCGCTCGGTCAGGGTGTCGACGGCGGCATCGAAGGCGGGCCGCTCCAGGGCCCGTTCGGCGGGCAGGCGCAGGGCGTTCAGTCCCAGGGCGAGGCGCGCGTCCCGCGCCGCCTTGTCCAGGTCCGCGGCCGCGCGCGGCAGGTCGGCGAAGTCCCCGGCCGACATGGCCGCCTCCTGGCGCGTGTCGCGGGCCAGGTCGATCAGCTGCCCGGTGCCCACGCTGTCGCCGAAGAACACCCCGGCGATCGCCGGCAGCTGGTGCGCCTCGTCGAAGATCACGGCGTTGGCGGCCGGCAGCAGTTCGCCCGCCCCCTCGTCCTTGAGCCAGACGTCGGCGAAGAAGAGGTGGTGGTTGACCACCACCAGGTCGGCCTCCAGGGCGCGGCGCCGAGCCTTGAGCACGAAGCAGCCCTTGTGGTGCGGGCAGTCGCCGCCCAGGCAGTTGTCGCGGCTGGAGACGGCGTGCGCCCAGGCCGGCGAATCCTCCGGCACGTCGCCGAGGGCCATGCGGTCGCCGCTGTCGGTGAGGCCTGCGAAGCGGGCGATGCGGCGCAGGTGCTCAACTTCCTCGCGGCTGCCCAGCCGGCCGTCGGCCAGGGCCCGCTCGAGGTGGTAGGGACAGACGTAGTTGGCGCGCCCCTTGAGCAGGGCGACGCTGAGCGGCACCCCGAGGGCGGCCCGCACGGCCGGGATGTCGCGGTGGAAGAGCTGGTCCTGCAGGGTCTTGGTGCCGGTGGAGAGGATGGTCTTGGCGCCGGAGAGCAGCGCCGGGACCAGGTAGGCCAGGGTCTTGCCGGTGCCGGTGCCGGCCTCGGCCACCAGCCGATCGCGGCTGTCCAGGGCGGCCTGGATGCGCTCGGCCATCTCAAGTTGCTGCCGCCGCGGCCGATACTGGGGGATGTGGTGGTATAAAGGCCCCGAAGCCGAAAACAGCGCGTCCAGTGCGGTCATGGACGGGCAGTATATATAAGGAGACAGGCGATGGTATCAAGGAGGTATTGGGCCCTGCTGGCCCTGTTGCTGACCTGCGCGGCCTGGGCCGAACCGGTGGCCCTGCGGCTTTCCCCCAGCATCGTGGCCAAGGCGGAATACCGCAAGGGACTGCCCGACAAGCCGGCGGCGCTGCTCCTGCACGGTTTCCTGCAGACCCATGAGTTCAGCACCATCCACCGCCTCACCGAGGGCCTGGCCGGCGACGGCTACACCGTCCTGGCGCCCACCCTCAGCCTGGGCGTCACCCACCGCAGACAGAGCCTGGCCTGCGAGGCCATCCATACCCACACCCTGGAGGATGACCTGGGCGAGATCGCGGCCTGGCTGAAGTGGCTCGGACAACGGCACAAGGGCCCCATCGTGCTGGTCGGCCACAGCCTCGGCAGCATGGAACTGCTCGCCTTCGCCCAGAGGCCCGTGCCGGGCCAGGTTAAGAGGCTGGTAGGGATCAGCATCATGGAAGGACGCTACCGGGAGGACGAGGCGAAGAGCCGGCAACTCCAGGAGGAACTCGCCGATCGGATCAGGCGCGGCGAAAACAAGCCCGTCCTGCGCAGGTTCTCCTACTGCCAGAATTACCTGGCCACGCCACGGAGCCTGCTGTCCTATCTGGAATGGACGCCGGAACGGATGCTGAAGGCCATCGACCGGGCCAAGGTGCCGGTCAGCTTCATCATGGGCAGCAAGGACGACCGCCTCGGTCCGGGCTGGATCGAAGGGCTGGCCAGGACCTCGGCCCGGTTGCGCGTCATCGAGGGGGCCAACCACTTCATGGACGGTGAGCATGAGTTCGACCTGCTGGATAGCCTCATCGAGG
>JALOTG010000323.1 GCA_025458005.1 Thiobacillaceae bacterium
TCCTCAGCCCTTGGTCAAGCAAGTTCTGGAGACGGCTGGGATCGATAGCTTGATCCCCATCTATCCTGACGAAGCAGTCGCATTGACTGCTCTGATGGGCTGACCACGCCATTCCGGGGCGGTTTCCATGGCACCGGACCAGATGCCGGGAAATTCGTCCCGCTTGAAGTTGTCCATGGACCACGGCCAGCTCCCGGTCTTGGGGGACTGGCTCCAGGCGTTTGCCAGCTGCCACGCCCTTTCCCCAGAGGCCACGTTCAGCCTGGATCTGGTACTCACCGAGGCCGTCACAAACATCATGGATTATTCAAGGCGCCCGGGGACTATCGGCGAGATCGAGCTGGAATGCACCCTTCAGGATGGTCACATCCTGGCCAAACTGATGGATGACGGGCTGGCCTATGACCCGACCGCCGCCACGCCGGCCAACTTGCCCAACAATTTGGATGAGGCCAGGCCAGGCGGCCTGGGCATCCATTTGATGCGGCATTACACGTCTTGCATGCATTACCGGCGAGAGCATGACCGCAACGTCCTCTCCCTCACCCTCCCGATGGAACACGCGCGGGCTTCCTTGCAGTGATCCCTCCCATCCCCTGACCGCACCAGACTTGGACTACGGCTGGATCAAGATCTTCGAGGACGTGACTCCCTCGCCAAACATCGATGCGGTACTGTCGGCGAGCGAACGCATTCGCCTCGCGGATGGCGAGATGCTGATCGAGGCGGACCAGGAAAACCATCATTTCTACATCCTCATCAGCGGCGAAATGGGGGTGCGCCTGACGCGCGAGGACACCCAGCCCGGCATGCCCATCATGCCCGGCGAACCGATCGGCGAGATGTCCATCATCGACGGGCGCAAGACCTCGGCTTACGTCTATTCCGTCGGCAAGAGCGAAGTGCTGGCTATCAGGGAGCAGGACTTCTGGCGCCACCTGGCCACGCACCCGCGGGTGATGCGCAACCTCACGCGGCTGATCACCCATCGCCTGCGCCTCACCGGCCAACGGATCATCCGCGGCATCGAGCAGCAACTGCAATACGAGCATCTGAAGAAGGAACTGGCCGCGGCCCGGGACATCCAGATGGGCTTGCTGCCCCAGCGCGTTCCCCTGTTTCCGCATCATGGGCAAGTAGATGTGCAGGCCTATCTGCTGCCGGCCAAGGAGGTTGGCGGCGACCTTTACGATGCGTTTCCCATCAGCGATGGGCATATCCTGGTGGCGGTAGGTGACGTGTCGGGCAAGGGGATGGCCGCGGCCCTGTTCATGATGCGCACCCTGACCCTGCTGCGTGCCCAGGGCTGCACCACGACGCCCTGGGCAGAGTTGATGCCCGCCCTCAACCGTCTACTGTGCGAAGGCAACGCGTCCGACATGTTCGTCACCCTCGCCATCGCCATCTTGTCCGTTCACGACGGGCGACTGACACTCTTCAACGCCGGCCACCCGCCACCGCTCCTCTCACGGCAGGGCGGGGCCTTCGAAGTGATCACCGGGACCAAGGGGGCGTTGCTGGGCATCTCGCCCACGCTCCTGTACCAGGGCATCGAGATCAACATCTCCCGCGGTGATCGCCTGGTCATGTACAGCGATGGGGTCACCGAGGCGGAAAACGCGGATCGCGCCATGTTCGACCTGGAACGTACCCGCGCAGCCCTCGATCAGCATCCCGCCGACGGCGCGATGGATGGATTGGTCGCCGCCCTGGCGCGGGCCGTGACCGAATTCAGCGACGGCGTCGAGCAATCGGATGACATCACAATACTCGCGTTGCGATATCTGGGTCAGGGTACGCATGCGAGTTCTTCTTGATCGGGGGTTCGACGGGAAGGGGCAGGTCTGTCTGCGTTGACAGCCCACGGGAGTTGTTCGCATGGCTTTATCCTCTTCGATTTTTCCTGGCGTGCGGTTTTTTTCACCCCGCTTTGCAGGTATAGTAAAAACTTTCCCCACACGGCGGCGCAAGCCGCCGTGTGTCTTTAGTCGAGTGGGTGGTTGAACATGTCCGATTTCCTGATGCAGACCTATGCCCGCCAGGCGGTCGGAGGGTGTCTGGCTCCATGACGAGCACGGCGACAAATACCTGGATGCCCTGGCCGGCGTGGCGGTGAACGGACTCGGCCATGCCCATCCGAAACTCGCCCGGGCATTGTGCGAACAGGCGGGGCGCCTGATCCACACCTCCAACCTCTATCGTATCCCCGAGCAGGAGCGGCTGGCCGAGCGCCTGTGCGCCCTGTCCGGGCTGGAGCGGGTGTTCTTCTGCAATTCCGGCGCCGAGGCCAACGAGGCGGCCATCAAGATCGCCCGCCTGCATGGCCACAACCGGGGCATCGAGAACCCGGCCATCGTCGTCATGGAAAAGAGCTTCCACGGCCGCACCCTGGCCACCCTCTCGGCCACCGGCAGCCGCAAGGTTCAGGCCGGCTTCGAGCCCCTGGTGACCGGCTTCGTGCGGGTGCCCTTCGGCGACGCGGAAGCGGTGGCCAGGCTGGGCGAGCATCACAAGAACATCGTCGCCGTGCTGGTCGAGCCCTACCAGGGCGAGGGCGGCGTGAACATCCCCCAGGCCGGCTATCTGGCCGAACTGCGACGCATCTGCGACGCCAACCAGTGGCTGCTGATGCTCGACGAGGTGCAGAGCGGCATCGGTCGGACCGGCGCCTGGTTCGCCTTCCAGCATTCCGACGTGATGCCGGACGTGATGACCCTGGCCAAGGGGCTGGGCTCCGGCGTGCCGATCGGCGCCTGCCTGGCGCGCGGCGTGGCGGCGGAGGCCTTTACCCCGGGCAAGCACGGCTCCACCTTCGGTGGCGGTCCGCTGGCCTGCACGGCGGCGCTGACCACCCTGAAGGTCATCGAGGAGGAGGGCCTGCTGGACAACGCCGAGCGGGTCGGCGCCTTCATCCGCCAGGATCTGGCCGAGCGGCTGCGGGGTGTCGCCGGTGTGCGCGAGATTCGCGGCCAGGGCCTGATGATCGGCATCGAACTGGATCGGCCCTGCGGCGACCTGGTCAAGCGGGCACTGGACAAGAAGCTGCTCATCAACGTGACGGCCGACAGCGTGGTGCGCCTGCTGCCGCCCCTGATCCTGAACCGGGAGGAGGCTGCGCTGCTCACCGCGCCGCTCGCCGAGCTGATCCGCGAGTTCCTGGGCTGAGGCGCGCCATGGCGGTCAGACATTTCCTGCAGTTCAAGGATCTCGGTCGGGAGGAGCTGGACTACCTGTTCGAGCGCACGCGCGCCATCAAGCATCGCTTCAAGGCCTACCAACCCTATCATCCCCTGGCGGACCGCACGTTGGCCATGATCTTCGAGAAGAGCTCCACCCGCACCCGGCTCTCCTTCGAGGCCGGCATGCACCAGCTGGGCGGCTCGGCGATCTACCTCAACACCCGCGACACCCAGCTTGGCCGCGGCGAGCCAGTGGAGGACGCCGCCGAGGTGATCTCCCGCATGGTGGACATCGTCATGATCCGCACCTACGAGCAGGAGATCATCGAGCGCTTCGCCAGCCATTCGCGCGTCCCGGTGATCAACGGCCTGACCAACGAATACCATCCCTGCCAGATCCTCGCCGACATCTACACCTACCTCGAGCATCGCGGCCCGATCCAGGGCCGCACGGTAGCCTGGGTGGGCGACTCCAACAACGTCTGCAACACCTGGTTGCAGGCCGCCGAGGTCCTCGACTTCAACGTGCACGTTTCCACGCCGCCGGGCTACGAGGTGGAGCCGGAACGGGCGGGACTCTATGGCACCGACCACTACGAGGAGTTCGCCGATCCGATGGATGCCTGCCGGGGCGCCGACCTGGTCACCACCGACGTGTGGACCAGCATGGGCTACGAGGCCGAGAACACGGAACGGATGCGGGCCTTCGCCGACTGGCAGGTGGATGCGGAGATGATGCGCGTGGCGAGTCCGGACGCCCTGTTCATGCACTGCCTGCCCGCCCATCGCGGCGAGGA
>JALOTG010000175.1 GCA_025458005.1 Thiobacillaceae bacterium
TATTCGAAGGTGTTCATCTCCTCGAAGCGGGCCAGGCGCGCCTTGGACTTGGCCTGGCGGGCCTTGGGGTTCTGGCGCACCCATTCCAGTTCCTGCTTCATGGCCTTCATGTGGGCGTCGATCTGCTTGTTCTCGGTCTCCAGGCGGGCCTCCTTCTGCTCCAGCCAGGCGGAGTAGTTGCCCTTCCAGGGGATGCCCTGGCCGCGGTCCAGTTCGAGGATCCACTCGGCGGCGTTGTCGAGGAAGTAGCGGTCGTGGGTGACGGCCACCACCGTGCCGGGGAAGCGGACCAGGAACTGTTCCAGCCATTCCACCGACTCGGCGTCCAGGTGGTTGGTGGGCTCGTCCAGCAGCAGCATGTCCGGCTTTTGCAGCAGCAGCTTGCACAGGGCCACGCGGCGCTTCTCGCCGCCGGAGAGGTGCTCGATCCTGGCCTCCCAGGGCGGCAGGCGCAGGGCGTCGGCGGCGATCTCCATCTGATGTTCGGCGTCCGAGCCCGAGGTGGCGATGATGGCCTCCAGGCGGGCCTGCTCCTCGGCCAGCTTGTCGAAGTCGGCGTCCGGCTCGGCGTAGGCGGCGTAGACCTCCTCCAGCTTCTGCCGGGCCTGCATCACCTCGCCCAGGCCGGCCTCCACCTCGTCGCGCACGGTCTTGTCGGGGTCGAGCTGGGGTTCCTGCGGCAGGTAGCCGATGGAGATGCCGGCCAGGTGCTGCACCTCGCCGTCGTATTCCTTGTCGACGTCGGCCATGATCCTCAGCACGGTGGACTTGCCGGAGCCGTTCAGGCCCAGCAGGCCGATCTTCGCGCCGGGGAAGAAGGACAGGGAGATGTCCTTGATGATCTGGCGCTTCGGTGGAACGATCTTGCTCACGCGGAGCATGGACATGACGTATTGGGCCATGGGCAATGACTCTGTAAGGGTGGAAATCTCCGCATTGTACCGGGACAGGCGGGCAGGCCGGGGCTGGCGCGCTGGGTCTGTGGGGCCAGGCCGCCTGGCGTTGGCTTCACGCCCGAGACTGTGCCCTGGCCGCGGGAAAGCCGATAATGATTGTCCTCGGGCGTCTCCGAGTTCCCCCTACCCCGACCCAACCCCAACATGACCACCCGCATCTGCATCGTTCGCCATGGCGAGACGGACTGGAACGTCGAAAAGCGCATCCAGGGCCACACCGACATCCCCCTCAACGCCACCGGCCGGGCCCAGGCCCTGGCCATGGCCTACAACGCGGCGCACCATCGCTTCGCCATGATCTACAGCAGCGACCTGACCCGGGCCATGGACACGGCGCGGGCCATCGCCGAACGTGAGGGCCTGGAGATTAGGCCGCTGCCGCAGATCCGCGAGCGCCACTACGGCATCTTCCAGGGCATCACCGCCGCCGAGGGGGCGGTGCGGTATCCCGCCGCCCATGCCCTGTACCTGGCGCGCGACCCCCATTACGACTTCGAGACCGGCGAGAGCATGCTGGACTTCGCCGCGCGGGTGGCCGAGGGCATCGACTGGATGGCGCGCCACCATGTCGGCCAGACCATCTGCGCCGTCTGCCACGGCGGCGTGCTGGACCTCATCTACCGCAAGGCCACCGGCCGGCCGCTGGAGACGCCGCGCGACTTCGTCATCCCCAACTGCGCCCTGAACTGGTTCCACTTCGACGAGCACGGCTGGCATCTGGAGAAATGGGCCGATCGCCATCACCTCGAGCACGTGCTGGTGGAAGTGCCGGAGTAAGCATGGTGCAGGCGGAATGGGTAGTGGTGTTCATCCGCCATGGGCACAGCGAGTGGAACCTGACCCACCGCTTCACCGGCTGGACCGATATCGAGCTGACCGAGGTGGGCATCGGCGAGGCCGCCGCCGCCGGTCGCCGCCTGGCGGAAGAGGGGTTTGCCTTCGACGAGGCGCACGTCTCGGTGCTGCGCCGCACGCGCCAGACCGTCGAGGCCCTGCTGGCCGGGGCAGCCCATCCCGAGGTGCCGATCCACGCCACCTGGCGGCTGAACGAGCGCCACTACGGCGCCCTGCAGGGCCTGAACAAGCACGAGATCTTCGCTGCCTGGGGGGAGACCCAGTCTCGCCGCTGGTGGCGCGGCTACCACGAGCCGCCGCCGGCGCTGGCGCACGACGATCCCCGCCACCCGCGCTTCTCGCCCCTCTACCGCGACCTGCACCCCGCCCATCTGCCGGCCACGGAGAGCCTGCGTGACTGCCAGCGGCGCACCCTGCCCTACTGGCGGGAGGTCCTGGCGCCCCGGGTCGCCGCCGGCCGGCGCCTGCTCGTCGCCAGCCATGGCAATACCCTGCGCGGGCTCATCATGCACCTGGAGGCCATCAGCCCCGAGGCCATGGAGCACGTCGAGGTCCCCTCCGGAGTGCCGCTGGTCTTCCGCTTCGCCCGGGACATGACAGTGCTGGGCCGGGAGTGGCTGGAGTAGCCCGCATCGGGCGGTTCGAGCCGGGCATGGCCGGACGGGATGTGGTTGACGTCGGCCGTATCGCGTTCCAGTCTTGTAGTGATTCCATTCGAAGCTGCCGCCATGCGCCGCCCCATCCGCCTGAAGATCTTCAGCATCACCCTGGTCCTGCTGGCCCTGATGGTGGTCGTCACCTGGCTGTCGGTGCTCAACCTGCGCCAGCTCAACCACCAGGTGCGGGCGCTGTCGGACTACTACCTGCCGCTGCAGGAGCAGGTGGCCAGCGTGGAGATCCTGATCCGCCAGCAGATGGTGCACATGGAACGCATCCTGGCCGGCATGCAGGCGGCGTCGCCCGACGCGGAGTTCCTCGCCAAGGAGTCGCGCGACTTCGATTTCCGCGGCATCAACGCCGACCAGATCGTGGACTCCTCCCTGCGCCTGCTGGGCGAGGCCAAGGCGGACCGCCGCGTCGACCTGGACGAGGTGACCCTGGCCGTCCTGACGCGTCAGCTGCCCGCCATCCAGACTGCCCGGCAGCGCTTCCATGCCACCTTCCGGGAATACCAGATCGAGGCCGAGGAGGGCACGCCGCGCACCCAGCAGATCGTCCGCGCCGCCCTGCTGCGCGAAAAGGACAGCGTCGACGCGGAGATCGGCAAGGCCATCGAGCTGCTCAACAGCCTCACCCGGGAGACCGCCGCCCGGGCCAAGGCCGAGGAGGCGCGCGCGGTCAGGCTGAACTGGATCATCACCGCCATCGCCACCGCCCTGGGCCTGATCTTCGCCTGGGCGGTGACCCGCTCCCTGGTGGAGCCGATCCTCCGCCTGCTGGGTGGTACCCAGGCGGTGGAGCGGGGCGACCTGGACGTGGAGATCCTGGTCAAGACGCGCGACGAGCTGGCCACCCTGGCCGACTCCTTCAACCACATGGTGGCCGGCCTGCGCGAGAAGGAACGCATCAAGGAGACGTTCGGCCAGTATGTCGATCCGCGCATCGTGCGCGGCCTGCTGGAGAACCGACTGCCATCCCAGGGCGGCGAGCGCCATGTCATGACGGTGTTCTTCTCCGACCTGGCCGACTTCACCCGCATGTGCGAGGGGCTCACGCCGGACACGGCGGTGCGCTTCCTGAACCGTTACTTCGCCCTCATGGCCGAGGTCATCCGCGAACGCCAGGGCATCATCGACAAGTACATCGGCGATTCGGTGATGGCCTTCTGGGGGCCCCCGTTCGGCGACCCGGCCAGCCATGCCCGACTCTGCTGCCTGGCCGCCCTGGGGCAGCGCGCCCGCCTGGACGATCTGCGCCGCGAACTGCCCGACCTCCTGGGCATCCGCCATGGCCTGCCCAGCGTGGACATCCGCATGGGCATCGCCTCTGGCGACGTGACGGTGGGCAACATCGGCTCCGATACCTCGCGCGGCTACACGGTGATCGGCGACACGGTGAACCTCGCCTCGCGGCTGGAGCAGGCGAACAAGTTCTACGGCACCCGCATCCTGGTCAGCGAGGAGACCCGTCGCCAGGCGGGCGAAGGCCTGGTGTTCCGGGAGATCGACAGCCTGCGCGTGGCCGGCAAGACGGAGCCGGTGCGGGTGTTCGAGCTGGTGGGCGAGGCTGAGGCGGTTGGCGCCGAGCGGCTCGCGCAGGTTGCCGGCTTCGAGACGGGCCTGGCCGCCTATCGCGACCGGGACTGGGATGCGGCGGAGAAGGCCTTCTCCGCCTGCTTGGCAGCGGATCCCGACGACCGGCCCAGCCAGGTCTATCTCGAGCGCATCGCTGCGTTCCGCGCGGCGCCGCCCGGCGCGGATTGGGACGGGGTCTGGGTCGCCACCGGCAAGTAGGTGGACCGCCCGCAGACGGCAGCTGGTTCGCGCTGCCCGCGCCATCTCTTCGGGTTTTCATGGGTAGGAGGTCCGCTTGCGGGCCGACCCCGAACGGGGTATGCGCCGCCAGCGGCGCTCCTGCCAGGTGACGATCGCTGGCGGCCCGCTCGCGGGCCGCACCCGGTTCAGTTCTCGATGCCCCAGTCGGAATGGCAGGTGCAGTTGGGGTCCTTGCTCACCGTCCCGTCGCAGCAGACGATCTTGCCGGCGCGGCAGCCGCAGATGCCCTTGTGCCCCTTGCAGCAGTCGAGGGGCATGCCCTGGGCGAGGTCGATGCGCTGATCGATGCGGGACTGGCAGCCCGCCATCGGTTGCGCAGCGACCGAGGCTGAAGTGGCCGGCAGCCCCGAGTCGGGCAAGGCATCGGCGGTCGCGGGCAGGGGCGACAGGGTGGCCAGGGCGAGCAGCGCGGCCAGGGCGATTCGAATGCGTGCGTTCATGGTTCTAGCCTCCTCGGGACGTCTCGCCTTCACTATAAACGATCGGCCAGAAAGACCGGATGACCGCGGCCGCCCTCAGGCCTCCAGGGCCTCCAGGGCGGTCTGCTCGCCCAGCCATTCGCCTTCCAGCTGTTCCAGCTCCCGCGCCACGTTGGCCTGTTCGAGCAGGAGTTCCTTGAGTTCCTCCTTGCCGGCTTCCGCGTAGAGGGCCGGATCGGCCAGGCGCGCGCCGATCTCCGCCCCGCGGGCCTCCAGGCGGGCCATGAGGTCCTCCAGCCGCCGGATGCGCGCCTCGATGGGCTTGCGCCGCGCGGCCAGCCGCTGCCGGGCCTCGGCCTCCTGGCGGCGCTGCTCCTTGCGGTCCGGGGCGCGTTCCGACGGCCGCGCCGTGCCGCCTGGCGGGGCGTCGGGCCTCGCCGCACGGGCCTTGGCCAGCTTGGTTCCGAACAGCCAGTCCCGGTAGTCGTCGAGGTCGCCGTCGAAGGGGCGCAGGGTGCCGTCGGCGACGATCAGGAATTCGTCGGTGGTGGCGCGCAGCAGGTGGCGGTCGTGGGAGACCAGCACCAGGGTGCCCTCGAACTGGGCGAGCGCCACGGTGAGGGCCTCGCGCGTCTCCAGGTCGAGGTGGTTGGTGGGCTCGTCCAGCAGCAGCAGGTTGGGCCGCTGCCAGACGATCAGGGCGAGCGCCAGGCGCGCCTTCTCGCCGCCGGAGAACGGGGCGATGGGCGCCGTGGCCATGTCGCCGGCGAAGTTGAAGCCGCCCAGGAAGTTGCGCAGGTCCTGCTCGCGTTCGGCCGGCGCCAGCTTTTGCAGCTGCCACAGGGCCGACTGGTCGTGGCGCAGCATCTCCAGCTGGTGCTGGGCGAAGTAGCCGATGGCCAGGCCCTTGTTGTGCGTGACGCGGCCGGCCAACGGCGGCAGCTCGCCCACCAGGGTCTTGATCAGCGTGGATTTGCCGGCGCCGTTCACGCCCAGCAGGCCGATGCGCTGGCCAGCCTGGAGGTTCAGGTTGACGCCCGAGAGGACGGGTTTCGCCGTCCCCCCGGCGAAGGCTGGGGGCGAGTCCCTGTCATCCCGCTCTGGATTCCGGCTCGCGCCGGAAGGACGATCGGCATACCCGGCCGTCACCTCCTCCAGCGTGAGCAGCGGGTTGGGCGCCCGTTCCGGCTCGCGGAACTCGAACGAGAACGGCGCCGCGGCGTGGATGGGGGCGAGTTCCTCCATGCGCGCCAGCATCTTCATGCGCGACTGGGCCTGCCGGGCCTTGGTGGCCTTGGCCTTGAAGCGGTCGATGAAGGACTGCAGGTGGGCGCGCTCGCGCGTCTGCTTCTCGTAGGCCGCCTGGGTGAGGGCCAGGTTGGCCGCCCGCTGGACCTCGAAGGCCGAATAGTCGCCGCCGTAGCGCCTGAGCTTGCGTGCGTCGAGGTGCGCGATCACGTTCACCACGCCGTCGAGGAAGTCGCGGTCGTGGGAGATGACGATCAGGGTGCCGGGGTAGCGCCGCAGCCAGTCCTCCAGCCAGAGGATGGCATCCAGGTCGAGGTGGTTGGTCGGCTCGTCCAGCAGCAGCAGGTCCGAGGGACACATCAGGGCCTGCGCCAGGTTGAGCCGCATGCGCCAGCCGCCGGAGAAGCGCGCCACCGGCTCGTCCATCTGGGCATGGGCGAAGCCCAGTCCGGCCAGCAGCTGCTCGGCCCGCGCCCGCACGGTGTAGGCGCCGGCGTCCT
>JALOTG010000176.1 GCA_025458005.1 Thiobacillaceae bacterium
GACGGCGCACACCATGTCGAGTCGGCCAGCGAGGTTCTGGAGCGCCTGTTCGCCAATCATCCCGCGACCTGGGAGCGCTTCCACGGCCTGCTCAAGGATGCCCATGGCTTCGCCGTGTTCCCCGGCCTGGTCAAGGCGGGGGTTATGCTGGCGAACATCCAGGGTCGCGGGGTGTTGACCTACCGGGACGGCGACGAGCGCTGGAGCCCCCCCATCCTGCTGACCATCCAGGGTCGCAGCCTGGGTTTGCAGGCCGGGGTGTTGGTGAGCGACGTCCTCGTCGTGCTGAGGACCCGCCGAAGCATCGAGGGCCTGCTCACCGGCAGCCTGAAGATGGGGCTGGACCTGCCGCCACAGGCGGATGGACCGCTTCCGCCTGCTGGCGGACAGGCGGATATCGTCTCCTATGCCCTGCGACGAGGCGTCATGCTGGGACAATCCATCGATGAATACAGCGTCAGTGTCGACGACCCTGGCAACCTGACCCTCTACGGCCGCACGCTGAAGCCAGGCGAGATCGCCAAGGGCGTGCGCGTCGGCCTGCGCCTGCCGGTGCCGGCGCAAAAATACGTCGAGCAGGTCAACCTGATGTCCGGCAAGCCCTCCGGTGCCATCGAGTGGAAATGAACGGGCCATGGGCAGGGATTCACGCGTCCCGCTTGCACGCTATGCGGTGAAGCCTGGCAGGCAAGCCGGATATCCCCGCATATCAGGACACTAGCTTGGCAGCCCGGATCGCACCGGGATCCCGGTCATCCTGGCGTGACGCGCGCAGCCATTCGGCTGCCTCGTCGCCGGACATGGGTCTGGCGACCAAGTAGCCCTGGATCTCGTCGCAGCCCAGTTCTTGCAGCATGGCGAGTTGCTCGTCGGTTTCCACGCCCTCGGCGATCACCCGCAGGCCGAGTTTGTGCCCCAGGACGATGATGGCGGCGGTGATGCCAGCATCGCTCGGGTCGGTGACCAGGTCGCGCACGAAGGAGGCGTCGATCTTGAGCCGGTCGAGGGGGAAGTGCTTGAGGTAGGAGAGGGATGAATATCCCGTGCCGAAGTCGTCGAGGCTCAGGTGCAAGCCGAGACTCTTCAGGCTGGCCATGCTATCCGGACTCATCAGCAGGTCGACCAGGCTCGATTCGGTGATTTCCAGCTCCAGGCGCTCGGCCGCCAGTCCGCTGATGGCGAGTGCTTGCCGCACGGAGTGGATGAGCTCCTGCTGGCGGAACTGCCTGGCGGAGAGGTTGACCGACACGTGTGGATCCGGCCCATCGCCCGGGGGCAGGGCGGCAGCCCAGCGGCAGGCCTCGTTCAGCACCCATTCCCCCACCTGGACGATCAGCCCGGTCTCTTCCAGCATCGGAATGAACAGGTTGGGGGCGACCCGCCCTCGCATGGGGTGGTTCCAGCGTAGCAGGGCCTCGAAACCGATGACCCGATGATCGCCCAGGCGAACCTGGGGCTGAAAATGCAGCTCGAACTCGTTGCGTTCGAGGGCCATCCTGAGCTGGTTGGCTAGCTCCAGTCGCTGCTGGGCCCGCTGGTTGATTTCCTGGGTGTAATACTGGAAGTTGTTCCGGCCATAGTCCTTGGCCTGATACATCGCCGCGTCGGCATTCATCAGCAAGGCGTCCACATTGTCCCCGTCCTGGGGGTAGATGGCGATGCCCAGGCTGCAGGTCACATAGATTTCTTTGCCCAGGAGGCGGAAGGGCGGCGCCAGGCTCTCGACGATACTGGTGGCGACACGGGACGTTTCGTCCGCATCGTGGAGGTTTTCCATGATGACGGTAAATTCGTCTCCGCCCAGGCGGCAGACCGTGTCCGACGCACGCACGACGGAGCGCAGGCGCTGGGCGACTTGGACCAGGAGTTCATCCCCGGCGGCATGCCCCAGGGTGTCGTTGATGGACTTGAACTGGTCGAGATCGAGGAACAGCAGGCCGAGCATGCCTTGGCTGCGTTCGGCAAGCTGGATCGCATGGGCGAGGCGATCCCGGAACAGGGCTCGGTTGGGCAACTGGGTGATCTGGTCATAGTTGGCCAGGGCGGCGAGCCGCTGCTCGTAGCGCATGCGCTCGGTGACGTCGGCAGCCACGCCGATCACGCCCTTGATCTTCCTCGTCTCGTCGAGCAGGGGTGTGTAGCGTACCTCGAAGGCCAGGTCCCCGAGCCAGCGGGTCGTCACCAGATTCTCGCCGGCCAGGGCACGCCGGATGTCGTCGAGGATTTCCGGAAAGTCGCGGTACTGCTCGAACACAGAGGCCCCCACCACCTCGTCCGGCTGCAGTCCGAGCGCCTTGAGGCCGGCGCCGCGCGACAGGGTGAACACGCCATCACGGTCGATCGCCCAGAGGATGAGGGGGAAGGTCTCGATCACCGTGCGCAGCTTCTCCTCGCTTTCCCGCAGGGCCCGGCCAGCTTCATCCTCGCTGGTGATGTCCCGCACCATGCCGGTCATGCGCAGCGGGGCTCCCGACGCGTCGCGCAGGATCTCGGCCTGCTCGTGCATGACGCGGATGCGCCCGTCCGGCAGGATGACGCGATGGATCAGGTCATAGGGCGCCCCGCCCGCCAGGGCGTCGTTCACGGCGGCATCGACTCGCTGCCGATCATCCGGATGGACGCGCTCTAGGAAATTCTCGTAACTCGCCTCGAATTGCTTGTGCGAGAGGCCGAACAGGCTGTAGATCCCTTCCGACCAATAGAGGCTGTTTTCCTGGATGCCCCAGTCCCAGGTCCCCATGTGCGCGACATGCTGGGCGCGTGTCAGGCTTTCCTGGACCTCCTGCAGATGCCGGGCCTGTTCGGACAATTGCCGCGCGCTCCGGGTGATCAGCCGGTTCTTGCCCATCAGCATATGGATGGAGATGAGCAGGGAGGCGACGAACAGCAGGGACAGGACATACAGGGAGGCGAGGATGGGCCGCTGGTGGCGGTCATAGAAGCTCGGCAGGGGGTTGAGCAGGGTGGCCTCGCGTGCAACCTCCTCGGGCAGGCGCATGCCTGTCTTCGCCAGTTGGGCCGCGTCGATGATGTATTCGTTGGGGCTTTGCTCGACCGGCGCGATGGCGCTCAGAGGCGTCCCGCTCAGATGCCGCAACAGCATCTCCGCCGCCGTCTCGCCCTGCCTGCGTCCGCTGGTCACATAGCCGCCCAGCACGCCCGGCAGGATGTAGGCGTCTTCCATGCTGAAGATGGTGTAAGGGCCCGATTGCGTGATGGCCGAGATGGTCTCGGCAAGGGAGAGCGGCTCGCCCGATTCGTCACGCACGGCCCCCAGGGTGGTGAGGAAGACGAACCGCTCCGGTCTACCCTTGAGGCGCTCGATGAGCGACTTCAGCCGGTTCGTGGAAACGAAGTAAGGCCGGATATCGGGATAGGACTCCAGGTCCGCCAGCAGTTCCTGGCGGATGGCGGAGTAGGTCTCGGAGGCATCACCCACCACCAGGATATCCCGGATGTTCGGCGCGATTCGGCGCATCAGGGCCAAATTGGGGGCGATTTCCTTGCGTTCGAACACTCCGGTGACATGTGCGGGGTCCAGCTGCGGCCTGATCTGGTAGTTGTTGATGCCGGAGAAGATCACCGGGCTGTCGGCGAAGATGCGACCCATGTACGACAAGGCGAAGGACAGGGCGTTGTCGTCCGTCACGTAGATGGCGCGGGGCCGGTAGCCGGCGTATTTCTTCGCCAGATGCGCGGCCATCCACTCCGCGTAGGCCGGGTCGTAGCTGACGCGCTTGGTGTCCAGGTATTCCACTCGGGTGCCGTACTCGCGGCCGGTGTCCGAGCGCAGGCGGTCCATGAAACCCTCATGCTGGAGCTTGGTCCAGGGGTAGTCCTGGCTGTAGGAGTGCAGGATGAACAGCGATACCTTCTCCGCGGCCCACGCCCCGGCCGGGCCCAGCCAGCCTGCCAGTAGCAACAGCGCGAGTCGCCACACGGATTGGCGGCACATGGCCACGGCGCGTTCGATGATGATCGCAAGGGTCATGGGGATGCCGCGTTCGGGAAGCTCGCCATCGGTTGCCATGGGTCATTAACGACCTGGCTCGGTCTGAGCTTGAACGTCCTGAAACGAACGACCCGAACCGGCTGGTTCGTCCGCATGCACGCCGATCCGGTGGCGCGGCGCAGCCCCGGTGCCCGGGGCCGGGGACCCAAGATGCCGCTTCGGGGGCGGGAAACCGGCCCCTGGGAGCCTATTCCTCCTCGGCGGTCGGGCGGAACTGCGCCGCCAGCTGCTGCTGCACGTTGGGCGGCACCGGCTGGTAGTCGGCGAGCTCCAGGGTGTAGGAGCCACGCCCGCCGGTCATCGCCTTGAGGCGTGACTGGTAGTTGTCCAGCTCGGCCAGGGGCACCACTCCTTCCAGGATCATCATGCCGCCGCGGCCGGTGTTGCTGCCGGTGAGCTGGCCGCGCCGGCCGGAGAGGTCGCCGCTGACGTCGCCGAAGCACTCCTCGGGCACCGTCAACTCGATCCGGACGATGGGCTCCAGGACGATGGGCCGGGCCTGGGCAACCGCTTCCAGATAGGCCTTCTTGCCGGCGGTGATGAAGGCTACCTCCTTGCCGTCCACCGGGTGGGTCTTGCCGTCGTAGACGGTGACGCGGATGTCCTGCATCGGGAAACCGGCCACGCCGCCGCCGGCCATCGCCTGCCTGACCCCTTTCTCCACGGCGGGGATGAACTGGCCGGGGATGACGCCGCCCTTCACGGCGTCGACGAACTGGAAGCCCGCGCCGCGCTCCAGCGGCTCGATGCGCAGGAACACCTCGCCGAACTGGCCGGCGCCGCCGGTCTGCTTCTTGTGCCGGTAATGGCCCTCGGCGCCGAGGGTGATGGTCTCACGGTAGGGGATGGTGGGCGGGTGGGTGTCCACGTCCAGCTTGAACTGCTCGCGCATCTTCTCCAGCACCCGCTTCAGATGCAGTTCGCCCAGGCCGCGGATGACCGCCTCGTGGGTGTTGGGATCGTGCTCCACGTGCAGGCCGGGATCCTCGGCGGTGAGCTTGTGCAGCACCTCCGCCAGCTTGGTCATGTCGGCCTGCTTCTTCGGCCGGATGGCCAGGCCGAACACGGCGTGCGGGAAGTCGAGCGGCTTCATGTGGATGTGGTCGTCCTCTGGGGCGTCGTGCAGCACCGAGTCGAAGCCGACGTCGTCCACCTTGGTGACGCAGCAGATGTCACCCGGCACGCAGGCGTCGACTTCCTCCAACTGCTTGCCCTGCAACATGTACAGGTGGCCGACCTTGAACGGCTTCCTCAACTCGCCGATGTAGAGCTGTGTGTCCGCGGTGACGGTACCCTGATGGACGCGGAAGACGGCCATCTTGCCCACGTAGGGGTCCATCTCGACCTTGAAGACGTGCGCCAGGACGTGCTTGTCGGGATCCGGCTCCGCCTGGAGGGGCCGCGCGGCCTCGTCCTCGCCCTGGATGAACAGGGGTGGGTTGCCCTCGGTGGGGTTGGGCAGCAGGTTGACCATGACGTCCAGCAGCTCGGGGATGCCCGCGCCGGTCTGGGCGGAAACGAAACAGACCGGGATGAGGTGGTTTTCGCGCAGGGCCTTCTCGAACGGCGCGTGCAGCTGCTCCGGCGCGACCTCGCCCTGCTCCAGGTACAGCGTCATCAGCTCCTCGTCCACCTCCACCACCTGGTCGACCAAGGCCTGATGGGCCTCGGCGACGGAGAGGAAGTCCGACTCGCCGCCGGGGTTGAAGAAGCAGTCCACCACGCGGCTGCCGCCGCCGGCGGGCAGGTTGATGGGCAGGCACTCGCGGCCAAAGGCGGCCTGCAAGTCCGCCAGCAGGCCCGGCAGGTCCAGGTTGCCGGCGTCGATCTTGTTGACGATGACCATGCGGCACAGCTTGCGCGTCTGCGCCCAGTGCATCATGCGGCTGGCGGTCAGCTCGATGCCTTTCTGGGCGTCAATCACAACGGCCACCGTCTCCACGGCATCCAGGGCGCACATCGCCTGGCCCATGAAGTCCGGGTAGCCGGGCGTGTCCAGCAGGTGGACCCGGGCGTCCTTGTGGACCAGGTGGGCGGTGGCCAGCTGGATGGAGTGCTGGTGCTCCTTCTCCAGGGGGTCGTAGTCGCACACGGTGTTGCCACGCTCGACCTGGCCGGCGGCCGGGATCGCGCCGCTGCGGGCGAGCAGGCTGTCCACCAGGGTGGTCTTGCCGGCGCCGCCGTGGCCGACGAGGGCGAGGGTGTGGATGGCGTTGGTCGTGAAGCGGGTCATAGCAACTCCTGACGGGCCGGGTAGTGGCCCGGCAGATGGGATGAAAAGGGTTGGTCGGGTCTGGTAGAGGGAGGGGCCGTGTGTCTGGGATTATTATTCGGACGTGTAAGTATTATTACCATGCGTGAGGGTATGTCACCTACACAGGCCGCGCTCCTCATTCGGTGCCGCAGGTATAGCGGCCCGCGTCGGTCATCAGATCCCAGACCGGCGGGGCGACCCGCTTGATGTTCGGGAGAATCTCGCGCATGTCGCCCAGGCACGGGATGCGCTGGCCATGATACTCAACGACCGGACCGATAGGATGGAATACGAGGCCGGAGCGGCCGATCAGCCGGTGAAGCGCCGGCTCCATGACCGCATAGCAAAGTGTCAGGCCGTTTCTGTGCATCATGCGTGTCCACACAGCGAAGAGCCCCAGCGAGAGGTGGGGCAGGATGCGTCGTTCATCCTCTTCGAGGTAGAGGTCCACATTGCTTTCCGCCACGCCGGTCAGGGTTCCGGCCTCGCCGAGACGCTTCTTGAAATTCTTGGACACGGCGAAACGCGAGACTTCCCCCAGGAGCCTGCGCCGTTCCGGGTCGCGGACGCCGGCCCCCTCGTCGAACTTGCAGTGCAGTTCCACGGGATAG